>JAYUGX010000065.1:0-11458 GCA_043738215.1 Lacunisphaera sp.
CGCAGGGGTTGAATCAAAAGGGATATAAGAATCAGTAAAGCAGACACAGGCCAGCACACATGATGCAGCAAACATCGGCCAAGAACGTCTTACTAGAGAAGGTAGCGAGTCATGGGTGGAAACTATAGCGTTTTTCATCAGCCAAAATGTCCAGGGCACGAATGCATATGCCGCGCCATTCATCCGTAACCAAAACAAGGTTTTATGTTTGGAATCTGGTGATTCTCCCGCTCCTACAACCATCACCATGTAGGTGCAAAAGAAGGAAAATGAAACGAATAGAGAAGCTAGGCCCATAGTCCGATTAATTAATCGGCGGGAATTTACCCATAATATGCTGATCGCTGTCGCAAAGCAAAATAGTGCGGTAACGAGGAATGGGATTCCGCTCATGGATTATTTAGCTTCCGCCACGCCGCGCGAGAACAGCTCGGTGATGACATCCTCCAGAGGCACGTCCTGGATGGTAATGTCGTCCACCGCGCCCTGCGTGAGGATTTGCTGGCACACGGCCGTGACATACTCGCTGGGCACATGGAGGAGGATCTCTCCGTCGTCGCAGACCTTGCACTCGCCGTGCTGGGGCTTCCAGTCGGCCGGGAACGCGCCGTCGCGGGGCTTGAACTTGATGATGCGCTGCCGCGCACCGGCGCCGGCGATGCGGTCAAGGCCGCCGTCGTAGATTTTTTTGCCGTGGTCGATGACGATCACACGCTCGCAAAGCGACGAGATGTCGGCCATGTAGTGGCTCGTGAGCAGGATGGTGGTCTTGTGACGGCGGTTGTAGTCGAGCAGGAACTCGCGGACGGCCTTCTGCGACACGACATCGAGGCCGATGGTCGGCTCGTCGAGAAAGAGCACACGCGGGCGGTGCAGCAACGCGGCGATCAACTCCATCTTCATGCGCTCGCCAAGCGAGAGCTCGCGCACCATGACATTGAGCTTGGGGCCGATGTTGAGCAGGGCCACGAGCTCGTCGAGCGTCGCCTTGAACTGGTCGGCCGGCAGGCCGTAGATGGCACGGAGCAGGTAAAACGACTCGACGGCCGGCAGGTCCCACCAGAGCTGGTTTTTCTGGCCGAGCACCAGGGCGAACAGCCGGCGGTAGGCGTTCTCGCGCTTGGTGGGATCGAAGCCCGCGACGCGCGCCGTGCCGCTGGTCGGGATGATGAGGCCGGAAAGCATCTTGAGAGTGGTGGTCTTGCCCGCGCCGTTGGGCCCGAGGAAACCGACCAGCTCGCCCTCCTTGATGCTGAAGCTGACCCCGTCCGCCGCGCGCGTCTCCTCAAATTCGCGCTTGAACAGGCCCTTCACGCCGCCCCAGAAACCGGGCTGCTTCTTGTAGGTGCGGAACACCCGCGTGAGATTATCGACTTCAATCATGGCTGGTCTGGCGTGGGGCGAAGGGCACGAAGGGAAGCCGGGAATCCCGGCAGCGCCAGCAGAAAACAACCGGCGGCTGGCTTAGGCCACGGCGGGCAGACCGGAGGCGGACGCCGACTCGAGCCGCGCTACATCAATGGCCGACAACCGGACGGGCAGGGCGGCGACGCTGTCCTCCAGCTGTGCGAGGGTGCGGCAGCCGATGATGGGCACCACGGGGAACGGCCGGGACCACAGGTAGGCCAGCACGATGGCGCTCGGTGCGACATTTTTCGCCCGGGCGATTTCGACGACAATTTTGCCCGCGGTCAGATTGGGCGGAGTGTGATACTCGCTTTGCGCCAGGTCCGCCGGCTGTTGGCCCGGCGGCAGGGCCAGCTTGGCAAAAAACCCCTTGGCCTGCGAAGTGTAGGGCACGACCGCGAGGCCGGTCTCTTGGTGGAAGCGATGCGCCGCCGCGTCGAATTTCATCAGGCCCGGATCCGCAGGCGGCCGGGCTTGTTGGCAGCCCAGGCACCACAACGGCTGGCTGACCGTGAAGCCCTGCTGGCCGGACTGCTGCGCGTAGTCGTTGGCGGCGCGGAGCCGCGCCGCACCCCAGTTCGAGCCACCGAACGCGCGGATTTTCCCCTCGCGGTGAAACGTGTTGAGCAGATCAATGAAATGCCCGACGGGTCTCGTGGCATCGTCGCGGTGCAGCCAGTAGAGATCGATGACCTCCACGCGCAGTTTGCGCAGGCTGCCCTCGAGGTCGTCGCGGATCTCGGCGGCCGAGGTGCGGGGCGTCTGCAGGGAATCGATGAAGGGATGCGCGCCCTTGGTGGCGATGATGAGTTTCTCCCGCTGGCCCCGCGCCTGCAGCCAGTCGCCGATGATGCGCTCGCTGCGCCGGAGTTCACCCGGCACCCAGTCGGAGTAGATGCGCGCGGTGTCGAGGAAGTTGCCGCCGAGCGCAACGAAGCGGTCGAGCAGCGCGAAGCTCTCGGCCTCGGTGATGGTGTTGCCTATGACGGTCCCGCCCAGGCAGAGCGGCGAAACGGACAGGCCGGTGCCCGGCAGCTGCAATCGGTTCATCATTAAAGCTGAACAGCGGGAGGTAGCGGCCGGCAACGCAATTTCCCGCCGGGACTACCGGGAAGTTTGACGGGGCGGCGGTTCAGTGTATTATCGCCAGCATGATCCGCCCCGATCACCGATTCTATCTTGCGCTACTGGCGGCATTATTTGTCGCCGGCTGTTCCTCCTCCCCGATGTCCCGGATCGATGCGAACCGGGCCTTGTATGAGTCGTGGCCGTTTGAAATCCAGGAGGCGGTGCTTAACGGCAAAGTGGTGGTGGGGATGACGCCGGACATGGTCCAGATGGTGCTGGGCAAACCCTCGGAGGTCATGAGCCGCGCCGGGAAGAGGGGCGAGGAAGAGGTCTGGGTCTACAAGACAGGCGGAGGGATGAGCAATCTTCTGAGTGGCAGCAACATTTCCATGGGCGGGAGCATCGGCGGGGTCGGGGTCAGCGCCCCGATCGGGGGCGGCGGTGGCAGCGCGCCCGTGGAAGACGAGCGGGATGTCGTATTCCAAAACGGCGTCGTCGTGCGTTCCGATCCGGGGCTGTCCAAGTAAGCGCGGCGCGGGTTAGTGGCCCAGCTGGCGGTAGTCGAGGACGGTGTGGCTGATGGAGCCTTGCTCCAGGCACTTGATGTCGGTCAGCGGCGCGGCCGGCGAGACGTCGTGGATCTTGCCCCAGAGCAGGCGGTGCGAGCCGTCGTCCGCCTGCGGACTGAACAGGCCGGGCACGTGCACTTGGGCGGGCACGGTGCGCTGCACGACGGTGTCGGGCCGGCAGGGATAGGGAAAGTTCAGGTTGTGCACCGTGAAGCTGTCGGTGGGCGCGGTGGAAAAAAGCGGGGCGGCCATGCGTGCCGCGCGGGCGGCGGAGATTTTCAGCGTCGCGGACAGTTCGCCGTCCGGGGTGCCGCCCTGGTCCTTGAGGTGGGCGTAGACTTCCTCGGCGACATCCTGCGACACAGCCATGGCCGGCAAGCCGTGCAGCGCGCCCTCCCACGCGCCAGCCACGGTGCCGCTGGCGAGAATGAAGCCGAGCGAGCAGTTGAAGCCGACATTGATGCCGCTGACCACGCCCCCGACCTTTCCCGGCAGCAAATGGGCGAGGGCGATGTTGACGCAGTCGGACGGCGTCCCGTCCACCATCCACGTCGGGCAGCCGAAGCCGCGGTCGACGGCGGCGGACTTGACCGGGCGGTGGCGGGTCTTCGAGGCGCCGGTCCAGCTTTGCTCATTCACCGGGGCGACGACGGCGAGTTCGTGGCCCGCGGCCTTGAGGGCGAAAATCAACTCGTGCAGGAAGACGGAGCCGATGCCGTCGTCATTCGTGACCAGAAGCCTCATGGAAGCCACCAGCCAACCATCAGGGACCGGCCGCTGTCAGCTTCTTTTCCGCGGCGGCCCGCTTGCGCTGGCTCTCCGTCAGCAGCCAGATCATGTAGGCGACCACGAGGAGGTTCACCACCAGTGCCCCGATCCGGAGCCAGGTGACGCGGTGCACCAGCTCGTATATTTCGATCGGCACATAGACGGCGCCGCCAAGCGCCGCGAGCCACTCGGCCCAGCGCCGGGCATACCACAGGCCGTAAGCCTCGACGAAACGGAAGGCGGCATAGAGTGCCGCGAAGCCGGCTAGGGCCCAGAGATGGGAATCCTCCAGCCGCGCCATCGCCATGATGAAAATCTGCGGGTAATGCGCGGCCGGGTCCAGGTGAAGGTGCCGGATGATCTGCTCGGCATAGACCTCGTTGTCGCGATCCAGGAAGCTGAGCAGCCCGAAACCGGCGATCAACACAATGGCGCCCTTGAAGGCCTCGAAGACGGCGATGGGGCGGAGAAACTTGTGGGCGACGGACGACACGAAGAAGCAGACGGTAGTTGGGTTTGGGGTGGCGGAAAGAAAAAAGCCGCGATGGGCGTCGCGGCTTGGTGGATTTATGCGGGGTGGCTTAGGACTGCACCGGGGCGGCCGAGGCTTACGCACTCGTCCCGGCCTCGGCGGGGACGGGGGCGCCGCCGGCCTGCTTCTGGGCCTCGAGCTCGGCCATGGCGGCCTTGCGGGAGAGGCGGACCTTGCCGGTGCGCTCGTCGATGCCGACGCACTTGACCGTGATGGAGTCGCCCATCTTGACGACATCCTCGGTGCGGCGCACCCGGAAGTCGGCCAGCTCGGAGATGTGCACCAGGCCTTCCTTGCCCGGCATGCACTCGACGAACGCGCCGAATTCCTTCACGCCGGTGACGCGGCCGGTGTAAATCTTGCCCATCTCGATCTGGGAGCCGCCGCCGCAGAGAGCATCGATTTCCTGCACGGCGCGGTTCATGGCGTCGGCATTGTTCGAGTAGATGAAGACCTTGCCGGAGTCGTCGTCGGCGATGTCGATCTGCGCGCCGGTCGTCTCGGTGATGCGGCGGATCGTCTTGCCGCCGGGCCCGATGAGCAGGCCGATCTTCTCGGGATCGATCTGGATCGTCTGGATGCGCGGGGCGTATTTCGAGAGGTCCGTGCGCGGGGCCGGGAGCGAGGCGAGCATGACCTTGAGGATCTCGATGCGGGCGTCGCGCGCCTGGAAGATCGCGGTCTTGGCGATCTCGAAGGGCAGGCCGTTGATCTTGAGGTCGAGCTGGAAGCCCGTGATGCCCTTGGTCGTGCCGGCGAGCTTGAAGTCCATGTCGCCGAAGTGGTCTTCCTCGCCGAGAATGTCGGTGATGGTGGTCCACTTCGTGATGGAGCCGTCGGCCGCCATCTCGGTCATGAGGCCGCAGCTGATGCCGGCGACGGGCGCGATGATCGGCACGCCGGCGTCCATGAGGGCGAGGCAGCCGCCGCAGACCGAGGCCATCGAGGTCGAGCCATTGGAGGCCATGATCTCGGAGACGACGCGGATGGAGTAGGGGAACACGTCCTCAGGGGGCAGGATCGGCACGAGCGAGCGCTCGGCGAGTGCGCCGTGGCCGATTTCGCGGCGGCCGGGGCCGATGAAGCGGCCGGCCTCGCCGACAGAGAACGGCGGGAAGTTGTAGTGGAGAATGAAGCTCTTCGACGTGGCACCGCCGGTGAGGCCGTCCATGTCCTGGGCTTCCTTCGTCGGCCCGAGGGTGACGAGGGCGATGTTCTGGGTGTCGCCGCGCTGGAACATGGCGGAGCCATGCACGCGGGGCAGCACGCCGACCTGGGCCTGGAGCGGACGGAGCGACTTCGCGTCGCGGTGGTCGGAGCGGGTGCCCTTGGCAAGGACGGTGGCGCGGTAGGCCTTGTATTGCAGGTCCTCGAACACGACGTTCAGGTCGACGTCGGTGAACTTGCCTTCGCCGAGCTCCTTGAGGAGGGCGGCCTTGGCCTCCTCCTTGAGCAGCTTCACGTTGGCGGAGCGGACGGCCTTCTCGAAGCCGAAGATGGCGGCGGAGACGCGCTCGGCCGGGACGACGCGCTCGATGATGGCGCGGGCCTCGGGCGTGGCGCCGATGAGCTTGAAGGTGGCCTTCGGCTTGCCGGCGAGGCGGACGAGCTCCCTGATCGCGGCGATGATTGGCTGGATGGCCTGGTGGCCAAACGCGAGCGCCTCGACGAACTTCTCCTCGGGGATCTGGTCGGCGGAGCCCTCGATCATCAGCATGTCCTTCTCGTTGCCGACGTAGATGAGGTCGAGCGAGGAGGAGAACATCTGCTCGATGTTCGGGTTGGCGACGAACTGGTCGTCGATCAGCGCGACGCGGACGCAGCCGATCGGGCCGTTCCACGGGATGTCGGAGATGGCGAGGGCGGCGCTGGCGCCGTTGACCATCGCGATGTCGGAGTCATTGATCAGGTCGGCCGAGAAGAGCTGGCCGATGATCTGCACCTCGTTGAGGAAGCCCTCGGGGAAGAGCGGGCGGCAGGGGCGGTCGCACAGGCGGGAGATGAGAATCTCGCGCTCGGTGGGGCGGCCTTCGCGTTTGAAGTAGCCGCCCGGGAAGCGGCCGGCCGCGGCGTATTTGTCGCGGTAGTCGCAGGTGAGCGGGAAGAAGTCCTGGCCGGGGCGCATGGTCTGCGCGGCGCAGGCGGTGACGAAGACGTTGGTCTCGCCGACGTTGACGTTGACGGCGCCGCCTGCGAGCTGGGCGATGGAGCCGGTGGAGAACGTGAGCCCGAGGCCGGGCACGGTGACGTTGTGTTTCTGATTCATGTTGGTCTGGGGTTGGGCCGTTCAGGGCCCGGTTGGGTGCCGGCGGCGGGAAAGCCGTGGCGGCGGGTTTTGCCCTTTTTCGTCGTCCCCCTCTGAATCAGTTTCGGGAAATTTCGGATTGCGGTCCCAACCTCGGTGGGGCGGCAAGCGGAAATGTCCCGGGCGGCTGGTTCGTATGAGGGGAGCTGAACGAAAGGCGGCCCGTCGGTGGACCGCCCTTCGTGAAATCGGTTATTTGCGCAGGCTGAGTTTCTGCAGCAGGTCGTTGTATTTGGCCAGGTTCTCGCTCTTGACGTAATCAAGGAGCTTGCGACGGCGGCTGGCCATTTGGAGCAGGCCCCGGCGGCTGTGGAAGTCCTTGCGATGCGTGCGCAGGTGCTCGGTCAGGTGATTGATCCGGGCGGTGAGCAGCGCGATCTGGACGTCGCTGGAGCCGGTGTCCTTCTCGTGGGTTTTATACTGGGCGATGACTTCTGACTTAACGGGTTGTGACATGGTTTAGGTGGTTGATAACGCGGTCTTTGGTGGAGCTTTCGCTCCGTGCCGCCCGCTTTTGGAAGGCCGGCGGCACCGTTAGTGTCCGGTTGCCCGGACTGACCGTGGTGGGAGCCTGCGACCAGCAGACTCTCACTAACGTAAGCGGCCATTAACTAAACGGCAGCCCCGCCCTGCAAGCGTTTTTTTGCAGGAATCGGCGTGGGACAGGTCGGCTCAACCGGCCCGCAGCGCCAAGCCCTTGATATCAGCACAGCCGGGCAGCTTCTTGAGTTTCTCCAAAATGGACTCGCGGTGCTGGAAAAGCTCGTTGCGAACGACCGCGTGCGACACGAGGACGACGAGCAGGCCGCGCTCGACGACGACAGGGTGGGAGTAGGACGCGTTGGCGGCGCCGACCAGCTCGGGCCATTTTTCGCGGATGCTATGCTCGAGCGAGTCGTGGCTGATGCGGTATTTGACCAGCAGCTCATCCACGAGCGAACCGAGTTCGTTCGTCCGGCGGCGCTTGGACCGACCGCGGTCCTCCGGGACCTGGCGAAAACCGGCGATGAGATTCTCCACCGCGCGCGAAAATTCCTTGGGCTCGGACTTGGACATTGCAGGGAGAATGTGGAACTCAGGAACGACTGGAATAGGAAATTCCTGATTTCCTGAGTTCCATATGGCGATCAGGTGGTTCCAGTTTGCCGGTCGTAGAGCGATTTGTAGAGCGCGTTGCCGGCGTGGAGCGAGGCATGGTCGCCCTGCGCCACGATCTTCCCTTGGTCGAACACGAGGATCATCGAGGCGTCGCGGATGGTGCTGAAGCGGTGCGCGATGATCAGCACGGTCTTGCCGACGACCAGTTTCCGGAGCGCGTCCTGCACCGCCGCCTCGCTTTCGGAGTCGAGCGCGCTGGTGGCCTCGTCGAGGATGAGAATGGGCGCGTTGCGCAGGAAGGCGCGGGCGATGGCGAGGCGCTGTTTCTGTCCGCCGCTGAGCAGCGCACCACGTTCGCCCACCATCGCATCGTAGCCCTGCGGCAGCTTGGTGATGAACTCATGGGCGTGGGCGTCGCGCGAGGCGGTCATTACGGCGTCACGGGATGCCCCGGGGTCTCCCAGCAGCAGGTTGTTGTAGATGGTGTCGTTGAAGAGCACCGGCTCCTGCGAGACGAGGGCGATATTGCGGCGCAGGTCGGCGAGCCGCATGGCGCGGACATCAATGGTGTCGATGGTGACGGCCCCCGCGCCGACCTCGAAGAACCGTGGCACGAGGTTGGCGAAGGTGCTCTTGCCCGCGCCGCTCGGGCCGACCAGCGCGCAGACCGTGCCGGCGGGAATGGCGGCGTTGACGCCCGAGAGGGCGGGCGTCTCGCCGTAGGCGAAGGTGACGTTAGTGAACGCGATGTTGCCGCGCAGGCGGGTGACCGGCTTGGGCTGGGCCGGGTCGGTGATGGTCACCGGCTCGTCGAGCACGTGCTCGAGGCGATCCAGCGAGGCCGTGCCGCGGTTCAGCTCGGTATTGAGGTAGCCGATCTTCTTAATCGGCTCGTAGCAGAGGTAGAGCGCCGTGATGATGGCAAAAAAGGTGTCCCATTTGACGCCGGCCTTGTAGGCAAAGACCAGGGTGGCGGCGATGCCGGCGCCCGAAAGGATCTCAATGGCCGGGGTGAGCGCCTGGGCATATTTCACCGTCTTCATCTGCGCGATGACGAGTGCATTGGTGGACTGGCCGAAGCGCTCGATCTCACGCGACTCGAGGCCGAAGGCGCGGACCTCGCGGGCGGCGGAGAGATTCTCCATGAACTGCGAGGAGATGTCACCGAGCTGGCTTTGCACCTGCAGGGCGCGCTTCACGATCTTCTTGCCGACGTAATGCACCGGCAGGACCGTGAGCGGCACCACCGCGAGGCAGACCAGCACAAGCAGCGCGCCGTCGGTGCTGAAAGCCTGCCAGAGGAGAAAGCCCAGCGCGCCGATCAGCTGCATGGGCTGCTTGACGCCATCGTTGGCGACCAGGGAGAGGGTGAACTGCAACTGCGCCGTGTCGGCCAGGCCGCGCGAGATGAGGTCGCCGCTGGCCTTGCGCTGCAGGAAGGAGAGCGGCAGCCACTGCAGTTTGCGGAAATAATCGAGCCGGACCGACTCCAGGATGCGGACGCCGGTCAATTGCACATAATAACTGTTAAGGTAGCCGGTGACCGCGCGCAGCAGGAACAGCAGGGGCACGCTGGCGGCAATCAGCCAGATCGTTGATTCGGCCAGTGGCGGGTCGCGGCGATCAAAAATCGGCGGGAAAACGAATTTGACGAGCGCCGGGAGGCCGACGCCGCTGGTGGCGCCAAAGAGCAGGCCGTAGAAAACCGCGGCCGAGAGGGTGCCACGGGCCGCCTTCAGGTAGCGGAAATAAGGTTTGAAGCGGCGGAGCATGACTAAGAAAGGCAGGGGACCCGCCTTCGCGCAAGGCTACGGCGAGGCAAGCAGATGACAGAGGACGGAGGACGGAGGCCAGACGGAAAATACTCGGAACCCATGCCTGGGCGGAGGTTCCGCCTAATCCTTGGCGGCGCGAACATCCAGGGCATCGCGCAGACCGTCGCCGAGGAAGTTGAGGGAGAAGAGTGTCAGCGAAAAGAGGCTGCCGGGGAAAATGAGCAGCCAGGGGAATTCCTCCATCTTCTCCGCGCCGTCCTTGATGAGCGTGCCCCATGAGCTCATCGGCGGCTGAACGCCGAGGCCGAGGAAGCTGAGGAACGCCTCGAGCAGCATGACGGCCGGGATGGTGAGCGTGGTGTAGACGATGATCGGGCCGAGCACATTGGGGATCATGTGGCGGAAAATGATGCGCCGGTTGCTGAAGCCGAGCGACCGGGCGGCCTCGATGAACTCCATTTTGTTCAGCGCCATGACCTGGCCGCGGACGATGCGTGCCATCGTCAGCCACTCGACCGCGCCGATCGCGACGAAGAGCAGGACGATGTTCCGGCCGAAGAACACCATCAGCAGGATGACAAAGATGGTGAAGGGCAGGGCGTAGATGATGTCCACGAGCCGCATCATGACGGCGTCGGCCTTGCCGCCGGCATAACCGGCGACGGCGCCATAGGCGACGCCGATGGTGAGGGCGACGAACGTCGCGCAGATTCCGACCCCGAGGGAGATGCGGCCACCGTAGAGTATGCGTACTAGCAAGTCGTGGCCGAGTTGGTCGGTGCCGAGCCAGTGTTGCGCGCTCGGCGCCGCGAAGGAATTGCCGAGGTCGATCTCGTAGTAGGTGTAGGGGCAGAACCATGGACCCACAACGCAGAGCACCGCGAGGACGAGCAGCATGCCGCCGCCGAGGATAGCCAGCCGGTTCTGCCGCAGCCGGTGCCAGGCGTCACGCCAGAGCGAGGAGCCGGGTTCAGGATCGGCGGTCAGGGTGGCGGTCGCGCTCATTCGAATTTCAGCTTCGGATTGAGCCACACCTGCACGACATCCACCACCAGGTTGAGGAGGACGATCAGGCTCGCGTAGAGGATGACGGTGCCGAGCACGAGGGTGTAGTCGCGGTTGAAGGCGCTGTTGACGAACTCGCGGCCGAGACCGGGGATTTGGAAAATGGTCTCGATGACGAACGACCCCGTCAGGATGCCGGCGATGGCCGGGCCGAGGAAGGACACGACCGGCAGCAGGCCGCCGCGCAGCGCGTGCCGGAGGACGACGCGAGCCTCCGAAGCGCCCTTCGCCCGGGCGGTGCGGATGTAATCCTGGTTCAGCACCTCGAGCATGCCGCCGCGGGTCAGCCGCATGATGTAGGCGGCATAAACGAAGCCGAGGGTCAGGCAGGGCAGGACGCGATCGGACGCGTAATTCCAGCCGGAGACACTGAACCAGTGCAGGTAGATGCCAAGCGAAAGGGCGAGCAGCGGCCCCAGCACAAAGGTCGGCACGCAAATGCCGAGCAGGCCAAAGGCGCTGCACAAGTAATCAAGGAAGGAATTCCGCTTTACGGCGGCGATGACGCCGAGTGGCAGGCCGAGGCCCAGCGCCACGAGCAGGGCCCAGCCGCCCAGCTCGAGCGAGACGGGGAATTTGTCGGCGATGATCTCGTTGACGGAGCGGTTGGAATATTTGAACGACGGGCCGAGGTCGCCATGCGCCATGCGGTTGAGGTAGTTCAGGTATTGCCGCCAGAGCGGCTGATCCAGCCCGTAGTGGGCCTCGAGGTTTTTCAGGATTTCCGGCGGGATGGCTTTTTCCGCGGTGAACGGCCCGCCCGGCACGAAGCGGACCATGAAGAAGGTCGCCGTGATGATCACAAAGAGCACCGGGATGATCTGCAGCAGGCGGCGGGCGATGAAGCGAAGCATGGCAGTGGAACAAGAAT
>JAYUGX010000066.1:0-1774 GCA_043738215.1 Lacunisphaera sp.
CCGTAGGCCGCGTGTTCGAGTCACGCCGGGGGCATGGCCACGGGGTTTCACAGATCACTTGAGGTAGTGCATGACCGCGCCGGACACCGTTGCTGCGAAATTGGATGAGCTGAACTGGGCCGAGTGGGCCGCCAAAAATGGCAGGAAAACGGCCATTGGCGCGGGAATCCTGGCTATGCTGGTGTTGGGTGTCCTGTGGTACAGGACCTCGCAGGCCAGGAAAGAGTCCTTTGCTTCGCAGGAGCTGATGCAGGCCAGGAACTCGGCCGAGTCGGGCAACCTGCCGCTGGCGGCCAGCGACCTCAGCAAGCTGGTGGACCGCTTCGGCGGCACCAGGGCGGCCGACGAGGCGTCGATCCTCCTCAACCAGATCCGCATGGTCCAGGGCCAGCGCGACGTGGCGGTGAACGCGCTCCAGACGTTCGTACGCGGCAGCCACACGGACTACGTCCTGGCGTCAGCGTACTCACTGCTCGGCGCCGGGCTCGAGGACCAGGGCAAGGCGAAGGACGCCGCCGACGCGTACCGGCAGGCGTCGGTCCGGGCGCGTCTCGACTTCCAGAAGGCGCAGTACCTGCTGGATGCCGGCCGGGCCTTTACCATCGCCGGCGACTCCACGGCCGCGAAAGCTGCCTACAGCGAGGTGCTGACGAAGTTCGGCCGGATCGACCAGGCTGCCGAGGCGAGGGTGAGGATGGCGGAGATGGGGGGGGCGGTTCCGCCAACGCCGGCGGCGGCGGATACGACTAGCTGTTGATGACAAGGACGTTGTTCACTGACGCGAGCCGCGCGAGCGGGGGACGATAGCCGAGGGCCGTGTGTGGCCGCTCGAGATTGTAGTATCGCAGGTAGGGCCGCAAGGCGCGGGTGCGCACCCACGAGCGCGGGTAGGGCCGGACGTAGGCCCACTCCCGTAGCAGGGTCTGGATGAAGCGCTCGACCTTGCCGTTGGTGCGGGGCGTGTAGGGCCGGGTGCGCAGGTGCCGGAGGCCGGCGGCGCCCAGCGCGTTGCGCCAGACGTGCGAGCGATAGGCACTGCCGTTGTCGGTCATCACGCTCTCGATCTGGATGCCCCGGGCCGCATACCAGGCCCGCGCACGCGCCAGGAAGCCCACCGCCGTGGTCCCCAGCTCATCGTCGAGCACCTCGCTGTACGCCACGCGGCTGGCATCGTCGATCGCGGCGTAGAGGACCTCCCAGCCGATGCCCTTCACGCTCCGCCGGCGATCCCCGTGGATCCGATGCCCGATGCAGCCGATGCGGCCCAGCTTCTTGGTATCCACGTGCAGTAGTTCCCCGGGGCGCTCGCGCTGGTAGCGCACCACCGGCGCCGGCGGCTGGAGGCTCGGCAGGCGGGCCACCCCTTGCCGCCGTTGCTCGGTGACGACCGTCGAGACCGGTAGGCCCAGCTCGTACGCGATGCTCAGGGAGCTCCGGCGCTGCCGCCGCAACTTCCCGATCTGTCGCCGCACCACCCGCTTCAACCGCCGCGGCATCCGGTGCGGCCGGCTCGAGCGATCGGCCAACTCCCGATCCCCGGCCATCCAGCGGTCCCACCACTTCCCCACCGTCCGCACGCTCTGCTGGGTCTGCTCCGCTACGCTGCGCCGTGACTCCCCGCTTAACAGACGTTCCACAAGCCGGACTCGCCCGGCGGGGGTTAACTTGGCATTCTTATGCACGTTCACTGGGGCCTCCGTTGGGTGTTGCTGGTTGGTCTCGCAACCCCAGCTTCGCACAGCGTGCCTCAGTGAACAACCTCTTTGTCAATCAC
>JAYUGX010000067.1:0-85357 GCA_043738215.1 Lacunisphaera sp.
CTGGGGCGCCCGGATGGTCCAGGTGGTGAACACCGCCCCCGCCGCGGTGCTGAGCTTCGTGCGCCAGAACGATCACGACAAGGTCTTCGCCGTGCTGAATTTCTCCAAGGCGGCGCAGACGGTGAAATTCGAGGAGGCCGGCCTCTACTCGGGCGCCTACACGGATTACTTCAGCGGCGAAAAGATCGAGCTCAACACGGCGACCCGGCTCAGTCTCAAGCCGTGGGAGTATCGCATTTACGTGAAGTAGGTGCGCTACCTAGCGGGCCGGCGATTCCTTCTTGTGCGGCACGCCGTGCGTGTAGTCCAGGTGGTCGTAATAGACCGTCTTGGGCTGCTCTTCCTGGTGGGTGCGCTGGTTCTTAAGCTGCGCGCGGTATTCCTGCGGCGTCAGGCCCTTGTGCTGCTTGAACACCCGGGCGAAATACGCGGGGTCGGCGAAGCCACAGGCGTAGGCGATCTCGGAAATGGTCAGCGGCGAGGATTCCAGCGTGAGGGTGGATCCATCGATCCGGATGCGCTGGATATAGTGCGTCAGCCGCTCCTTGGTTTCCGTGTGGAAGAGGTGTGAGAGATAATCGGGCGAGCAGCCGAGCACCTCGGCGATGTGTTGCACGCCGAGCGCCGGGTTGGCGAATTGCTCCCGGACCAGGCATTTGGCCTGGAAGACCTTTCCCATGTCGTTGTTGAGCTGGCCGGTGCCGGTCTCGACGATATTGCGGAACAGCCCGAGCAGGGCGAGCAGCAGGCCCTTGAGCACGGCCTCGCGCGCCGGGCCCTGCATGCTGTGGGTCTGGGCCGTGGTGTTGGCCAGGGTCAGGAAAACGTCGAGGTTGGGGGCGTCAAAGAACTCGATCACCTCGATGTCCGGCTTGCCCGGCCGCGCCTCGTGGGCGAAGTGCAGGCTGAGGGTGTTGTTGTAGAAGCCGGCCACCAGGTTGCGGAAGGGCTTGTCGGGCCCGGGGCGAACGATCTCGCTGTGCGGCACGCCGGCGGGGATGATGCACATCTCATCGGGGCTGAGCCGGAAACCCGCGCTTGGGAAACTGAAGTCCGTGGTGCCGTGCAGTTGCAGGAACACCTCCGGGCGGTAATGGTAATGCATCCCCCGGCGATTGTGCACCGGCTTGATGCCGGAGGGCACGCGCAGGATGAGCCGGTTGCCCTCGGCGAGCTTCAAGGCGTGGTCGAACGCCAGACGCATTTCCGCGCGGTTTTGCGCACCCATCGAGCGGGCGGTGAACAGGGCGGGGGCTGCGCCGGGGGCTGACATGGGAAACGGACCAGACCGACTGTGGTCCAGTGGGCGGGGTTAGGGTTGAGGGAAGCAAGGCCGCACAACGGAGGAAACACAAACTGAAATGGGTTGCAGCCGATCCGGCAGTCAGCGAAGTGCCAGCAATCGGGTTTCACCGAAGTCCATGGGGTCGAAGACCCCGGGGGCGACTCCCCGCGCCGTGCGCGCGGCGGCCAGGGCATGCAGGGGCGCGTCAATGGCCTCGTCCGTCAATTGGAATGTGCCAAAATGCATGCCGAGACTCTGGCGGGCGCCGAGCGCGAGGTGCGCCCGCACCGCCTCATCCGGATTCATGTGCACGGCTTCCATGAACCAGCGTGGTTCATAGGCGCCAATCGGCAGCAGGGCCAGCGCCGGTGAACCGAGCCGCGTTTTGATTTCAGCAAAGTGCGACGCCCACCCGGTATCACCGGCAAAGAAAATAGAAATTCCGGCAGTCCGCAGCATGAAGCCGCCCCACAGGGTCAGGCAGCGGTCCCACGGCCAGCGGGCGGCGAAATGCTGCGCGGGAGTGCAGACCAACTCGAGTTCGGGTGTTGCCTGGTGCGACTGCCACCAGTCGAGTTCCACCACCCTGGCCACGTCGCGCGACTCAAGCCACGCCTTGTTGCCCAGCGTGGTGATGATCATTGGCCGGCGCTCACGTGCGAGCCAGCGCAGCGATGGCAGGTCGAGATGATCGTAGTGATTGTGGCTGACCAGCACGACATCGATGCGCGGCAGCTCCTCAAGGCGTAGCGCCGGCGACCGCACCCGCTTGGGCCCGGCCCAGGAAAACGGCCCGGCGCGGGAGGAAAAAATTGGGTCGGTTAAAACATTCAGCCCCGGCAGCTGCAGCAGAAAAGTCGAATGGCCTATCAAGGTGACCGCGACCTGCCCCGGCAGCACCACTGCAGGCAACTCCGGCCGAGCCGGAGGGGAAGCCGTGCGCGGCCAGGGTGTGCCCTGGCCCAGGAACAGCCGCTGACACCACCATTTTGGCAGGTCGGAAAAACCACGGGCGTGCCGCCAGCCCGGCGGATTGGTGAAGCGCCACCCATTGCAGTGGTCGCTGACCGGGAAAGGTGGCGCACCGGCCATGATGGCTACGCCAGCTTTCCGCCAGCCTGTTCCCAGAAGGCGAGCAGCGCGCGGAAGTCCTGCTCCTTCGTGCCGCTGTGGATCACATAGTCGTAGGTGTTGCGCTCGCCCAGCTCCAGTTCGGCCGTGTGGAGCCGGCGCGCGATCTCCTCGTCGCTGTCTTTTCCGCGGTATTGCAGCCGCTCGCGAAGCACCTCGAAGGAATCCGGCGCCACAAACACCGTGATGAACCGGCTGCGCAGCAGCGGCAGGTCGGTCGCTGCGGCGCGGATGCTGCGCACGCCCTGCACGTCGATGTTCATGACGAGATTGGTGCTCGGCAGCCGGTCGAGCACCGCGGACTTGAGCGTGCCGTAGCGAAATTTCTGGTGGACGCAGGCCCACTCCAGAAACTCCCCCGCGGCCAGCTTCCGGTCAAAATCCTTCTCGGACAGGAAATGATAGTCGCGGCCGTGGGCCTCACCAACGCGCGGCGGCCGGGTTGTGGCGGTGATGACGCGCTCGAATCCCGGCACCGTGGCCACCAGCCGGTCGCAAAGCGTGCTTTTGCCCACGCCAGCCGGGCCCGCTAGGATCAGCAGCACGGTCTTGGGCTTGGGGGAAACGGCCATTTCAGTAGGTGAAGGCGGCGGCGGAAGTCGCCAGGCCGTAGGTCAGCAGGACGGCACCAATCAGGCGAGGGCGCGACGGCTGGCGGAACAGCCAGTCAAAGAAATCGCGCAGCCGGTAGGGCGCGGCGGCCAGATACAGGGCGAGCGCCAGTCCGGCATACACCGCTGTCACCATCAGCAGGCGCTGGGGGTGCCGGTACTCCATGTAGGCGGCGTAGAGCAGCGGCTCGGCCGCCAGCAGCATCAGCACGCACAGCCCGCGCACGGCGAGAAAGTCCGGCGTGTAGATGAGGGCCAGCACGGCGAGCACGGCAAATCCGGCCATCACCGGCTGGGGTGAAGTGAAGAAAATAAGGTCAGCCTCGCCCAAGTGGGAGATCCGCCACAGGAACCAGGCGGCGCCAACGCCAAAAAACAACCAGGCGCCGCGGACCGAGCGCGGCAGGGCGCGGGCGAAAGAGCCGACCGCGGCGTTGTTCCAGAACAGCAGTGCGCCGAGCAGCGCGATAAACAGGCCGGGCAGGAGGGTGGCGAGGAAGAGGGACATAAAATCGTTCTCTTTCTCCTACTCGTTCTCTTTCTCCACAAGCCCAGAACCGTATTCAGCGGCATCTTCCCGCACTTCACCCGAGAAATGGGCAATTAAGCCGGAAATCAGGGAAACCACGCCCAGTAATATGGCCTTACCCACGGAAACCTCATCGGCACCCAGCTTTCGCCTCGCAACCAGCACATCAAGGCAAGCGGCAGACTCCAGCGCGGAACCCTGGGCAATGTCCAAATAGCGACAGCGATCTGGATGGGAACGCCTGCCGTTGCCCTCCGCAATATTGAGGGCAATCGAAGTTGATGCCCGATCGAGCTGGTCGCGAGCGGACAGCTTTGCGGGCAACTTCTCAATAATCGGCTCAACCCAAAGGGCAAAACGCAGGGCTTCCTGATAAGCCCGGAGTTTCTCATGGTCGAACTGAGCGGTGTTCATGGAGAGAACGATTGGGAGTAAGAGAACGAGAACGATTAGGTCCCCACCCCGGCGAGTGCCAGCTCACCATAGAGTACAGCGGTGGACACCCGTTCAATTTTCACGGGGACCAACTCGCCGATCAGCCGTTCGTGGGCGGCGAAGTGCACCACGCGATTGCCCCGGGTGCGGCCGGTATAGCGCAGGCCCCGCTTATCGGGACCCTCGACCAGCACTTCCTGGGTGGTGCCAACCAGCAGGGCGTTCCGGCGGGCGGAATTTTCCGCGAGGATTTGCAGCAGGGTTTGGTTGCGCGCCTCTTTCACCGCGGCGGGCGCCTGCTCCGCGAGATCGGCGGCGGACGTGCCGCTGCGGATGGAATACTTGAAGATGAACGCCATGTCGTAATTGCAGGCCTCGAACAATTCCCGGGTCTGCGCAAAATCCTCCTCGGTCTCCCCGGGGAAGCCCACGATGACGTCGGTGGAGAAATACATGTCCGGCCGCACGGCGCGGAGGTCGTCGACAATCTGCTGGTAGCGCTCACGGGTGTAGGGCCGGTTCATGGCTTTCAGGATGCGGTTGGACCCCGACTGGAGCGGCAGGTGCACATATTCGCACAATTTTTCGAGCCGGCCGTAGGCCTCGATCAAGTCGGCCTTGAACCCGCGGGGGTGCGGCGAAGTGAACCGGATGCGCCGAAGACCCGGGATGGTGTTGATCCGCTCGAGCAACTGGACGAAGGGGGTGACGCCGCCGGTGTGGGCGTAGTCGCGGCGGCCGTAACTGGTGACGATCTGGCCGAGCAGGGTAATCTCGCGCACCCCGCGGTCCGCCAGTTCCTCGCACTCGCGCACAATCTCATCCATCGGCCGCGACCGTTCGTCGCCGCGGGTTTTGGGGACGATGCAGAACGAACAGGCCATGTTGCAGCCCTGCTGGATGGAAACGAACGCCGACACCTGTCTCGGCTCAAGCACATGGTCGCGAATGGTGTTCTGTGAACCGGCCTCCTCGGCGAGGTCCACGATGGTCTCGCCCAGCGGGGCACCCGCGGCCAGCGCGGCCCGGAGATTATCGAGGTAGTCCGGCACCTGGTGGAATTTCTGCGTGCCGATGATCAGGTCCACGTCCGGCAGGCGGTCAAGCAGCCCGGCGCCGCGGTTCTGTGCCATGCAGCCAAGGATACCGAGGATGAAGTCAGGGTTCTTCTTCTTGCGGCCGGCCAGGTTGGCCGCCTTCCCGATGGCCTTCTGTTCCGCGGCATCGCGCACACTGCAGGTGTTGAGCAGGAGGATATCGCACTGGTCCTCGTCCGGCACCAGACGGTAACCCCGGGCGCGCAGCAGGGCCGCGACGGCTTCACTGTCGCGCTCGTTCATCTGGCAGCCGTAGGTCTTGATATGAACCCGGTTCATTGGCAGGAGGGGCTTAACTACCCGCCCGCCCCGGCGGGTCAACGCGGATTACCACCAAAAGCGCGCAGGATACAGGTAACCTTGGCGCGGCCGTCCGGTCTTCCTTTCATGAGGCGGCGCAACTACTGGACCATTGGCCTGCTGGGAACCGTCTGCGCCGGCGCGGCGGCTCCGCCCAAGGCTGAGCCGCCGGCGCAAAATGCGGTTTCATCGGAGGAGCTCTATCAGGCCAGCAAGGAGTTGTTCGATGAATTCGCCCCCGCAGAAATCAAGGCGCAGTTCGAATTTCCCGGCAAAGCGCAATGGGGGGAATTTGCCGCCCGCCTGCAGGCGGCACTGGACGGCAATAGCCTCGAGGCGCTGGCGCAATATGAGCCCGAGACGAGGGCCACGCTGGTGGCCTTGCGCACGATTCCCGGCACCGAGGAATATCTGGACTGGCTGGAGGAGCGACTCGACTACATCGAGGTGGCGAAAGAAACAGTGGGCCGGCCACCACCCCCGCCCCCGGTTACGCGCCCGGCACAATTCATCCCGCACTACGACCTCTGGCTGCGACGCCTGCGCACCCGGCCGAAGCCGCCCGCGGCGGAAAAAATACTGCCGCTGATCCGGCCCGCTTTTGCCGCCGCAAGCACGCCGCTCCCGCTGGTCTGGCTGGCCGAGGTGGAGTCAGCGTTCAACCCCGCCGCCCGCAGCCCGGCCGGCGCGCGCGGACTTTTCCAGCTCATGCCAGCCACCGCGCAGGAACTCGGTTTGCGGATCCTTCTGCCCGACGAGCGCACCGACCCGGAAAAATCCGCCCGGGCGGCGGCCAGGCTGCTGCACTCGCTGCACGCGAAATTCCACGACTGGCCCCTGGCCCTCGCGGCCTATAATGCCGGGGCTGGTCGCGTGCAGCGCGCCCTGGAAAAACTAAAGGCCCGGACCTTTGCCGAAATCGCCCCCACTCTTTCCGCTGAAACCCGCATGTATGTGCCCAAGGTATTGGCGACCCTGCAGGTGCGGACCGGAGTTTCGCTGGAGGCGCTGACCGCGACGCGTTGAGCGGTCTGGCGGCTGATAGCGGCAGACTTGCGCTGGCCGCAGTCGCAGGCAAAAGTGGGGGACATGCGTTGCGGGAGCTTTATCATATTGACGGGACTTTTCATCGGCCTGGCGGCGTCCGCCCCGGCGGATACGGCTCCCGAAGCGCTGGTGCTCATTACTGGCGACCAGCACTCGGCCTACGAGCGCACAGCGCAGCTCGTCGCGGCAGTTGATCGGCTCAAGGAGGAACACCCCGGGCTGCCGATGGTGATTCTGCTCAACGGCGACACGCTCGAATATGGCAACATCGTCGCCCGCCGCAGCGCCGGAGCAGTGGATTTCGCGATGTTCACAGCGCTTGCCCGCCGCGTCCCAACCATTGTCAACGTCGGCAACCATGAACCCGAGTTCTGCGAGCTCACCGAAACCGTGAAACGGCTGCAGGCAACCGGGATTACGGTCATCAGCAATATCATCAATCGCTCCACCGGCCAGCCGTTCGCGCCCGCCGCAACCAAGATAAAGCTCGGGCGGGAGGAGGCAGTCATTGTGGGCGTGGCGACAAATGACCTTTCAACCTACCGCGCAGCAGTGCGGCCCTCGCTCGATCTGGCGAACCCGGCCGTCTGGGCGAAACGGAATTTTCCGGGACTGCTGGCCGGGGCCCAGCTCACGATAATCATGAGCCATGCCGGCCTCGCGGCCGACCGCGAGATGCTGCCGCTCGCGCCCGACGGCACGCTTTTCGCCGGAGCACACGACCACCTGCGATTCGTGCAGCCAATGAGCCGGGGAGTGTATGTGCATTCCGGGTCGTGGAATGAATTCCTGACCCTGGCCTGGCTGCGTCGCAATGATACTGGCTCCCCGCGCTGGGACGTGGAGCAAACCCGCATCCCGACGGACGGCGCGGCCGATGCCGAACTGGCCGCACTCATCCGCGAAACCAAGAGCAAGTATCTCACCGCCGCCGACACCGCCGAGGTTGGTCACACCAAGGCTATGCTCGCGCCCCCCGAGGCGGCCCGATTTGTGGCGCGAGCGCTCCAGCAAACCGCCGGGGTGGACGCGGCGTTCATTGGCAACACGACCTTTGGCGCCGGGCTGCCGGCCGGCGCGGTCACCCGGGTTGAGTTCGATGCGTGCGTCCGGTTTGACGGCGCGATCTTCACGGCAGAGGTGGACGGGACGCGTTTGTCGCAACTGCTGGCGGCGGCCAACCAGGGGCCGGATACACCCTTTGCGCAAAGGCATGGGGAGTTTTGTTGGGCCGACGGACCGGTGGCGATCGAGCCGACCCACCGCTACCGCATCGCCACCACGGACTGGGGCGCAAAAAACACCGCCCGCTATTTTGGCGCGCCCGCCATCGTCTGGCAGGAGCAGCCCGGCCTGCGCCTGAAGGCCGCCGTCCAGGGAGCGCTCAACCCGGGCGGGAAGTAATTCTGTTGGCAGCGCAGGTTTCGCCGCTTTGTTCGTCGCATGGGATTATTCGACCGCTTTGCCGCGAGGAAACCCGACGACCCGGGGTCGCCGCCGGCGCCCAGTGAGCCCGGGACGGAGAAAAAGCTCCCCGCCGGCGGGGTCATGCCGCAATTGGCGGCGGCGCGCGAAAAACTCAAGGCCCGGGACCTGCCCGCGGCCATGGCGATTTACGAGGAGGTGCTCGCGGGCGCGGCCGATCGCACCGATGTGCTGGTGACGATTTCCGCCGACCTGGGCACCAACGGCCACGTGCAACAGCTCATCGAGCTGCTGGCCCCGCGCTATGACGCGCAGAAGCACGGTGCGGCCGCAGGCATCAATCTCCTGCAGGCGTATCTCGCCACCCGCAACGCCGAGGCGGCGCAACACCTGCTGGATCTGCTTTTCGCCCTGCAGCGGCCCGACCTTGAGGCGCGGCTGGTTGGTTTTTCCAACGCCGTCGCCGAGCTGTTTGTGACCGAGACCGAGGCGGCGGATGTCGCGATGCCGCAAGCGACCATCAGCCTCGTGAGCATCAGCAAGCCCATCTGGTTCTACGGTCTCGAGGGCGCCGCCCCCCATCTGCTGCCGCGCAAGGAAGGCAAGCTGCGCCGGCTGGCCTTCGCCCAATGCTCGCTGCCCGGCTTGGATGATGCCGCCGCGCGCGCCGCCCGGCCCGAGGAAGCGCTCGGCCGGTTGAGTCGCGGCCTGCCCTTGTGGTTCGCCGAGACCTTCGCCTTTGGCGCGGGCTACGAGGCTGTCGCCGCCGTGGGCGTGGTCAGCGCCAAACATTATGCGCTGTTTCCGGTCGAATGGGTGGCGGAAAACATCCGCCAGCTCAACGAGACCACCGAGGGCAAGCTCGACTACGTGGTGACGGGCGCGCTGCGCAACCGCAACGACGACTTCGAGCTCAGCCTCCGCATTTGGGAAGTGAAAAAATTTCGGGAGCTGAAAACCTTCAGCACACGCTGGAACCCCTCGACGGCCGACGAGGAGCTGGGGAAATTCCACGAGCTGGTGCGCGGCTACATGGAATGGACGGCGCTGCCCGCGGGGCAGGGGCTGGCCTACGCCGCCCCGGCCGCGCCGTTGGCGCACGTGCACGCGCTCGGGACCCTGCTCACGCAATTTCTCGGCGAGAAAGGGCTGCTGGCCCCTGAGCAGGTGACCCAGGATCCGGCGGCGCTCCTGCGCGATGCGCAGGCCAATCCGGACGATCCTCGCGCCCAACTGGCGCTGGTGGCCGCCCTGTTGCGGCTCAAGGCGCAGGGTGCCCCGCCTGACCCCGCGGCCTTTCAACAGGCGAGCACCTGGCTCGCGTCCGATCGGGCGCAGGCGGCGGACGCCGCGGCCCTGATCATGAAGCTGGCATAATCGACGTCCAATAAAAAGGCCCGGCTGAGCCGGGCCGCAAGCGAAGGAAAAGATAGCCACCCACCGACTACGGGTGCTTGGCGTTGTAGTAAGCGATGAATTCCATGGTCAGGTCGAGCTCCGGACGCGCGTCGAGGACCGCGTCACCCAGTTTGGCGACGTCGAGAAACAGGCTGATGTCGCGCGCCTTGGCGAAAACGCGCAGCTCCTTGGCGATCTCGGTCTCGATCGGGCCCTGCACCTCCTGCTGGCGCTGGCTGAAGGCGGCCTGGGCCTGCTGCTGCTTCGCCTGCAGGTCTTGCTGCATGCGCACGCCCTCGGCCTGCTTGGCCTCCATGGCCTTGGCGTTGGCCACCGGGTCGGCGTTGAGCTTGTTCAGCTCGGTCGCCAGGGTGCGGAGCTTTTCACCCAGCAGGGACAGCTCGCTCTGCTTGCTGCTGAATTCCAGCTCAAGGGACTGCATGGCCTTCACCAGCTGCTTGATCCCGGTGCCTTCGGCGGCAAAGGCGGTGCTGTTGACGTAGGCCACGCGGGCGGTCTCGACGGCCTTGACCACGGGAGTTTTAACCGGCTGGGCCGGCAGCGAAACGGTGAGGGCGGCGGCCAGCAGGGAGAGAAGGGTTAAACGGAAGAATTTCATGGGAAGGAGACCAGTAGGCACTGCCGGACGATTGGCAAAAGCTAAATTATCGGGCGGAGGTCGCCAGCTGGCCGCAGCCCGCGGCAATGTCGATCCCCCGGCGCTGCCGCACGGTGCTGGGCAGACCGTATTCCGCGAGGATTTGCTGGAAATGCCGGGCGGACTCGCGACCGGCGGGAGCACCGCCATAACCGGCGGTGGGATTCAGCGGGATGAGGTTGATCTGCGCGGACTGGCCCTGGAGCAACCGGCCAACGGCATGGGCGCTCGCGGCCGAATCGTTCCGGCCCTCAATCAGGGTCCATTCGTAGAAAATCCGGCGTTGCTGCTTCGCGATGTAATAACAGCAGGCGTCCATCAACTCATCGAGCGGCCACTTTCTGGCCACCGGCACCAGCGCGGCGCGCTCCGCCTGCGTGGCGCCGTGCAACGAGACGGCAAGATGCACCGGGCGCGACTCGTCCGCCAGCCGGATGATCCCCGGCACCACCCCGACGGTGCTGAGGGTGATTTTCCTCCGGCCGATGGCGAGGCCCGCGGAATCGCACAGGATGTCCACCGCCGTCATGACGGCGTCGTAGTTGTGCAACGGCTCGCCCATGCCCATCAGCACAATGTTGCGGAGGCGTTCAGGCTCGGCCGAGTCGCGCAACACCCGGTCCACATGCACGGCCTGCGCGACAATCTCCCCGGCCGTGAGGTGCCGGGCGAAGCCCATCTGGCCGGTCGCGCAGAACACGCAGCCCATGGCACAACCCGCCTGGCTGCTGAGGCACGCCGTGACCCGGCCGGTGTAGCGCATGAGCACGGTCTCGATGCGGCGGTCGTCGGCGAGGGCGAGCAGGTATTTGCGGGTGAAGCCATCGGCGCTGCGGGTCTCGGTGGCCACGGGCAGCCGCGCAAAGACGAGCCCGGTCTCTGCCTTGGCGCGAAAACGCGCCGGCAGCTCCGGCATCTTCGACCAAACGGTGACGCCCTCCAAATAAACATAGCGCCAGAGCCGGGCGGCGTGCACCGGGCTGAAGTCCCAGCGCGCGGCGAGCCGCCGCAGTTCCTCGCGGGGGAGATCATGGAAATTGGCCGGCGGGGAGGACATGCGCTGGGCCGGACGCTAGGCCGCGATGGGCGGAGCCTGCAACACCGGCGAGCAGGGCGCGGCGTTGCCTTTTGCGCCTGCGCCGCCCACCCTGCCGCATGCTCGAGTGGCTGAACAGGTTTTTGCAAGCATTCATCCCGTTGTTCGTGGCCATCGACCCGATCGGGCTCGCCGCGATTTTTCTTGGACTCGGCCAGAAGGTGGCGGCCGCGCAGCGCCAGAAAATCGCCAACCAAGCCACCTGGACCGGTGGCCTGGTGGCACTGGGCTTCCTCATCCTCGGGCAAAGTGTGTTCAAGGCCCTGGGCATCTCGGTCAGCGACTTCCAGATCGCGGGCGGGCTTGTCCTTTTCATCCTCGCAGCGAGGGATCTCATCCAGTCGGCGGCCGAGCCGGAAAAATTGCCCGAGGATTTTGGGGTTGTGCCGCTCGGCATGCCGCTCATCGCCGGGCCGGCCTTGATCACCACGCTGCTGGTTCTGGCCCAGGCGCCCATCATCGGACTGGTCGTCATCCTGGTGGCGCTGGCGGCGAACCTGGCGCTGGTGGTGCTGGTGCTGCACTACAGTGCGTGGCTCGGACGGAAGGTTGGCCCGACCGGCATGCGTGCCATTTCGAAGATCATCTCGATGCTGCTCGCCGCCATCGCCGTCAGCATGATCCGGCAGGGGATTAAAACTTAAACCCCAACCTCGGATAACCAGCCATGTTTGAAAAAGAAAAGATATTCACGGCGGCGTTGCTCGGACTGTTCATCGGGGGATTCCCGTGCAACGGACGCGCGGCGGAGAAAACCAGCCTGCAGGCGCTGGTTGACCGCACGGCGCAGGAGGTGCAGGTGCAGTTCGCCACGCCGGCGCTCAAGCCGGAGCAGTTCGCCCTCACGGTCATCGACCTGCGTGCGCCCGGTGCCGCGGTGCGCGCCGACTACCGCGGCGATGAGCGGTTTTATCCAGCGAGCGTGATCAAGCTTTTCTTCGAGGTATACGCCCACCGGCTGATGGAGGATGGCCGGCTCGCCGACACACCCGAGCTGCGCCGCGGGATGCGCGACATGATCGTCGAGTCCTACAACGAGGCGACGAGCTGCGTCGTCGATGCCATCACGAACACGACGAGCGGTCCGGAAATGCCGCCGGCAGAGCTGGCGGCGTGGCACGAAAAGCGCGGCGTGGTGACGCGTTATTTCCAGGCGCTCGGCTATCGCAACGTGAACGCCCAGCGGAAACCGTGGGGCGAGGGCCCCTACGGCCGCGAGAAGCAGGACATGGAGGCGCACCCGCCCGCGCGGAATTTTCTCTCAACCAACGACACCGCCCGCCTGCTTCAGGAAATCGCGGAGGGTCGCTGCATCACCCCGGCGCGATCCGCGCAGATGCTGCAGTTGATGGAACGTGATCCGGCGAAGGTGCCGCCCGATGACGCCGACTACGAAGGCATCGGGTTCACGGCGCCCGCGCTCTCGCCGGGCATGAAGCTCTGGTCGAAAGCCGGCTGGGTCAGCTGGGCGCGGAACGACGCAGCGATAATCGGGCTGCCCGGGGGCGGCCGCGTGATCATCGTAACCTTCACCGACGGTCGGGAACACGCGAACAACCGCCAGATCATCGCCGCCGCCGCCCGCCGCATCCTTGCGGGCTTGCCTCCGGTGGCGGCCAGGTAAGTGGGCCGTCTATTGCGGTCTTCCTTGCCGCGGGCGGAAGACCAGACGCGGCCAAGAGGTCTCCCGCCCTGCTAGCCACGGAACGTCGTCAGCAGGTCGGCGTAGATCTTGGCGGAGTTGACCAGATCCTGAACACGGGCGCGTTCGTCAACGGCGTGGTAATCGCGGCCGCCGGGGCCGTAGCCGAGCGTGGGAATTTTCAAGACCTGCGCAAAGAAGTGCATGTCATTGAAGCCGGTGGAGACCGCGAATTTCGCGGGTTGCTTCCGGACTCGCGCCACGCTTGACCGCATGGCGGAGAACAGCGGATGCCTCGGCGCGGTGTAGCAGGAGTGGTTGTCGGAGATTTTTTCAATGGTGATCCGGCACCGGGGGATTTTTTCCGCGGCCGACTTGAGCGCAGCCCGCAGCTCGCGTTCGGCGGTGCGAACGTCCTCGGTGGGCAGCACGCGGCGGTCGATGCTGAAGCTGGCGGTGGCGGGCACCGTGTTGACCTTGCCGCCCTCGCCGGCGGCGAAAACACCGCCAAAATTGAGGGTCGGGTGCATGAGCGTGCCGTCGGGGGTGCGAAAGGTGCGGCGGGCCAGGCGGCGCTTGTGGGCCTCGAGCGCGAGAATGAGCGCGGACATTTTCTCCAGGGCGTTGACGCCCTTTTCCGGGGTGGACCCGTGGGCGGCCCGGCCGTGCACGCGGACATTGAGCCACACCACGCCATTGTGGCCGCAGCACACGGAGTCGTCCTCACCACCTTCGCCCACCACGGCGTAGTCGGCGCGCAGCCGGCCATGATCAGCCACCCAGCCGGTGCCAAGCGTGCTGTCGGTCTCCTCGTCCGCGGTGAATGAGACCTCGACATTGAAATTGGGCCGGACCCGGGCGGCGCGCAGGGCTTTCACCGCAAAGACAATGCTGGCGATGGCGCCCTTCATGTCCGCCGTGCCGCGACCGTAGACCCAGCCTTTTTCCACGACGGGGTTGAACGGACTGCCGTGCCGCCACGAACCGGAGACCGGCACGACATCGTAATGGGCGTTGAAATGGAGGGTCTTTTTCGCCCCGGTGTCCCAGAAACCGATGACGTTGTAGCGCGGGTAATCGAGCAGTTCGGGCTGGGTTTTTTTTTGCAGGGCGCGCGGGAGGGGCAGCCGGCGCACCTGCAAGCCGAGCCTGCGCAGGGTGTTCGCCAGCAAGGTGGTGATGGCGGCGTAGTTTTCGCCAGGCGGGTTGACCGTGCGCACCCGGATCAGCCGCTGGAGGAAGGCCGTGAGGCCCGCAGCGTGGCGGTCAAGGTAGCGGGCGGGGGACATGAGCGGGGATTATTACCCGCACGGACCGGGCGTAAATCAGTTTCGGCGCCGGGAGGCGTCCGTGCGGTTGACTTTGACAGGGCGGGGGCCGGGGGCAC
Source organism: Lacunisphaera sp. (assembly GCA_043738215.1). Taxonomy (GTDB): domain Bacteria; phylum Verrucomicrobiota; class Verrucomicrobiia; order Opitutales; family Opitutaceae; genus Lacunisphaera. The sequence goes on from JAYUGX010000067.1 coordinate 14,042, forward strand.
GATAAAGGCTTATGGCGCTGGCTGACATGAGGAAGGACTACGGGTTGGCGGGGTTGCTGGAAAAGGACCTCGCGAAGAACCCCTTTAGCCAGTTCGAAAAATGGTTCCAGGAGGCCGAGGCGGCCAAGCTCACCGAGCCCAACGCCATGACGCTGGCGACGACCGGCCGCGACGGCCGGCCCTCCGCCCGCACCGTGCTGCTCAAGGGCTGCGATGGCCGGGGCTTTGTCTTTTATACCAATTACGAAAGCCGCAAGGGCCGCGAGCTCGACGGCAACGCGCGCGCCACCCTGGTCTTTCCCTGGGTGGCCATGGAACGGCAGATCATCGTCGAGGGCCCGGTCGTGCGTGTGACCCGCGAGGAGTCCGGGGCGTATTTCCACAGCCGGCCGCGCGCGAGCCAGCTGGCAGCGTGGGCCTCGCCGCAGAGCACCGTCGTCGCGGGCCGCGCCGTGCTGGAGGAGAGCTACCGGGTGATTGAAAAAAAACACGAGGGCCGCGAGGTGCCGCTGCCGCCCAACTGGGGCGGGTTCCGGCTGGCGCCCGAGACGGTGGAATTCTGGCAGGGCCGGCGCAGCCGCCTGCACGACCGGCTGCGCTACCGCCGGGAGGCCGGCGGCGATTGGGTGGTCGAACGGCTCGCACCCTGAACCCATGCCCCGGCGGACCAAAGCCCCGGCGCGCGAACCGGCCGATGTCGCGGCCATTGCGGCCCTCCCCGATCCCGCCATCATCACCCACAGCCGCTGGGAACAGGGCGGGGCGAAAATAATCTTTGCGAACGCGGCGTTCTGCCGGCTGACCGGCTACAGCGCGACGGAGCTCACGGGGCAGAACACGCGCCTGCTGCACGGGTCCAAGACTGATATCACCCTCCTGCGCCAGGGCCGGCGCGACGGCCCGTCGGACCACGCGGGCAGCGGCGAGGGCTGGCTCTGCCGTAAGGATGGCTCGCCGTTTTTTGCGCAGTGGAATTTCCGCCCGATGAGCACCAGCGCAGGCAGACAGCTGGTGGCGCTCTACCACGACCGGTCGGAATTCCGGCGGCTGCGCGAGGCCCTGCTGCAGTCGCAGAAACTCGACACCGTGGGACTGCTGGCCGGTGGCGTGGCCCACGATTTCAACAACCTGCTCTCGGTCATCAACGGCTACTGCGAGATCATGACGCCCAAGATTGCGGGCGTGCCGGCGGCGCAAAGGGACCTGCAGGAAATCCACCGCGCGGGCCTCAAGGCCTCGGCCATCGCGCGGCAGATCCTCGAGTTCAGCCGCCGGCAGGAGACCGAGGTCAAGGTCGTCAACTTCAACACGCTCATCCGCGAGATCGCGGAAATCCTCCGCCGCGTCGCGGGCGATGAAATCCCCCTGGAGCTGCGGCTGGCCTCGGGCCTCGGCAACACCCGCATCGACCCGACCCATTTCCAGCAGATCCTGCTCAATCTGTGCTTCAACGCGCGCGACGCCATGCCGCACGGCGGCAAACTCACCATCCGCACCTACGATCACCAGGTATCGTCCCCCGCCGACCGCCGGGTGGCCGAGATGCGGAACGGGCTTTACGCTGTCATGCAGGTCGCGGACACCGGCCACGGCATCGACCCCGCGATGCTCAACAGCATTTTCGATCCGTTCTTCACGACCAAGCCCCACGGCACCGGCCTCGGGCTGCCCACGGTGCTTGGCATCATCCGGCAGAACGACGGCCACATCACCGTGACGAGCGCCCCCGGCCAGGGCACGAAGTTTGAGATTTTCCTACCCGAGACCGCCGAGCCCGAACAAACCTCGGAGACCCAGCTCGGCACCCTGCCCGAAATGCGCGGCACCGAGACGGTGCTGGTCATCGAGGAGGACGACATTCTCCGCAAGATGATCGCCGGCATTCTCTCCACCGACGGCTACCGCGTCACCGAGGCGACCACGGTGGAGGCGGCGACCCAGACCGTCGCCCAGTCCGGATTGCAGCCGCAACTGCTGCTGACACACTGCAACACCCGGGCGAGTTGCGCGCTGGTGCGCAAACTTTACGCCAGCAACCACGGGCTCCGCCTGATCAGCACCTCGGCCGAATCACCCGTGACTTTGCTGCCGGATTTTCCGCGGAGGGCACTGGTTCACCTGCCGAAACCTTTTGCGCTGAGCACGCTGCTGGTCAAGGCGCGCAGGTTGCTCGACGCCGGGCGGTAAGCAGGGGCGGCCCGCAAAGGCATTGCGCCGGCGCCGGGAAGCACCTAGCAGGATAGGCGCTTTTATGGAGAACCCCCACAACCCGACCGGTCCGGGCCAGCGCTCGCTGGCCGCCATCGTGTTCACCGACGTGGTGAGCTTCAGTGCGCGGATGCAGGCGGACGAGGAAGTGACGCTGCGACTGCTGCAGCGGGATTTCTCGGCGATGCGCGAGATCTGCACTGAGCACCAGGGCTCCGTGCTCAAGACCACCGGGGACGGCCTGCTGCTGTATTTTTCCAGCGCAGTGCAGGCTGTGGCGTGCGCCCTCGCGATGCAGCGGCTGTTCGCCGAGCAGGCCAAGAGCCGGCCGGCGACCGAAACCCTCACCCACCGCCTCGGCATCCATCTCGGCGATGTGTTCGTCAACGACCAGGACGTCATGGGCGACGGCGTGAACATCGCGGCCCGGCTGCAGGCCGAGGCCGAACCGGGCGGCATCTGCATTTCCCAGACGGTTTACGACGTGGTGAAGAACAAGCTGGCGCTGCATGTCACCCGGCTGGGCCCGCGCGAACTGAAAAATATTTCCCAGGCGATCCCCATTTACCGCCTGCTGCTCGAGGCTCAGGCGATGGGTTCGATTGAACCCGACCCGTCACCGGAGGAACTGGCGTCCTCCGCCACCGCGTCAGCCCGGGCGTTCACCCGGACCCAGAAACTGACCGGCGGCGCGGGACTCGCGGTGTTGCTGGGGTTGCTGATCTTTTTGGTGGTGCGGGCCAACCACCAAAAAAGGGAGGCGGAGGCGCTGGCTGAGGCCACCCAGGCCAGGATCAACTCCCTGCTGGCGGAGGATGCCGCCGACACGATCAACCGGGAAAAAACCGCGAAAGCCCTGGCGGAATGGCGCGAGGAATTGCGCGACCGGCGCTCGCGGGCTCAGGAGGAATATAATTTTGCCGAGCTGGCCCGCAACGCGCGCGACTCCAAAACGGGAGCGGTTAACAATCCGGCCGCGCAAATCCGCCTGCAGATGGTGGAGCGGATGCAGGCCCTGTTCGGCTGGATGACCACGGCCATGCAGCGCTACAGCCGGGAAAAGCCGCTGGTGGTCCACGAGCTCACGGGCACGGCCCCGAAGGAGATCAAGATCTTCGTCGGTGCCGACCGGCGCCTGTATTACGCCGAGGGCGGCGCCACCCGGCAGCAAAACTGGGCGGACCTGCGGCCCCCGGTGATGGGCGCGATCATTGCCGGTGTGCTGCTCGACGCGCAGCCGTTCCCGCCGCGCGAGGTGGTGCTTGGCGCGCAGGCCTTTGCCAATTTCTACGCCCTGCCTGAGCTGGGCGAGGCGCTGCGGAAGGGCCGGCCCAAGCGCCCGGTCAAGTGAAGCGAAGTCGTGGCGACCCCGCTCCACGTCCTGCCTGTCCGCACCGCCGGCGCTGCCGAGAACATGGCGCTGGATTTCCTGCTGCTGCAGCGCTACCCGGGGCCGGGCGCATCGCGCTTCCGGCACTACGAGTGGCGCGGGCCGGCGTTTACCTTCGGCTACAGCCAGAAAATCGGCTTTGTGCGGGCCAACCTGCCCTCCCCGGGAAACTTTGATTTGTGCCGGCGCCCGACCGGCGGCGGCATGGTGGATCACCGCAATGACTGGACCTACGCGCTGGTCCTGCCGCGCGGAGATGTGCTCTACGACGAACGCGCGACGCGGTCCTATCGCATCGTCCATGAATGCCTCGCGGCGTCACTGGTTGCGCTAGGGCAGCCCGCGGCGGTGAAAATGGAAACGGCCGCCGGTGAAACCGGTCCGGGCCTGCCCTCCGTGGCCTTGGCGAAGGAGGGCATCTGTTTTCAGCGCGCCGAACTCTATGACGTGGTAAATACGCGCACCGGCGCAAAAATCGCCGGCGCGGCGCAAAAGCGGAACAAGCGCGGCCTGCTGTTTCAAGGTTCGATTGAGAAGGGGGGCGTGGGCCCGGTGGATTGGGACGACTTCTCGGTGCGATTTTCCGCGGCCCTGGCGCGCGCGATGGGCACGACGGCGCAGGAGACGCCGTGGCCGGAATTGAACGAGGACGAGATGTCGGGCCTGATCGAGAAATACTCTGCTCCGGAATGGAACGAGTATCGGTAAGCCACTACCCTTGCCTCGCGAGTGTGATCACGCACTCGAGGTGGCGGGTCTGGGGGAAGAGGTCAAAGGGCTGCACGGCGGTGAGCGCGTAACCGGCGGCGAGGAAGCCTTTCAGGTCGCGCATCTGGGTCGCAGGGTCGCAGGACACGTAGACGACGGCGCGCGGCCCGAAGGCAAAGAGCTGGGCGAGGAAGGATTCATCGCAGCCCTTGCGCGGTGGATCGATGACCACCGCCGTGTCGGCCGGCGGGAAATCCAGCCCGGCGAAAATCTGCGCGGCGTCGCCGGCGTGGAAAATGGCGTTGGTGATGCCGTTGGCCGCGGCGTTTTCAGTCGCGAACTTCACCGAGGTCGCACTGAGCTCGACGCCCGCTACGCGCGTGAAGGCCGGGGCGCAGCTCAGCGCGAACAACCCGCTGCCGCAGTAAGCGTCGACCAGATACTTCGCGCCGCTGCCGGCCGCCTGCTCGCGCACGTAGCCGGTGAAGGCGGGCAGGATGAACGGGTTGTTCTGGAAAAAATCCCGGGCAAGAAAATGCAACTTGAGCGCGCCGACCTGTTCGTGGATGACGGCATCATAGTCGGTGACGACCCCTTCCTGCGCGTGCCGGAGCAACAATGTGGCATCGCGTTTATACTCCCCCGCGGCGAGTCGTTGCCGGGTTTTCGCCCGCACTTCCGGCAACCTGGCGTTGATCTCGGGCGTGGCGATCGGACACGCCGGCACATCCACGAGGTCGAAGCGCGATCCTTGCTTGAGAAAACCAATCGGCGGGAGCCGTTCTTCTTGTGGAGGGGCGACCTCCCGGTCGGCCGCTGCCCGGCGGGAGCCGGGCCCTCCCTCCCAAGCCTTGAAATGTGGTGTGATTTTCGAGCGGTAGCCGAATTTGCGCGGTGAACCGATGACCGGCGCCACCGCGAATTCGACGCCCGCCATGTATTTCAGCAGCTCCTCCACCTGCTGACGCTTCCATTTCAATTGCTCGGCATAGGCGAGGTGCTGGTATTGACAGCCGCCGCAGCGACCAAATAACGGACAGCGCGGCGCGATTCGGTGCGGCGAAGGAGTCAGGACTTCCAGCAGATCGGCCTCGGAGTAGTTCTTGTAGTTGCGATAGACGCGAACGCGCACCTTTTCACCGGGCAGGGTGAAAGGCACCATGACCACCCATCCTTCGCCCCGCTCCGCGGGGCTAGGGAGGGCAAGCCCATTGACCGACTTGTCCGTATCGAGACGAACCCGGCCGAGGCCGACCCCGAGATTGGTCAGCGTGGAAACCTCCAGCTCCAGCTCGTGGTGGTAGGGAAATGGCAGATCGTTGAATTTTTGTTTAACCACAGAAGACACAGAACACACTGAAGAGACTGGTAAAAGGAAATTGCTGCGGGCGGATTCCGTGTATTCCGTGTGTTCTGTGGTTAATCCGACAGAAAAAATCACCAGCCTGCAGAATCCGCGCATCAAACAACTCGTGAAACTGCGCAACCGCCGGGACCGCGACGATGCCGGGTTGTTCCTGGTCGAAGGCTATCGTGAGGTTACCCGCGCACTGGAGAAGGACATCCGTTTGCGGGAGCTGTATTATTCGCCCGAGTGGTTCCTGGGGGGGAATGAACCTGCATTGATCGACCGGGCGAAACAGGCCGGGGCGCAGTTGTTCGAGCTCTCCAAGGAGGCCTATGCCAAATGCTCCTACCGCGACCGACCCGACGGCCTGCTCGCGCTGGCGCCGCAGTGGAAGCACGGCCTCACCGACCTCAGGCTGAGCCCCCACCCCTTCCTGCTGGTCGTCGAGTCAATTGAGAAACCAGGCAATCTCGGCACCATTCTCCGCAGCGCGGACGCGGCGGGGGTCGATGGTGTGATCGTCTGCGACGCCGTGACGGACATTTTCAATCCCAATGTCGTGCGCTCCTCGACTGGCGTGTTGTTCTCAGTGTCAGTCGTCGTGGCCGATAGTACCACAGTGCACACCTGGCTGCACGAAAAAGGTATCCGGGTGGTCGCGACCACGCCAGACACGCCCAACCTCTACACGCAGGCCGACCTGCACGGGCCGCTGGCAATCGTGATGGGCAGCGAGCAATACGGGCTGAGCGATTTCTGGCTGAAGGAAAGCAATCTCCTCGTGCGCATCCCGATGGCCGGCCAGGCCGACTCGCTCAACGTCGCAATGGCGACGATCATTACGCTCTTCGAAGCCGTCCGGCAACGAAACGGCTAGACCGGGTTCTGTTTAAGGTGCTCTATCACCTCGGCGGTGCCGGCGGCCATCGTGACCCGCGGAGCATAGCCGAGATCGCGGCGCGCGGCGGAGATGTCGAACCAGTGGTCCGTCGCCAGTTCCTTGGCGACGAAGCGGGTCATCGGCGGCTCGCCCTTGAGTGGCAGCACGCGCCAGAGCGCCTCCATCACGCCGCCCGCCAGATAGGCCGCGCCGAGCGAGACACGGTCTTTGATTTCAGGCATACTCAGACCGCGAAGCAATTCGTTGATCCAGTCCCACAGCACCACCGGCTCGCCGTTGGTGATGAAGTAAGCCTTGCCGCCCGACGCGCTGTTGGGTTGGGCCAGTGCCCGCTCGGCGAGCAGATGGGCGTCCACCACATTCGTGATGTGCGTGACATCAACCTTGTTCCGGCCCGGCCCGATGATTTTCAACCGGCCTTTTCCGGCCAGGGCGAGCACGCGCGGCACGACATTTTTGTCACCCGGGCCCCAGACCAGATGGGGGCGGAGCGAGACGGTGGCCAAATCCGCGGAATGGGCGTTGCCGACGAGACATTCGGCCGCGGCCTTGCTGGTCGGATAAGCACAGGGCGCCTTGGTGCAAAGCGGCGCGGATTCGCTCACGCCCGTGAGATGACCGCCGGTGTAAACGACGCTGGGTGAACTGGTGTAAACGAGCCGCGGCACCCCGGCTTCGTGGCAGGCGGCAACAACATGACGAGTGCCCGCCACATTCACCCGGAAGAAGTCGGCGGCGGGTCCCCACACACCCACGCGGCCGGCGACGTGAAAAACCGTGCCGGTCCCCTTGCAGCCGCGGCGCAAGGCAGTCAGGTCATCCAAATCCCCCAAGACCACCTCGGCACCGAGTTTTTCCAAGTGCGGCAGGGGCCGGCGCGACAACACCCGCACGCGCCGGCTGTCGCGCAACAGGCGCTCGGCGATCCTGCCGCCGATGAAACCACTGGCGCCGGTGATGAAGGCGGGATCGTTCATTGCTGCAACACGACGCGGGATATTTCGCGCTTGTCCATTTCGTGGCCTTGCTGACCGGCAGCCCAACGGGCCAGCGCCAGGCGGTGAATCTTGGCGTTGTGCCGGACATCCATGGGCAAATGCGGGTGCAGGTAGGCCAGCCGGATATTATCCGTGTGGGCGTGGGCAGCACCCAGCTCCCGCAACTCTTGCACCAGCTTGCGCCGGAGCGAGAGCGTGGCGACCACCTCGTCGGAAACCGGTTCGACGATGATCGCCGGGCGATGGCCGTTGTGCCCCACCCCAACGAGGGCGCTGCGCGCCACGGCCGGATGCGCATTGAAAACCGGCTCCACCTGCTCGGTGTAGAGCGTGCCCTGCCGGGTTTCCACCCGCTCGGCCTTGCGCCCGCAGAACCAGAGCCGGCCGGCGTCGTCGAGATAACCGAGGTCGCCCATTCGATGCCATGGGCCGGAGACCGCATTTTCGATTTTTGATTCTCGATTTTCGATCTTAGCCAAGACCGTAGCCTCGGCCAGTTGATCGTAGGTCTTGGTGACGACGGGACCGCGAACAATAATTTCTCCAATTTCGCCGACCAAGAGTTCGCGGGCGGCAGCCAAACTGGCGATGGGCGCATCGGTGATCGCGATGATTTTGACTTCCATTTCCCGCACCGCTCGACCGACACAGGTTCCTTTTCCCACGGTAGTCGCAGCCGCGGTCTCCGCGAGAACCTCGCGTGCGGAAATCGTCGCAACGGGCAACGCCTCGGTCGCGCCGTATGGGCTGTGCGCCGTGCCGTTGGGCAGGATTTTCTGCAGGTCCGCGAACAGGCCCGGCGGCACCGGCGCCCCGGCCATCAGCACACGCTTCACGGAAGGCAGGGTGAGGTTATGCGCCAGGCAATGGCGGCTGATAATGCGCCAGAGAGTCGGCGAACCGAATGAGTTGGTGACCTTCTCCTGCTGGATGGCGCGCACGATTTTTTCCGGGTCGATCGTCGCCGGGCGCGAGGGATCGATCTCGGGCACGATGGTCGTCATCCCCAGCGCCGGGCCGAAGAGAGCGAAGATGGGCAGCAGCGGCAGGTCCACCTCGCCGGGCGCGAGGCCGTAGGTCTCGCGCACCAGCCGCACCTGCGCCTCGAACATGCCATGCTCATAGCACACGCCCTTGGGATCGCCGGTCGAGCCGGAAGTGAACAGCACTGCCGCCAGATCGGCGGCATCACTGTTCACCATTTTTGATTCTCGATTCTCGATTTTCGCTTGGCCGGAACCGAGCCGGGTCGTGGGCGAACCGGAGACCCAGATGCGCACAGCCACGGATTTGAAGGCGGAGCGGAAGACGCGGCTCGTGACCTGCGCCAGAGGAATTCCCAGCAGCACGCGGGGGCGGGACCGGGCGACACAAGAGAGAAAGCTTTTCCGTCCCATGCCGGGGTCGATGATGACCGGCACCGCGCCGAGCTTGAACAGCGCGAACGCCGCGGCGATGAGCGGCAGCCCCTGCCGCACCATGACGAGCACGCGATCGCCGCGAAGCACACCGCGCCCCACCAGCTTTGCCACCCAAGCGTCAACCTCGGCATCCAGCTCTGCAAAGGATAGGGTGAGATAGTCGATGTCACCCGCTGTGGTCCGGCCGCGGGGGATTTTCACCGCGGGTCGCGCGGGCAGGCGCGCGGCCATCAGCGGCAGGTGACGGGCGATGTTGGCGGACTCGGCCACGGAGCGTGTCAACTTTTCCACGCGGGCTCGGCCTTGAGCAATTGCGCCTGCCACGGCAAGAGCGTGGCGTCGATGCTGGCCGGCTCGCGGGCGATCTGTGCCAGTTGGGAGCGGGTGGCGATGAGCGTTGGGTCCAGGTTCAGGCCCCGGGCGAGCCGGTCCCGGTCGGCCTTGAGCCGGTCCTGCCGGTCGAGTTCGTCGCCGGTCATCGGCGCGAAATCCCGGCGGCGCTCCCGGCGGGGCAGCGTGTGCGGATCGGTGTTGAACCCTTGGCGGACCGCCTCGGCCAGGGAGGGGAACAGCCGGTCATGACGCCGGCCGAGGTTGACGTGCAGCACCTCCTCGATCGGCCGGCCCTCGTCGGCGGCGCGGGTGATGCGCCCGAGCATCTCGTTGCCCACAACCTTGAAAGGCGGGGTGTTTATTTTTTCCGCCCACTCCTCGCGCCAGTGCCAGACGGCGTGCAGCACGGCGAGGCCGCGCCCGCCGAGCTTCTCCGAGCCGTTGATGCGCCAGGCATTTTCGTCCGGGGCGGTAAAGCCGTCGCGGGCCACCTCGATCTGCCAGCGGCATTTCTGCTCCAGCCAGTCGAGGCGGCCAAGCCGGATCAATTCGGTGCGAAGCCGGTCCCGCAAGCCCGGCAGGTAATGCACATCGAGCGCGGCGTAATCGAGCATGTCGCGATCGAGCGGGCGCTGCGACCAGTTGGCCTTCTGGTGGTCCTTGTCCAGTTTCACGCCGAAGTTTTCCTCCAACAATGCGGCGAGGCCGAAGCGCGGGATGCTCAACAGCTGGGCCGCAAACATGGTGTCGAAGATGCTGTGCGGCTGGAAACGGCAGAGCTCCCAGAGCAGGCGCAGGTCGTAGTCGCTGCCGTGCATGATCAGCGGCTTGGCCGCGAGGTGCGGCCAGACGTCGTCGAGGGGCAGTCCGGCCAGCAGGTCCACAAGGTAGATTTCATCCGCTGCCAGAATTTGCAGGAGGCAGACTTGGGTGCGGTAACGGAAGAGATTGTCGGCCTCGGTATCGAGGGCGATCTCGGTGCAGCGATCCAGCGTCGCGTAGAGCGGCGGCAGTTGTTCAGGCTGGTTGATGAGTTGGTAGCGAGGGGAGGAGTTCAAGCGGATGAAGGGGGTTGTTTCTCCCATGCGGCAAGGAAGGCGTCAATCAACAGCGGCAGGTCGGGGCTGTAGCCACCTTCCAGGATTCCGGCGGCCGGAAGGGAGCTTTCGCGCAGCCAGCGGCCGAGTTCGGCGAAATCCTCGCGCTCGAGTGTCATCGCCGTGATGGGGTCGCGCGCGTAGGCGTCGAACCCGGCGGACACGAGCACGAGGTAGGGCCGGAACGCGAGCACGGCCTCCCAGGAGCGGGTCAGAGCCGCCATGTGCTGGGCGCGCGGCGCGTGGTGAGCGACCGGGAAGTTATGGCAATTCGCGGTCGAGCGCGTGCCGGTGCCGGGGTAGCCGGGAAACTGATGCACCGACGCGAAGAACAGGTTGGGTCGGCCCTGGAGGATGTCCTCGGTGCCATTGCCGTGGTGGGCGTCGAAATCCCACACGGCCACCCGCCGACCAGTGGCAGCGGCGTGCAGCGCGGCGAGGGCGATCTGGTTCAAGTAGCAAAAGCCCATCGCCTGAGTGCGCGTGCAATGGTGGCCGGGCGGACGCATCAGCGCGAAAGCCCTCTGCCCGGCCAGCGCCGTGTCGGCGGCGGCGAGCGCGGCTCCGACGGCCCGGCGGGCATGGTCGTAGATCCCCGGAAAATACGGCGTGTCGTCATCGATGTCGTTCGGTTGCTGAATGCGCTTGATGAGCGCCGGTGTGTGGGCGGTCAGCAAAACCGCCTCGTCGGCGATGCGCGGCTGCCGCCATTCCCAGTCGGGGTGCGCGGCCTGCAGGTGTTTCGCGCTGTGCAGCACGCGGGCCGGCTGTTCCGGCCGCAGGGACGAACCGTATTCGGCACAGGAGGGGTCGTAATAGATGATCATCAACGGTTGTCCGCCTACGGACGAAAGTGGGCTTCCAGAAAAAACCTAAACGACCCGCCGCAGCAAGGCGGGATTATCGCCCAGCAGCCCGTCAACCCCCCACCCCGCCAGCCGGCGCGCCGTGTGGGCATCATTGACGGTCCAGCACCAGAGCGTGGCGCCCGACCGGTGGATCCGCCCGACGAAAGCACGGCTGCGCACGGCGGAATAATGCAGGCTCAGCCCGCTAGCGCCCGCCGCGACCATCTGCCGCAGCAGCTTATCCGCACCGCCGCGCTCCGCGGAGATGAGCGTGCGGGAAATGGCCGGGGCAAGCCGCGCGGCGGCCCGCACCAAATCCAGATCAAAGGAAGCGAGATTCACCCACCGGGCGGCCCTGGCCTGCTGAATGGCGCGCACGACGGGTGCGACAACCACCCCGCGCTTCAGTTCGATTTGCACAATGGCGCGGCCGCGGACGAGCGCTAGCACGTCGATCAGGCGGGGTATGCGCTCAATGCCGTGCACCTGCAGTTTCTTCAACTCAACCCACGTTTTGGCCGTCAACCGGCCCGGTTGCCCCGTTAACCGGCGCAGGGTGATGTCATGGAACACCACGGGGACGCCATCGCGAGTCACCTGCGCGTCGAGCTCGATCCCGTCCGCCCCGAGTGCCAGCGCCCGGCGGAAGGCCGCGAGGGTGTTTTCGGGTTTTTCGGCGGAAGCGCCGCGGTGGGCGATGACTAATGCGGCCACAGGCTTGTTTTTCCTTGGCCAGCGCCGCGGAGCCAATGCTAAATGCACCGGATGAAAGTCGTCGTGCTCTGCTCCGGTGGCATGGATTCGGTGACCGCGCTCCATTGGGCGCGGGCGAATCATGAGGTTCGGGCGGCACTGAGCTTCCATTACGGGGCCAGGCATAACGACCGCGAGATTCCCTTCGCGGTGGAACATGCCGGAAAACTGGGCGTGCCGCACCAGGTCATCCCGCTGGATTTCATTGGGCGGCTGTTTGCCTCGGACCTGCTCCAGACCGGCGGCGCCATCCCCGAGGGCCATTACGCGGACGAGAACATGAAGCGCACGGTCGTGCCCTTTCGCAACGGCATCATGCTGGCCGCCGCCGCCGGTTTCGCCGAGAGCACTGGCGCGGAGGGACTCGTCATCGCGGCGCACACCGGCGATCACACCATTTATCCCGATTGTCGCGAAGATTTCATGCGGGCCATGGGCGAAGCCATGCAACTCGGCACCTACGCGGGCATCCGGTTGCTCCGGCCGTTCATCGCGATGGACAAGGGCCGGATTGCCGCGGAAGGCGCCCAGCTCGGCGTGGACTACGCGCGCACCTGGTCGTGCTACCAGGGCGGCGCGGTGCACTGTGGCAAATGCGGCACCTGCGTGGAGCGCCGCGAGGCGTTTCAACAGGCTGGGCGGCCCGATCCGACGGTTTACGAGTCCACCCCGCCGCTGCCGCCGAAACCGCCATGCTGATCTCGGAGATATTTTATTCGCTGCAGGGCGAGGGCGAATTGACCGGCGTGCCGTCAGTCTTCGTGCGCACCAGCGGCTGCAATCTGCGCTGCAACTGGTGCGACACGCCGTATGCGTCATGGTCGCCCGAGGGCCGGCCGATGCGCGTGGAGGAAATTGTCGCGGAGGTGAAGCGGCACCCCGCCCGACACGTGGTACTCACTGGCGGCGAACCGATGGTGGCGAAGGAAATTCATGAGCTGGCGGCGGCCCTGAAGAAACTCGGCTACCACATCACGATCGAGACGGCCGCGACCATCCCACCCGGAGGCATAGCCTGCGACCTCGCCTCGCTCAGCCCCAAGTTGAAAAACTCTGCACCGGATGCCCGGCTCGACGACACCTGGCGCAAGAAACACGAGTCGCTCCGGTGGCAACCGGAAGTGGTGCGGGCTTGGCTCGATGGTTACGGTTATCAACTGAAGTTCGTTGTCGCACAGCCGACGGACGCAGACGAGATCGAGATAACGTTGGCGCAACTCGAACGTGAAATTCCGCGGGCCAAGGTGTTGCTCATGCCCGAGGGAGTGACGGTCGAGATGCTGCGCGCCAAGGCCGGCTGGCTGGGCGAATTGTGCAAGGCGCGCGGCTACCGCTATGCGCCGCGTTTGCAGATCGAACTTTACGGCAACAAACGCGGAACCTGAGCCTGTTCGCGTCAGCAGGTAAGCAGGCTGCGCGCTGAGGCAATCAGCACTGCAGCACAATTTTCCCGAACTGAGTGCCGGCTTCCATGTGGCGGAGCGCGGCCTCGGTTTGGTCGAGTGGAAGCACCCGGTCCACCACCGGCACGATTTTGTGCGTTTCGACGAACCGGGTCATGCCGGTAAAATCAGCCGGCGAGCCCATGGTCGTGCCGAGGAGGTTGATCTGGCGAAAAAAGCTTTTGCGCAGGTCGAGTCCAGGCGGGTTGCCGGTGGTGGCGCCGAAAAACACGATGCGGCCGCCGGGTCGCGTGAGCTCGATCAGGCTGGCAAAGCCGGGGCCACCCGCGCTGTCGACAATCACATCGAAGAGTCCGCCGGCCTGCTTCTGCAAGGTGGAGCCCCAGTCGACATCGCGGTAATTGACGCCACCCGCAGCGCCGAGGGACCGGGCGCGGGCGATTTTATCGAGTGAACTGGACGTGACCCACAGGGTCGCACCGGCGGCCGTGGCGAACTGCAAGGCAAACAGTGCCGCACCACCACCGACGCCGGTGACCAACACGCGCTCGCCGGGTTTCAGCTGGGCACGGGTAAACAGCGCACGCCACGCCGTAAGCCCCGCCAGCGGGAGTGCCGCCGCCTGTTCCCATGAGAGATGAGCAGGCTTGGGCACAAGATTGGCGACAGGAATTGAGACCTGCTCGGCGAAGGTGCCGTTGTCCGGCAGGCCGAGGATCCGGAAATCCTTGCCCTGCGCGCGCGGATCGAAACCCCAGTCGAGTGATGGATTGATGATGACCTCTCGCCCCACCCAGGACTCGTCGGTCTCCGTGCCGACCGTGGTCACGGTGCCGGCTCCATCCGAGCCGAGCGTTACCGGCAGCTTGATGTTCGGATAGAGTCCGAGTTGGGTCCACAAGTCGCGGTGATTGAGCGCTGCGGCCTTCAATCGCACGACCGCCCGGTCGGGCGCCGCGGCCAGATCGGGCAGCTGCTGGACGACGACGGGCTTTTTGACCTCGGTGAGAACGGTGGCCTTCATGCTGGCATTCTGTCTGGAATCGGTTGGCGCACAAGACCGGGGGCAAGACAATTTGACCCCAATGGTCCCGCGACAGTCGCGGGCCGCTTGCCTCCGCGGTCGTGATGGGCATTTTCCAGCGCCAAGCATGAATGAAGTCACCGCCCGCCCGCGCTTGCACTACGCCTGGATCGTCGCGGGGGTGACCTTCCTCACCCTGCTGGTTGCCGCCGGCGCGCGCGCGACGCCGGGCGTCATCCTGCTGCCATTCGGCAACGAATTCCAGTGGAGCCGGGCGACGGTGTCGGCGATCGTCTCGATCAACATTTTTCTTTACGGGCTCATCGGACCGTTTGCCGCCGCGCTCTATCAACGCTTCGGGCTGCGGCGGACGATGATGGCCGCGATGGCCCTGCTGGCGGGCGGCTACGGGCTTTCGACCATCGCGACGGCGTATTGGCAGTTCGTGATTTTATGGGGCGTGGTGGTGGGGGTCGGTTCGGGCATGGCGGCGGCCGTGCTCGGGGCGGCGGTGGCCAACCGCTGGTTCACCGAGCGCCGCGGGTTGGTGATGGGCTTGCTCACCGCCAGCACCGCGACCGGCCAGCTCGTTTTCCTGCCGATGCTGGCGAGAGCGGTGACGACCAATGACAACTGGCGCGCAGCACCGTGGATTGTGGCGGGCGCAACGCTACTGGCGATCCCGGTCATCTGGTGGCTGATGCGCGACCAACCCAGTGATGTCGGCGTGCGGCCCTACGGGGAAACCGGCCAAGCGGAGGCCGTGGCCCCCATGAAAGGCAACCCGGCGAAGCGGGCCATCGATACGTTGATCGACGCGATGCGGGTGCGCGATTTCTGGCTGCTGGCGGGCTCGTTCTTCGTCTGCGGCGCGAGCACCAACGGACTCATCGGCACCCACATGGTGGCCGCAGCTTTCGACTGCGGGATTCCCGAGGTGCGGGCGGCGAGCCTGCTCGCGGTGATGGGCCTGTTCGATCTCGTCGGCACGACGGCATCGGGCTGGCTGAGCGACCGCTACAACTGCCGCTACCTGCTGTTTGGCTACTACGGCCTGCGCGGGCTTTCCCTGCTCTTCCTGCCAGCGGCACTGCTCGGCCCGATCGCGGGCCTGGGTGTGTTCGCCGTTTTCTACGGGCTCGACTGGATCGCGACGGTGCCGCCCACGGTCAAGCTGACCGGCGAGGTGTTCGGCCGCGAGAAGGCAAGCATCGTGTTCGGTTGGGTGGCGGCGAGCCACCAGGTCGGCGCGGCCTTTGCCACCTATGCGGCCGGGGCGCTGCGCACGACAACAGGGAGCTATACGCTGGCGTTTTTCAGCGCCGGTGCCCTGTGCGTGATCGCCGCGCTGGTCGTGCTGCCGATCGGCAAGGGCCAGCGCGTGGTCCCGCAGCCGGCAGCGGCCTAGCGTTTCAATTTTGCCTGAAGCTTTTTGATCTCGGGGCTGACGGCGCCGCAATTATCGCCGCAACCGGGCGACTGGCGCTTCTTGAGCGCGGAGCGGACCAGATACGTCACCGCAAAGGCGACGACGAGGAGAGCCAGGATGGTCTGGAGTTGGGCGGACATTTCAATAACCGAGGGCGCGGCCGGTTTGGTAGACAACGAAGCACACGAGCCAGGCGGTGCCCGTCATATAGGCGATCTGGAACAGCGGCCAGCGCCACGAGTTGGTTTCCCGTTTCACGACAGCGACGGTGCTCATGCATTGCATGGCGAAAACATAATAGATCATCAGCGTTAGGCAAACGAGCGCGGTGAACACCGGCGCGCCGTCGGGCCAGCGGGCGTTCCGCAGGGCCGTGCGCAGTGGCGTGGTGTCGTCATTGGCGCTTTCCGCGCCGAAGATAACCCCCATGGAACTGACAAACACCTCGCGGGCGGCAAACGAGGTGATGAGCCCGATGCCGATGCGCCAGTCAAAGCCAAGCGGCTTGATCGCGGGCTCAAGCAGGTGGCCGGCCCGGCCGGCGAAGCTGTGGGCGAGCTGCTCGGTCGCGGTGGCCGTGGCGGCAGGGTGCTTCGGGTAGGTGGTGAGGAACCAGAGCACGATGCTGATGCCGAGGATGACTGTGCCGGCCTTGCGCAGAAAGAGGCCGGCACGTTCGAACATGTGCAGCACGACGTCCTTGATCCGCGGCAGCCGGTAGGGCGGCAGTTCCATGATCATCATCGGCGGTTTGCCTTTTAGCAAAGTGCGCTTGAACAGCCACGCGAAGCCGAACGCGCCGAACGTGCCGAGCGCATACATGAGGAGCATGAGGCCGACCTTGGTGAGCACAGTGACCTGCGAGCCGGGCAGCAACGCGGCGATCATCAGCAAATAAACCGGCAGCCGGGCCGAACAACTCATCAGCGGTGCGACCAGAATCGTGACGAGCCGGTCCTTCGGGTCCTCAATTGTGCGCGTGGCCATGATGCCGGGGATCGCGCAGGCGTAGGAGCTGAGCAGCGGGATGAAGGATTTTCCATTCAGTCCGACCCGGCTCATGAGCCGGTCCATAATGAAAGCGGCGCGGGCCATGTAGCCGGTGCTCTCCAGCAGCCCGATGAAAAAATAAAGGATGAGGATCTGCGGCAAGAAGGTAACGATGGTGCCCACGCCGCCGATGACACCGTCCGTGAGCAAGCTGCGCAGGTCGCCTTCGGGCATGGTGGCCTTGAGCCAGTTGGCCAGCGCGGCCGTTTGGTCGCCGATCCAGTCCATGGGAGCTTGCGCGAAAGTGAAGATGCTGAGGAAAAACAAGGTCATTACACCACCGAAGACGAGCCAGCCCCACGCGGGGTGAATGACGACGGCATCGATCCGGTCGGAAGTGGACGGTCCACCGACGCCGTCCTGTTGCACAAGACCGGTGCAAAGCCGGTTGATGGCCTCGTAACGGCTGTTCACGAGCGAGCCGGCCCAGTCCGTCCCCTCACCCACCCGGCGCTTCTGCCAGGCTTCCAAGATCTCGGCGGTGCGCGCGCTGAGCGGCGTCGAGCCCGCGACGCGCACAGTATCGAAATCGGTAAGCAACAGCAGGGCCTCGGCGCGGGCGACTAGGGGCGACCGGGCGTCACGGTCGGTGAGCGAGGCCTGCAGCTCTGCGACGGCGGGGGCGACGGCCGCGGGCACATCCCAGCGATGCCGGGCCAGCGGGAGATCGACCCGGCTCATGGCGAGCTTCAGCGCGACGAGTCCCCGGCCGTTCACCGCTTCGCAGGCGATGACTGGGATGCCCAGTTCCTGCTCGAGGCGTTCCACGCGAACGCTGAGCCCCGCCGTTTTTGCCAGGTCCATCATGTTCAGGACGAGGATGACCGGCCGGCCGAGGTCGAGGATCTGGTGAACAAGATAGAGGTTCCGCTCGAGGTTCGTCGCATCGACAATGCAAAGGATGCGGTCGGGCTGCGGCGTGTCGGCGCGGCGGCCGAGGAGCACATCGCGCGTGACCGCCTCGTCGGGCGAGCGGGCGGCGAGGGAGTAGGCGCCGGGCAGGTCGATGACCATGATTGGCTTTCCGTGCTGCGAGTAGGTCGCGCCGATTTTTTTTTCGACGGTGACGCCGGGATAGTTGCCCACCTTCTGCTTGAGGCCGGTGAGCGCGTTGAAAAGAGTGCTTTTGCCGCAGTTGGGATTGCCGACGATCGCATAGACGGGCGTGCGGTCGCCGTGCGCGGGGCGCTTCTTGCCCGGGGAGACAATATGGGACGGCAGGTTCAAGGCGGGGCTCAGGCCTCAACGGTGATCTGTGCCGCTTCCTCGCGGCGGAGGGTGAGGTGGTAGCCGCGGAGCTTGAACTCCAGCGGATCACCGAGGGGCGCAGCGCGCACGAAGGTGATGGTGGTGCCCGGCAGCAGGCCCATCTCGCGCAGGCGCAGGAAGGTGGTGCCGGAGGGCGGAAGATCCTTCACACGGCCGCTGGCGCCGAGCGCGAGCTCTGAAAGTTTGAGCAGGACGGACATGGCGCGGGCCTCAGCGCGCGTTGTCCGGCAGGCGCTCGACCAGGATGTTCATGGCCGCACCATGGCTGAGCGCGATGCGGGTGCCGTTGACCTGGCAAAGACTGGTGGTGCGGCCGGAAACCTTGGTGACTAGGGCGGCCTCGCCAATGCCCATCTCGCGCACCCGCTGGCAGAAGCTTTTGTCACCCTTGATCTCGCACACGCGGCCGGTCAAGCCGGCGGGGAGCTGGCAAAGAGGGGAAAGTTGGGCGGCGGGGTTGGACATGAAGCTGAGACTGAGTATCAAGACAGAAGCAGAAATCACCCCGAGGTCAAACAACAGTCTTAATTAGCTTGGGCCGGAACAACTAACGCCTGCGTCCACCTTCGCTCCAAAGCATGGAGCCACAACGGGACTGACCGTAACGTGGATGGGCGTGAAATCTCGGAAGCGAGCGTTTGGCGTGTTACCGCCGGCGCCGTTTAACTGCCAGCTGGACCCCCGAGTAACGGATGAGGCTTTGCAAGTGCTCGTATTGCTGTGGATCCATGTGCTTGGATTCCTTGAGTTCCTGCTCGGCTCGTTTCATCGCGGTCTCCACGGCATGCTCATCGATCTTTTCCTCGGTGATGGCGTGCTCAGCGAGCACCCGGACCTTGTCGCCGTCGATCTGGGCAAAACCGCCGCCGACGGCAAGCCACTGGGTGGCGGCGCCCTTCGTCACGCGCAGTTCGCCGTGCTCCACTTGGGTGAGCAACGGGATGTGGCCGGGCAGGACGCCGATCTCGCCCTCGACCGTCGGGATGACGACGGAGTCGATAGTGGCGGAATAAACCTTCGCCTCGGGCGTGACGATTTCGAGCGTGAGGGGCATGGAATTATTTCTTGGCGCCGGCGGCGATGACCTCGTCGATGCCGCCGCGCATGTAGAAGTCGCCCTCGGCGACATCATCGAGCTGGCCGTCAAGGATCATCTTGAAACCGCGAACGGTCTCCTTGACCGGGACAAATTTACCTTCCGTGCCGGTGAAGACGGCCGCGACCGCGAACGGCTGCGAGAGGAAGCGCTGAATCTTGCGGGCGCGATAGACGGTCTGCTTGTCCTCGGGGGAGAGCTCGTCGAGGCCGAGAATGGCGATGATGTCCTGAAGGTCCTTGTAGCGCTGGAGGACACGCTGCACCTCGCGGGCAACGTGGTAGTGCTCCTCGCCGACGACGTCGATCTGGAGTGCCTTCGAGACGGAGGAGAGCGGATCAACCGCGGGATAGATGCCGAGCTCGGCGATGGAACGCTCAAGCACGATGGTGGAGTCAAGGTGGGCGAAAGTGTTCGCCGGCGCGGGGTCGGTGAGATCGTCTGCGGGCACATAAACGGCCTGCACGGAGGTGATGGAGCCCTTCTTCGTTGAGGTGATGCGCTCTTGGAGGAGCCCCATCTCGTTGGCGAGGGTCGGTTGGTAGCCGACCGCGGAGGGCGAGCGGCCGAGGAGTGCGGAGACCTCGGAGCCGGCCTGCGAGAAGCGGAAGATGTTGTCGATGAAGAGCAGCACGTCCTGGCCCTTCTCGTCGCGAAAATACTCGGTCATCGCGAGGGCCGAGAGGGCGACGCGCATACGGGCGCCCGGGGGCTCGTTCATCTGGCCATAGACCAACGCGACCTTCGATTTGCTGAGATCCTTCTGGTTGATGACACCAGCCTCGGACATCTCGTGGTAAAGGTCATTGCCCTCGCGGGAACGCTCACCGACGCCAGCGAACACCGAATAACCACCGTGCGCCTTGGCGATATTGTTGATAAGTTCAAGAATGACGACCGTCTTGCCGACGCCGGCGCCGCCGAACGCCCCGGCCTTGCCGCCCTTGATAAAGGGGCAGATGAGATCGATGACCTTGATACCAGTCTCGAGGATCTCGGACTTGGGGTTCTGATCGATCAGCGAAGGGGCCGGGCGGTGAATCGGATAACGCTTGGTGTGAGGGACCGGGCCCTTGCCGTCCACCGGCTTGCCGGTGACGTCGAGGATGCGGCCGAGCACCCCGTCGCCCACGGGGACGGTGATGGGCGCACCGGTGTCGGTGACATCCATGCCGCGCACCAGGCCCTCGGAGGAGGACATGGCGATGGCGCGGACGACGCCCGCGCCGAGATGCTGCTGGATCTCAAGGGTGAGATTCTGCTTCACGCCGGCGGCGGTGAAGTCGATGGTCAGCGCCTGGTAGATGGCGGGGATCGCGTTCTCCGCAAACTGGACGTCGACGACCGGGCCGATGACTTGGACGATTTTGCCGATGTTGCTCATGACTTAAACGGGTGTGGGGTGGTGTTAAATTAGGCCGCGCTGAACTGCGCGGCGGCGATTTCAAGAATTTCCTGGGTGATGCCGGCCTGGCGGGCCTTGTTGTATTCGAGCGTGAGCTCGCCGATGAGCTTGGTGGCATTGTCCTTGGCGGTCTTCATCGCGACCATGCGGGCGCTGTGCT
The DNA here is from genome assembly GCA_043738215.1 of Lacunisphaera sp. Lineage (GTDB taxonomy): Bacteria > Verrucomicrobiota > Verrucomicrobiia > Opitutales > Opitutaceae > Lacunisphaera. The sequence continues at coordinate 34,883 of JAYUGX010000067.1, forward strand.
CGGAGGCCTTGGCTGACAGCACGAGCTGGTAGATGTAGCGGTTGACGTAGAAAGGCAGCAGCGCGGCGAGCACGGCACCAGCGCTGGGCTCGAATAGCATGTCGCGATCGTCGCTGACCTTGCCGCCGCCGGAGTCAGCGCGGAGGGAGGTGACGAAATCAGCCACGTTCGAAAGCGGGAGCACCGGGCGGATGATGGACTCCTGCACGAGGGTGTTTTTGTAGCGCGAATAAATGACCTCAAGCGTGTCGATGGTGCCCTCGAGGTAGAGCTTCACCATGAACTCAATGGCAGTCTTGACCTCGCCGAAGGGCACGCGGTCGCTCACGGTAAAATCGGCGAGGACATCGCGCTTGGTGCGGGCGAGGAACTGCGCGCCCTTGCGGCCGATGGCCACATACTTGGCCGGCGTCTTGATATCGATGACCAGCTTGAAGAGGTTGGCATTGAGCGGGCCGCAGAGGCCCTTGTCGGACGTGACGAGGAGGATGCCGCGCACCCTGGTTTCGCGCTGCGCAAGCAGCGGATGGTGCGCCTCGCCGACGCGCGGGGCGAGGGCGGCCAGCATGTCGGCCATCAACTGGGCATAGGGCCGGCCGGCGAGGGCCGCCTGCTGCGCCTTTTTCATCTTCGACGCCGCGACCAGCTCCATCGCCTTGGTGATCTGGCGGGTGTTCTTGACCGACTTGATGCGCCGGCGGATGTCGCGGGTTGAGGGCATGGGTTAGAAGAGAAGCAGGGCGAGAGGGCGATTACTTGGCGGCGAAGGTGGCCTTCCATTCATCGGCCGCGGCCTTGAGACCGGCCTCGATCTCGTCGGTGAGCTTGGCCTCCGTGCGGATCTTGGTCAGGAGGGCGTCCTTGCGGCCGGTGAGGTATTCCTTGAGTGAATTGGAAGCAGCCACAATGTTCTTCACGTCGATGGAATCGAAATAGCTTTTCTGGAGGGCCCAGAGAACCGACGCCTGCACCTCGATGGAAACCGGGTTGAGCTGCGGCTGCTTGAAGAGCTCGACGATGCGGGCGCCGCGCTCGAGCTGGGCCTTGGTCTTGGCGTCGAGGTCGGAACCGAACTGGGCGAAGGCCGCGAGTTCGCGGAACTGGGCGAGCTCACCCTTGAGTTTGCCACCGACCTGCTTGGTGACCTTGATCTGCGCGGACGAACCGACGCGCGAGACCGAGAGGCCGACGGACACCGCGGGGCGGATGCCCTGGTTGAAGAGATCGGTCTCGAGGAAGATCTGGCCGTCGGTGATGGAGATGACGTTCGTCGGGATGTAGGCGGACACGTCGCCCGCCTGCGTCTCGATGACGGGCAGCGCGGTGAGCGAGCCCTTGCCGTCGAGGCGCGCCGCGCGCTCAAGCAAGCGGGAGTGCAGGTAGAACACGTCGCCCGGATACGCTTCGCGGCCGGAGGGGCGTTTCAGGATGAGCGAAATCTGGCGGTAGGCGACGGCGTGCTTGGAGAGATCGTCGTAAACGATGAGTGCATCCATGCCGTTTTCCATGAACCACTCGCCGATCGAGGCACCGGAGAATGGTGCAAGGTATTGGTTGGCGGGATTGTCGGCGGCGGGCGCGGAAACAATGACGGTGTATTCGAGCGCGCCGGCGGCCTCGAGAGCGGAGATGGTGCGGACGACGTTCGACTGCTTCTGGCCGACCGCGACGTAGATGGAATACATCGGGCGGAAGCTCTTGTCGCCCGAGGCGAGGCCGACCTTGTTGATGCGGCCCTGGTTGATGATCGTGTCGATGCAGATGGTGGTCTTGCCCGTGCCGCGGTCGCCGATGATGAGCTCGCGCTGGCCGCGGCCGATCGGGATCATCGAGTCGATGGCCATGATGCCGGTGAAGACGGGTTGCGAGACGGATTTGCGGACGATGATGCCCGGGGCGATCTTCTCCACGGGATAGAATTCCTTGGCGTCGATCGGGCCCTTGCCGTCCACGGGGCGGCCGAGGGCGTCGACCACGCGGCCGAGCAGGGCGCGGCCGACGGGTACGGAGAGCAGTTTGCCGGTCGTCTGGACCTCGTCGCCCTCCTTCAAATTGGCGATGTCGCCGAGGATGACGCAGCCGACCTCGTCCTCTTCCAAGTTGAGCGCGATGCCGATGGCGCCGCCCGGGAACTGCACCATCTCGTTATACATGACCTCAGAAAGGCCGTCGAGTTTGGCCACGCCGTCGGCGACGGTGCGGATGTTGCCGGTGTTTTTCTTGACGGCCTTGTTGGAAAGCTTGGCGATCTGCTGTTCGATTTGGTCGATGACGGTGCTCATGCGGAGTGGCGGTTAAAGTTTGGGCGGGGTTAGACGGCGGAGGAAAGAACGGCAAGCTGGCTGGAGACATTGGCCTCGTATACATCGGAGCCGACGCGAACACGGAGACCGGCGAGGAGCTTTAGGTTGGGCCGGGCGGTGGCGGTGACCGGCCGCGAGTATTTCCGGGACATGGCGCTCTCGATCATCTTGAGCGTCGCGTCGCTGACCGAGCCGGCGTGCTCGACGAGGGCGCGGGACTTGGCGACCTCGGTCACGATGGCGCGGTGATAGAGTTTGAGCAAGGTGAGCGCGTGGCGCGGCTGGATCTTCTCGATATAGCCGAGGACGCCGGCGACCTGCTCGGGCGAGACGGCGCCGTTGACGAGACTCAGCTTGAAGAGCTGCTTCGCGAGGGCCTTGGTCTTTTTGTCGCCGCGCATGGGTCGGGTCAAAGGGCGCTGAGTTCCTTGCTCGCGGCCTCGTTGTAGGCGGCGCGGTCGGTCTCGGAGAGTTTCCTGGCGAGCACCTGCTCGGTGGTCTTGACCACGAGGCGGGCGATTTCGCCGCGGGCCTCGTTGAGCATTTTCTTGTGCTCGAGGTCGATGGCCTGCTGGGCCTTGGCGAGGGTGTCGGCGGCGCGTGCGGTGGCCTCGGCGTTCTGCTTGTCGGCGAACTCCTTGGCGGCCTTGCGGGCTTCGTCGACAACCTTCTGGGCTTGCTGCTGGGCGGTCTTGACGAGCGCGGCGCTTTCGGCGGCGGCGGCGGCGAGGCGGACCTGGGTTTCCTCGGCGTTCTTCAGGCCGGATTGGATCTTCTGGTTGCGGGCCTCCATCGTAGCGATGGTGGGCTTGATGCCGAACTTGTAGAGAACACCGAACAGAATGAGGAAGCTGATAAGCTGAAAGAGAATCAACTTCGGCTCGACGCCAAAGTGCTCAAAGGTCTGCTTAAGGCCTTCCAAGGGGCCGGACGCGGCCGCCGGAGCGGGCTCAACAGTGGCGAGCAAGAGTGAGAGCATGATGGGAAAATGACTGGCGGCGCAAAGCGCGGAGCTCGGCGCCGCCGGTGAATGAGTTTAGGCCTTGGCGAGGAACAGCGCGAGGATGCCGAGACCTTCGGCAAGCGCCATACCGATAATGGCCTGGACGAGGATCTTGCCGGAGGCGCCGGGATTGCGCCCGACGGCTTCGGCGGCTTTCTGGCCGATGAGGCCGACGCCGAGACCGCCGCCGAGCATACCGAGCCCGCTGGCGATGTTACCGGAGATTTCCGCGAGGAGGTGGATCATGTTTTGTGGATGGGTTGGTGGTTGTGGTTGCCGCCGTGCGCACGCGAAGCACGCTCCCAGCGGAAAAGTGGCTAGTGGTGCGTCTCCGCGGCGTGGGGCCCCTCGTGGGCATGATCATCACCATGATTGCAGATGAGGCCGATGTAGACTGAGGTCAGGAGGGTGAAGACGAGGGCCTGGATCAGGCCCACGAGCAGCTCCATGAAATAAAACGCAAAGAAGAAGCCGGTGCCGTGCAGGAGATTTTCGCCGCCAAAGATATTGCCGAAAAGACGGACCGAGAGGGTAAAAGGCCGGATGGCGATGGAGAACACCTCGATGCAGCCCACAAAGAGGAAAATGAGAGTAAGAAACGGGTAAAGCCAAGCGGGGGTCTCCTTCTTGTCAGCCTTGTTGCCGAAGAGATCCTTGATGATGAGCTTGGGGCCGGCATATTTCAAAACGATGATAAGCCAGGCGCCGAAGGAAACGAGGGCGAGCGCGATCGTACCGTTGAAGTCGGAGTTGAACGGACGGATGAGCGGCTTGGTGAGTTCGAAGTGACCGTCGACGTCGTGCCCCCACCCCAGCGTGCCAACGCCGGGGATGAGCCCCATCCAGTTATGCACCAGGATAAAGATGAAAAATGTGACGAGCAGCGGGAAGGCGGCGGGAAAAGCCTTTTTGCCGACAATGGGTTCAAACAAGTCATGCAGCGCCTCAAGAATGGACTCAAAGACGGACTGGCTTTTGCCGGGCAGGATAGACGGTTTGCCGACCACCAGAAGGATCAGGGAAATAATCAAGGCGGAGATGGTCCACCCCGTCACCATGCTGCTGGTGATAACCCAGCCATGGCCAAAATCAACCAGCCTGGCGGCAGCGGGAGCGACCCCTTCACCTTCATTGGCAAACGCGGGAACCGTCAGCATTAGGGCGGCGGCAGTCCCGAGTAGTTTCTTGGCGTTCAGCATTTTTTGGGGCGGCAGGAGCGTCGGGAGGAAACCCAGTTAGGTAGGTTTCCGCTCGGCAAAGCGTCAATCCTCTAAATCAAAAAGGCAAAGGAGATTGGGTAAATTAGCCCAGGTGTCACTCAAGCTGGCCAAAGCTAATGCCAAAGCCGCGCTTGCCAGCGCCAGCAAAACGGGCGATTTGTAAAGTATGGAGCAAGCCACCCGCGATCTGCTGGCCCACACCGTGCCACCCCACCGCGCCAACGGTGAGCGCAAGCTGGCGCACAATGTCTTTATGCAGACGACGTGGGGGTTGCTGGGAGTGGCAGCCCTGGGGCAACTGTTTCTACTGGTCTGGCTGGATGTGATGTCCTGATTGCAACCAACGAGTGGTAGCTGGCGGCGCGGGCCTGGAACACCGTCGAGTGCTCGAGCGGCCAGTGGGCGCCCGGATCCAGCCGCCAGGTCTTCAAGCCGGGGATGAATGCCGCCACCTCGCGAAAGTATTCTTCGTGGTCGGTGCGAAAATACCAGCGGGTCCCCTCCCCCGCCCGGCCCGCCACGGCTTCGAAAAACCCAGGCTGCAACAGGCGATTCTTGTGATGGCGCTTTTTGGGCCAAGGGTCGGGGAAAAGCGCCCAGATTTCCTCAAAGCTGACGCCGGCTGGCAGCGCATGCAAAAATTCCCGGGCCTCCGTGCGCACAAAGTGGCAGTTGGGCAAACGGGCTCGCTCGGCCTTCCGGCGGCTTTTGCCGAGGCGTTCGTTCCGCAGATCAACCCCCACGCAAAGCTTGTGGGGAAATTCAGCGGCATAGCGCGCAAGAAAATGACCGTGCCCGCTGCCGATCTCCCAGACAAGGCGGCAGGGCGCCGGCAGGAGCGCGGCGAGCGCGGCACGCAGCACGGCCCGCCGTTGGGCGATGTGCTCGACGAATCCGGGTTTATAATCCACGCGTTCAATTGGCGCGAGCCCGCCGGGTGGCGCAACCCCGAAGCGTCAACTATTCCGGAAACGCGGCAAGCGCATCAAAATGACCAGCCCGGCATCCTCGGTGTTTTCCGCCCAGACCCGACCCTCGTGCAACTGTACAATATGCTTTACGATGCTGAGGCCCAGGCCCGTGCCACCTGTCTCACGCGAGCGCCCCTTCTCGACCCGATAAAACCGCTCGAAGATATGCGGCAGGTCTTCCGGCGGGATGCCCGCGCCATTGTCGCGGACAAAACACTCGACCTCGTTCTCGCCGGCAGCGCGCGCGCCGAGTTCGACGCGCGAGCCCTTGGGGGTGTATTTCAAAGCGTTATCGAGTAGATTGCCAAAGACCTGGGTCAGCTTCTCCTCGTCGGCGGCAACCGCTCCCAGCATCCCGGGCGCATCGACGACAATCTCATGATCGGCGGCATGCGGCCGATGCCGATACTCCTCTGCCAGGTTGAGGAAGAAGGGCGCAAGCTCCAGCGAGGCAAACTTCAAGCCCGGGGTGCCAGATTCCAGCCGTGATAGCGCCAGCAAGTCGTCAATGATTGCTTTCAACCGGTCGCTATGGCGCTGAATGGTCTTCAGGAACCGGTCGCGGTCCGCTATTGCCATGTCCTTATGTCCGTCCACCAGAGTCTCAATGTAACCATTGATGATGCTCAACGGGGTGCGCAGCTCATGGGAGGCATTGGCGACAAAATCGCGGCGGATGCGCTCCAGTTTGCGCTGACTGGTCAGGTCGTGGATGACAAACAGGGCCCACTGGGATTTGCCGTCTGGCGAAGGAATTGGGGCGCCCGAGGCCTCGATCCAATGCAGATTTTGCCCGTCCACGATTTCAAATTCCTGGCGGGGCAGTGGCGAACCCGACCGGGTGGCGCGCACATAGTCAAGAAAGAGCGCGCTGCGCACGATGAGCTCCAGGCGCAGATTTACCAGGTCGCGGGCTGCCGGGAATATTTCCCGCAGCGCCCGGTTGGCCAGATGGATGTAGTTCGCTTCATCCACAATCAGCACGGCTTCGCGCAGGTTGCCCAAGGTGGCTTCCAGCTGGGCGAGCTGGTCGGTGCGCTGCTGGCGGAGGGCGGTGTTGTCGGTGATAAGTTCGTTGATCGTCTGGGTGAGCCCGTGCCAGGCGGGCAGGTCACCGGCGGAACTCTGCTCACGTAGCAGGGGCCGGCCACGCCGGGCGGCATCGCGCAGCTCTGCCAGTGCCCGGTTTTGCCGCCAGAGCGTCCGCAGCAAAAACAGCAGACCCAGGGCCAGAAGGACGACAGCAAGCACGATCATGCGGATATTTTCTTGTCGGCAACTCGATAGCCAACGCCACGGATGGTTTCAATCCAACCAGCCTCCGGGCCTAGTTTTTCACGCAGACGGCGCACATGGGTGTCAACCGTGCGAGTTTCGATTTCCGTCGAATAATTCCAGACATTGAGCAGCAGGTGCTCGCGGGTCTGCACACGCCCCTGCCGCTCCATCATCAGCCGGAGCAATTTGAATTCCGTCGCGGTCAACTCCAGTAGTGCGCCGCGCACCGTGACGCAATGGGTTTCACTATCGAGCAGAATGTCACCAATGTGCAGACGAGCAGACAATGGATCCCTGGGCCCGGCCACGCGCCGCAAGATCGATTCCGCCCGCAAGACAAGCTCCTTTGGGCTGAAGGGTTTCCCCACATAATCATCAGCACCTGATTCCAAGCCCTCAATGCGCTCGTGCGGCTCGGATTTGGCGGTCAGGAAGATAATAGGCACCTTCGCCAGTTTGCTGTCTGCCCGGAGGATCCGGCAAATCTGAATGCCGCTCAGATGCGGCATCATTATGTCTAATATTATCAGATCTGGCTGGTAGTTTCGCGCCTTCGAGATGCTGGCGGTGGCGTCGTTGACGGTTTCCACGTGGAAACCTTTTGCCTTCAGATGATACGCCACGAGATCGGTGACGTCCGGCTCGTCGTCGACGACAAGGATCTTTTTCTTCTCCATTGCCCCGGATTATCGCCCGCACCAGAGGCCTTTCCAGTGAATTAACCAGTGTAACGCGATTGTTACCTCAACATCACACGACGGCAACGCGGCAGCTCAACTCAGGCCGCGGGGTTGAGCTAATGGGTCGGGGTATCCCGGCGCGCGGCGATCAACACCATCAGAATACTGACATCCGCGGGAGTAACGCCGCTAATCCGGCCGGCCTGACCGAGGTTTTGTGGCCGCAACTGATGAAGCTTTTGCGCGCCTTCACGACGCAGGCCGGGAATGGCCAGAAAATCGAGCGAAGCGGGGATTCGAATTTTTTCGACGTCCTTCATTTTCTCTATCTGCCGCTGCTCCCGCTCAAGATAGCCCCGGTAGGTCACGCGATAGAGCACCTCTTCACGAACCTCTTTTGGTTCTAATAAAAACCCAAAGGGCAGCGCTGAATTCGCTTTATCACGCCGGATGCTCTCAGCCCAAGACCCACCGGTCGTCTTGCTGGTCTCCAGATAATTTTCCCAGTGCGTCACGTTATTTAATTTCACATTTATTCTGTGTAAGCGACTATTGGATAATAGTTTATGTTCTTTAGCGTGCACAAAATAGCGAAATTCCGAGCTGCCATGATTGAAGAGAAGCCTATGCTCGGCGCGACTCGTGAACATACGATAAGGTTCAACGGTCCCCTTGGTGACCAAGTCATCGATCAGAACGCCGATGTAGCCCTCGTGGCGTTGAATGATAAGCGGTGGCTCTCCCCGAACCTTGAGCACTGCGTTGACACCGGCCACCAGCCCCTGGGCGGCAGCTTCCTCGTATCCTGAGGTGCCATTGATTTGCCCAGCGAGAAAGAGGTTCTCTGCTTTGCGTGATTCGAGCGAAGGATACATCTGTGTCGGTAGCGCAAAGTCATACTCCACGGCATAAGCCGGCCGCAGGAGGACGGCGGCTTCCAGCCCCGGGATACTGTGAACCAGTTCGACCTGCACATTGAACGGGAGGCTTGTGGATAGTCCGTTGATGTAATACTCGTTGGTGTTCCGCCCCTCGGGCTCGAGAAAAAGTAGGTGTCTGGGCTTGTCCGCAAAGCGCACGAACTTGTCCTCGATACTTGGGCAATACCGAGGCCCCACCCCAGCAATCTCACCGGAATACATGGCGGATTTATGCAGGTTTTCCCTCACAATTTGCTCAGATGCCGCCGTGGTATGAGTCATCCAGCAGGAAACCTGCTCGTTCCCAGGCTTCCAGCCTAAGCGGCGCTCCCCCGTTGATTCCACGTGGAACATATCCACGGGATCCCGGGTGTCGTGGAAGGCAAATAGGGTTGGCACGGCATCACCCTTCTGCTCTTGGAGTCCAGTAAAATTGATACTCCGCCCCAGTATTCGCGGCGGCGTTCCGGTCTTTAAGCGCTGCAGTTCGATACCGACCTTCTCCAAGCTTCCTGACAGCGTTTTAGCACTAAAATCGCCAAGCCTCCCACCCTCGCTCTTGTTCTGCCCAACGTGCATTAGGCCGCGCAAAAAAGTGCCTGTTGTAATGACTATGGTTCGGCCGTGAAAATCGATGTCCAGGTTTGTTCGGCAGCCAACAACCTTGCCGTTCTGGAAGATCAGGCCTGTAACAGTCGCCTGAAATAGCTGCAAGTTTGGCTGCAGTTCAAGGGTGTGCTTAAGGCGGAACTGATAGGCCTTTTTGTCGCATTGAGCCCTCGGTGACTGGACCGCCGGCCCCTTGGATTCATTGAGAAGCCGGAACTGGATTCCGGTCACATCTGTGTTGATAGCCATCTCTCCGCCGAGCGCATCGATTTCCCTCACGATTTGCCCCTTAGCCTGACCACCGATTGCAGGGTTACAGCTCATCTGGGCAACCGTGTCGATGTTGCCGGTCAGCAGCAGGGTAGTGGCACCCATTCGCGAAGCTGCCAGACACGCCTCAACTCCGGCGTGCCCCGCCCCGCATACAATCACATCAAACAGTTCTTTGTTATAAATCACGCGATAATCAAAAGCGTATTAAAATATATAATTTGATATAGCATCACTTACCTATACAAAAGGAAGCGAAGAGGTGATCCAGCACCAACTCGTTGTCTATTTTACCGGCAATTTGACTATAGGCGTCAAGGGCCGCCCGCAAGTCGCTGGCCACCAATTCACGATAATTATTATTCTCAAGTTTTACCCTGGCTGACCCAAGACAGTCGCGCGCCTGCGCTAAGGAGTGGGTGTGGCGCGCGTTGATTGCGATGAGATCATCTCCGATTTTCACCTGAAACGATTCGGCAAGCTTGATCACGGCAGCTTGCAGTGCTTCGAGACCTGTCCCATGAAGCGCAGAAATAGCCACGACCGGAAAAGCCTGGGGCGGGGGGGCGCGATTAGCTGGTGGTAAATCAATCTTATTGAAAACCGCGATTGTATTGGCGGGCGTCATGCGGCTTACCAACGCAAGCGGCAGGTTGGGCAGAGGACGGGTTGCATCAATCACCCAGAGAAAAATATCCGCCGCAGTGGCCTGCTCGTGAGTCTTCTCCATACTATGTTTCTCGAGTGGTGTCGGCGACAGGTTGAGTCCGGCGGTATCGACGAGCCGGAGAAAATAAGGGCCAATGAGGATAGACTCCTCGAGGTAATCCCGCGTCGTGCCTGGCTCGGGGCTGACAAGAGCGCGCTCCCGACCAACCAGCCGGTTGAGCAAACTGCTTTTGCCCGCATTGGGCTCACCGAAAATCACAGTCTTGATGCCGGCGCGCAGCAATTCCCCGTAGTGACTGGTCGCAAGCAGCCGGGATGTGCCGGCCTGTAGTTCGTCCAGATTACGCAACGCCGCCAGTCGGTTCTCCGGTGGCAGGTCTTCGTCTGGAAAATCTATGTAGGCTTCGAGTTCAGCCAAGACATTGATCAACTGAGAGATAAGTGCGTTTATTTGTCGGCCAAGAGATCCGCGCAGCTGCTGATTGGCGGCGGCCAAAGCCTGTTCGCTGCGTGCATGAATCAAGTCCATGACGGCTTCCGCCTGGCTCAAGTCCAGGCGTCCATTCAAAAACGCGCGTTTGCTGAATTCCCCCGCTTCCGCCGACCGGCAGCCACGCGCAAGGAGATCTTCGAGGATTTTCTGAGCGATGAAAGGATTTCCGTGGCAAGAAATTTCCACCGTATCCTCGCCGGTGAATGAATTTGGGGCAGCAAAATAGGTGAACAGCACATCATCCACAAGCAGCCCACGGCTGTCGCGATAGTCGGAATGCCGAGCCAAGCGGGGCAGGGGAGGTTCACCAAAAATATTTTGCACCAGCTCTGCGCTGAGCGGCCCGCTGGCCCGTACGACAGCAATGGCCGAGGTGCCGACGGGAGTAGCCAGTGCGGCAATGGTGTCAGAAGGGAACGACATTCGCCCCACGCAAGCGAACGCGGCGGCGAAAGCAAAAGGGAAAATGAGCTACTGCGGATGCGAACCAGTGCAGCCTGCCCGACATGAAAACCCCTGCGAGACTTACCCGCGGGTTAGCCAAAAGAGCAGTATTTACTATTACTCGGCGCTGGCGCCGGTGACCGAAGCGCCGCCCTTGACGTGCACCTTCTCCAGGATGGCCGCGGTTATCTTGGCTGCGAGGGCAGGGTCCTTGGCTAGGGCGTCTTTGGCGGCCTCGCGGCCCTGGCCGACCAGGGTGCCTTCGTAGGCGATCCAAGCACCCTTCTTTTCGAGCACCTTGTGATCGATGCCAAGGTCGATCAGGGAGCCGGTGGCCGAAATGCCCTCGTCATACATGATGTCAAACTCCACCTCGGTGAACGGCGGCGCGACCTTGTTCTTCACGACCTTAATCTTGGTGCGGTTGCCGATGACCTTGCCGTCGGGGGTCTTGAGCTGATCTTTGCGGCGGATGTCGAGGCGGATTGACGAGAAAAACTTCAGCGCGCGGCCACCTGAAGTGGTCTCGGGATTACCGAACATCACGCCAATCTTCTCGCGGATCTGGTTGGTGAAAATGCACACGCAATTCGTCTTGCTGACGACGGAAGTGAGGCGGCGCATGGCCTGACTCATCAGGCGGGCCTGGCTGCCCATCGTCATGTCACCCATCTGACCGTCGAGCTCGGCCTTGGTGATGAGCGCGGCGACGGAATCGAGGACGATGATGTCGATGCTATTGGAGCGGATGAGTGTCTCCATGATATTGAGCGCGTCCTCGCCGGAATCGGGCTGGGAGACGAGGAGATCGTCGAGGCTGACTCCGACAACGCGGGCGTATTTCGGGTCGAGGGCGTGCTCGACGTCGATAAAGGCGGCGAGGCCGCCCTGGCGCTGGGCCTCGGCAATGGCGCTCAAGCAGAAGGTCGTTTTGCCGGAGGACTCCGGGCCGTAGATCTCGATGATCCGGCCGCGGGGCAGGCCGCCGACGCCGAGGGCGAGGTCGATCGCCAGCGAGCCGGTGGAGAGCGTCTCGACCTTCATCTTCGTGTTGCTGCCGAGGCGCATGATCGAACCCTCGCCGAACTGCTTCGTGATGGAAGATACGGCGAGCTCGATGTTTTTCTCACGGGCAGGGTTGGCGGATTTCTCAGCCGGGGCGACACGTGACTCAGTGGACTTGGTTTTATCAGCTTTGGACATGGGTATCGGGTGGATTGGTTAAAGGGACATCCTAACGGATGGCGCTGACAACGCTATGTCAGGAGACTTTCTCCCGGGTGGCGACCCGGCAAGCGCGGAGTGGGCAAAAAAGCGCCTAAAAACAGGCCGCTAAATCGCACCGGGGGCGGACAGCTCGGGTTTGTTGAACCCGAAGGCGAAAAACACGGCGAGAGCGATGAAGAAGAGGCTCACCCCATAGTTCCAGCGCAGCCGTTCCCCAAGCACCAGCCACGCAAAGAGCACAAACACCACGAAGGTGATAACCTCCTGGATGATTTTCAACTGGTAGCCGGTCCAGGCGCCATAGCCGAGCCGGTTGGCGGGCACCATCAGGCAGTATTCGAAGAAGGCGATGCCCCAGGAAACGAGGATGGCGACCCAGAGGAGCTTGTCGTGCTGGTATTTCAGGTGCCCATACCAGGCATAGGTCATGAAAACATTCGAGAGACAGAGCAAAAGGATCGTGGTCATGCGCCGGATTGTGCGCGGCCCGGCCCCGACCGCTAGAAAAAATCACTCGGTCATGGTGTAAACGGCGAAGGACGGCAGCCAGTGGGCGCGATTGAAATCCTTGGCGTCGAGCAGAGGCAGCGCCGCCGCGTAGTGGGCAGCGCCGGCTTCGATGGCAAGCGCCCGCCGGGGGTCATCCGCGGCCAGCATGCCCGAGAGCCGTCGCCACACCCATCCCTTGTTGAGGTTGAGCCCGATGAGGTGGGCGATCTTGGGGTCGGTGGGATCGCTGATATGCGCCGGTTTGAGCAGATTGGCCGGTTCACCCTGGGCGAGCCGGGGCAGGAACTTGTCGAACCAGCGGAGAAATTGCTCGCGCGGCAGGATGCGCGCCATGAGCCCGGCTTCCACCAGGCAGGGTGAGTAGAAATCCTCGCCCGACGGTTCATAGTGGCCGGGATAGTCCGTATCGTGTCCAAACCAATAGGCGGCCCGCGCGGTGCAGAAAAGTTTCAGCTCCTGATCGTCATGGGCGCGGGCGTGGCCGAGGACGAGCGCCACGGCCACGGCAGTGTTGCCATGCACGCCGTTGCGCACGGGGGTCGTCAGCGCTCGCAAGTAGCGCATGAAGCCGGTCCGGATATACGAGACCAGCGGCTCCATGTTGGCCTCGAGGGTGGCGTCGTAGGCGCGGATTTCCTGCGCAAGCTTCAGCAACCACGCCCAGCCGTAGGGGCGCTCGAAAAACTCCCGGCCAGGGGCGCGAAAATATTCCGCCTCGGCGCACATGTTTTCCAGGGTCAGGTGCTCGCGCAGCACGCGGTCGATCTCGGGGCGCTCGGGCAGGGTGGGGAACATCAGCGCGAGCCGGGCCAGCATCCAGTGCTGGTGGACGCACGAATGCCAGTCATAGCTGCCGTAAAAGGCCGGGTGCAGCGCCCGCGGCGTCCGGGCATCGGCCGGCGCGTTCAACATGTGCTGCAGGTAGTGGGGAAACTCGCGGCGGATGTTCGTCAGGCCGAGGTGGGCAAATTCGGAGGCCTGACTGGTTAAAATGAGGGGAAAAGCAGCGGGCATGGCTGGACCAACCGGGCGGGGGGGCAAAAGAATAGGTTGAAGAAGAAAGACTGCCGCATAAGTTGTGCCGTCTCAACCTTTCTCGTTCTCGCACACATGAAAATCAAAGCCTATCTCAAACCGCATTGCGGCTGGTCCAACGGGGTCCGCGCCATCTTGCGCAAGCATGACCTCGAGTTTGAGGACATCGACATCATCAACCACCGCGCTCATTATGAGGAGATGGTGCGGAAATCCGGCCAGCCGCTCTCCCCCTGCGTCGAGATCGACGGCGTGATGCTGGCGGACATTTCCGGCGAGGAGGTGGAAAATTACCTGCTGGCCAACAACCTGGTGCGGGCCCGTGGCGCCAGGGTCGAGGTCGCGACCAATGCCGGCTGCTCACCCGAGGAGCATGAAAAAATGGCCTCGAAGCCGGTGCGCTTCTTCTAACCGCCACTTATCCGCCTTCACCCCGCGCCGGACTCACCCGAGTCCGGCGTTTTATTCTTCACCGGATTTCAATACAGCAGCCGAGTGCGAATGGTGCCCAGGACACCCTGCAGCTCGTCGATGGCGATCTCGCTGGCCGCCGCGTCGACATCCGTCACGCAGTAACCGATGTGCTCGTTGGTCTGAAGGTATTGCGCCGAGATATTGATGTGGTGCTTGCTGAAACGTTCGTTGATCTGGGCGAGAACGCCGGGCACGTTGCGGTGGATGTGGAGCAGGCGGCTCTTGCCGGTGCCGGCATGCTCGGGGAGGGTGACTTCCGGGAAATTGACCGCGGTGACGGTCGAGCCGTTGTTCGAGTAGCGGATGAGCTTGTCGGCCACCTCGGTGCCGATGTTCGCCTGCGCCTCGACGGTGGAGCCGCCGATGTGCGGCGTGAGGATGACATTGTCGAACTTCCGCAGCGGCGACACGAATTCCTCATCATTGCCCTTGGGCTCGGCGGGGAAGACATCGATCGCGGCGCCGCCGAGATGCCCGCGCTCGAGCGCATCCGCCAGCGCGGCGATGTCGACCACGGTCCCGCGGGCGGCGTTGATGAGGTGTGCGCCCGGCTTCATGGCGGCGAGCTGCGTGCGCCCGATCAGGTTTCTCGTCTGCGGCGTCTCGGGCACGTGAAGCGAGACCACGTCGCTCTCGGCCAGCAGGGCGGCGAGCTTGGGCACGGCGCGCGCATTGCCGAGCGGTAGCCGGCTTTCAATATCGTGGAAGAGCACGCGCATGCCGAGTTGCTCGGCCAGAGTCCCAACTTGTGTGCCGATGTGACCGTAGCCGACGATGCCGAGCGTCTTGCCGCGCACCTCGACGCTGCCCTCGGCGCTCTTGGTCCAGCCGCCGCGGTGGACAAGGGCGTTTTTCCCGGGAATGCCGCGCAGCAGCATGATGATTTCGCCAAGCACGAGCTCGGCCACGCTGCGGGTGTTGGAGTAGGGCGCGTTGAAAACCGGAATCCCCCGGCGCGCGGCCGCGGCGAGGTTCACCTGGTTGGTGCCGATGCAGAAGCAGCCGATTGCAGTGAGTTTTGGCGCGGTCGCCAGGAGATCCTCGGTCAGCTCGGTGCGGGAACGGATGCCAAGGAAATGCACGTCCTTGAGCGCGGCCTTGAGCGAGTCGCCGGCGAGCGACCTGGGCAGGCTCCGGACCGCCGGGTAGCCGTCGCGCGCGAGCGCCTCGATGGCATTGGCGTGGATGCCCTCGAGGAAGAGGAACTTGATGCGGCGTTTGTCGAAGGAGACCTTTTGCATGGGACAAGCGCGACATTCATCGGAAAATCCCGCAACGGGCAAGGCCGGTGTGCGCGGCGCGGGCTTGCCAGTTGCGGGCCAATGGGTTCGCCTCGACGCCGATGCCCTCGAAACCCATCCCCGGCTCGTCCGGCGAAGTGCTGACCAGTCTGCCGTCGGCCTATGTGCCGCATATGGCGACCGGGCTCCTGCACCTGCCGCGGTTCCTGGCCAAGTGCCAATACGTGAAAACACACGGCGCACTGCCGGCCAGCTACGCCAAGAACTACAAGCGCGGCATGGATCGGTTTCTCTGCCTGCACCTCGGCGTGGACCCGGCCGCCGTGGAGAAGATCGTGTTCGAGTCCGCCACTGGCGACGAGATCGACGCCAAACTGAAAGGGCTCTTTCCCGCGGATGTCCGGGCCGCGAAGTGGAACCGCGACTATGTGCAGAAGGGCATGACGCCAAGCGGCCGGGAATTTCTCAAGGAAGCGCTGACGAACATGGGCTGCGCCGACCGGGTGGACCAGATCATCAGCGTGGTCGACCTGATCGAGTTCGACGAGGGCCGGATCGACTAGCGGGGGCCGGAGTCGAAGGGCGCCACGGTCAGCAGCGGGGGTCGCGGCCGGCGCGGCCACCAGCGCGGCACCGCGCGCTTGTAGTCCTCATACATCGCGCCAAACCGGAAGCTGAGCGCCGGTTCCTCCACCAACGCGACCATGATGTGGAACACGCAGGCGAGGCCGAGCAGGTAAACTGTGACATGCCACGACTGCAGAAACAACCCTTCGCCCGCCACCAGCGCGAGCACGCCCAGATACATCGGATTGCGCGTCCAGCGGTAGAGTCCGCGCTGGACCAGTTTTTTTGGCGGATCGATGGGCGCCGGCGTGCCCCGGCCATTGGTCATGAAATACCAAACGCAGTGCAGGTAGATCGCCGCCCCCAGGGCAAACACGACTGTGCCCAGAGTGTTGGCCCAGACCCAGACCTGTGGCCAGGCGGCATGGCGTTCAAACCAGCGCAACGGCACCCAACCGGCGACAAAACCCGGCACCACCACGGTGAAGAGCAGGTTCTTCAGGAAAAGCCAGGCGGCGTTCATTGCCGGGTGGGGGACGACAGCAACGGGTCGGTGCTGAGCGCGCCGAGCCCGTGGCTGATGTTGTGCCGGAGCATCTCCAGGTTCTCGCGCACCAGCGCGCCCATGGTTTCACAGCGCAGGTAGCGGTCGTTCTTAAAGTGCTCGGCGAGGCCCTCGCGCAGCTGGCGCACGTTCTCCGGCGGGGCGATGGGGTCGTGCTCCATGGCGGCGAGCAGCGCGGTCAGGCGCGAGGCGGCCAGCTCGGCACGCGCCAGCATGATGGTCTGCTCTTCGCGCTGGTATTGGAACGCGGTCTTGAGGTGCAGGTGCTTGGTGCAGAATTTTACCAGCGCAGTGTTCTCCTTGAAAAACTGGGGCAGGTAAAAACTTTTTCGACCGCTGTGTGTCTGCTGGTCGAAATCCATCGCCCGGATGCGGACCTGCGAGCCCTCGAAGTCGGGTGTAATGACGACGACAAAGTTGTAGCTGCGCATATCGCCGAGCAGGCGGACAAAGCAGCGTTCATTGAACTTCACCAGTTCCTTGGCGATGCGGATGGGCCGCAGCTCCGGGCGGTCGAGCCAGCGGTCGATGAAGATGTCACCCGGGATGCCGGCGATGTGCTCCTCTACCAGCGTGCTCCCGTGAGTGATGAAGTTGAGCCGGCTGGGGGAGAGCAGATGCTCCAACTCGAGGCCGTAAACGCGTGAGGCGTCGGCCTTCTTGATATAGAAATAGTCGGGATTGTCGTTGTAGGCGTTGACAATGCGAACGCGGAAAGGCGTGGAGTTGCCGAAGCTGCAGAAATCCACCCGGTCGATGTAGAGGTGCTGCATGACCGAGAAGTCGCCATCCACCCGCAGCAGAGCGTAGATGCGCTTCAGGTCCGCGTTCAGCGCGGAGATTTCCTCCGCTTGGTAGGCGACGGATTCCCACAGGGTGTTGCGGCCCTCCGCATCCACCAGCGGGATGGCCTCGTGAAAATGGCGCAACCGCTCGTAGGTGACGGGTAGCTCGCGTTCGCGGCGGTATTTTCCCAGATAGCCGTGCAAATCCGCTCCGATCGGGTAACTCGGTTTCTTCTGCGTGCGCGCTTCAATCGAGTTGGCGGGGACATCCATCTACGCTGAGTCTGGCCGGGAATCACCGCCTGGCAATAGCGCGCCTTGTCATGGGGCCGAAACTGCGCTGAATCGCAGCATGACTGCAGGACAGACCCTCTCCGGCCGGTTGCGCCGGCCGGAAAACCTCCAGCGCCTGGCCCGCGGGATCCTGCTCGTTTTTTTTCTCTGGCTCGCCGGGCGTTTCTGGCACCCGTATTACGGCTTCACCCGGTTTCTCCAGCTCGATCAATCGGACGCCGCGGTGATGCTGCCCGAGCTGCGCGATGCCCCGATCTATGTCTATCATTACTCCGGCGGCTATGACGGGGTCGCCTATGCCCAGTTGGCAGCGCACCCGGCGGCCCGCGACGCGGCGCTGGCCCAAGCCGTGGACAGCCTGCCTTACCGGGCTCGGCGCATTTTGCTGAGCTGGGTTGCGTTTGTGGCAGGCGGAGGCGACCCGGTGCGCGCGGTGTGGGTTTATGCCGGGCTCAACCTCGTTATCTGGTTTGGCCTGGCCTGGCTGCTGGGCAGGATTTTTCCGCCGCAGGGCTGGCGCAATCTGGTTGCCTGGACCGGCCTGCTGTTTTCCGCCGGCGCGCTGCACAGCGTGCGGCTGGCACTGACGGATCTTGCAGCCTTCACCTTGCTGGCTGCCGCCCTGTGGCAGGCGGAGCATCGGCGGGAAAACCAGGCCGTCGGACTGCTCGGCGCGGCCGGGCTGGTGCGCGAGACGGCACTGCTCGGCGGTCTCGCCTTGTGGCCGGGGTTGGGGCGGGAGAACCGGGGAGCGAACTTGGCCCGGCTGGCGCTGGCATTCACGCCACTCGGGTTGTGGTTGGTTTATCTGAAAATATACACCGGCCCCGTGGTGCAGGGCATGGGCAATTTCAGCTGGCCGGTGATCAGTTGGGTGGAAAAACTTACCAGCGCACTCCGCGATTTGGGGCATGAACCCGACACCTGGCTGGCGCTCACCACACTGCTGGCTTTCGCCAGTCTCACCGTGCAGCTGATTTATATCCTCCGGCAGTGGCAGCCGGGCGATCCTTGGTGGCGGTTGGGCGTGATCTACGGCGGGTTGATGCTCTGCCTGGGCACGGCCGTGTGGGCGGGGCATCCCGGGGCCGCTACGCGCATCCTGCTGCCGCTCAGCCTGGCGTTCAACGTGCTCGCGGTGCGGCGCTCCGCCGCCGCGGGCTGGCTGCTGGCCGGCAATCTGGCGGTTTTCAGCGGTGTGCTCATGTTGTGGCAGGTCCCGCACGATGCGCACGAGGTGGTGGCCGCGGGTCGCGCCGCCCGAGGCGCCTACGTGGTCCACACCGATGACCGCTGGTATCCCGTCGAATTCGGTCGCGACAAAATCTGGGCCTGGTGCGCAAACGAGGGCGGGCTGCGGGTTGATTTTCGGCCCCGGGCCGATGGCCCGGTAAATATCAGGTTGGCCCTGCGGGGCATCACCCCGCGGCCGCTGGAAATCCGGCAGGGCGATCGCGTGCTGTGGAGCGGACCGATCAATGAACGCGTGCAATGGATTGAACTGTCGACAGCGGCAGTGGTGCGCGGCCGGGCGCAGCTGGAACTGCGCAGCACGGCGCCGGTGGTGGCGGAGAGCGCGGACGAAAAATCCCGCGCGCTGGGTTTTGCGGTTTACGGCGTGCGCGTTGACTAGCTCGCGGCGCGGCCCTGCCGCAGGCGGTCGAGAAACACGGCGACGATGATCACGAGGCCGATGATGATTTCCTGGAAATACGTCGGCCAGCCCATCTGCTGTGAACCGTTGCGCAACACCGCCATGATGAGCGCGCCGATCATCGAGCCGAGAATCGTGCCCATGCCGCCACTCAGGCTGGCGCCGCCGATGATGACCGCCGCGATGACGTCGAGCTCGAGCCCCACCGCCACCGTGGGATCGCCCTGCCGCAGGCGCGACAGCTGAAACAGGCCCGCCAGACCGAAAAAACCGCCGGCGACGGTGTAGGCCAGCACCTTGAGCCGGGTGATGCGGACGCCGCTGTAGCGGGCTGCGACCTCGTTGGAGCCGAGGGCGAAAAGATGGCGGCCGAAAATGGTATCGCGCAGCAGCACCGCGGTAAGCGCGGCCAGCACCACGGTGACCCACACCCCGGCAGGCAGCGCGCGACTGAACGGATCGGCGGTCGTCATCCAGCCATTTATCGACGACCCGTCGTAGTTGACGGTCTGGTTGTCGGCCAGCCATTTGGCGGTGCCGCGGGCGACGCCGAGGGTGCCGAGGGTGATGATAAAGGGCGTCATGCGCAGCCCGGCAATGGCCGCGCCGTTGAGCAGGCCGATGAACCCGCCGGTGGCAATCATGGCCACGAGCACAGCCACGGGGCCCCAGCCCTTCTGGATGAGCAGCGCACCGACCACGCTGGTGAGCGCAATGCTCGAGCCGACGGAGAGATCGATGCCGCCGCTCACGATGATCATCGTCATGCCGAGGGCCGCGATGGCGACGATGACCGTCTGGGTGAGGATGATCTTGAAGTTGTTGTAAGTGAGAAAATATTCGCGCGTCTCCGCGGGCAGCGCAAAGAGGGCGATGACAAGCACAAGGCCAAGGAAGGGGCCGAGGCGGGCGAGAAGTTTGCCGAGCGTGGCGGACATCACTTCAGATATTGGTCGAGGGGTGGGGAAACAAGGGCGGCGATGGCGGGATCGGCCAGATTGTTGCGGGTAACCACGGTGACGCCGGTGTCGACTACCTTCGGGACGGTTTCGCCGCGCAGCACGGCGACGGCGTTCTTGACCCCGAGGTAGCCCATGCCGAAAGGGTCCTGGACCATCAGGGCGGAGATATCGCCCGCCTTGAGCGCCGCAACCTCGGCAGCGCCCGAGTCAAAGCCGACGAACTTGACCTTGCCGCCGGCGAGACCGGCATCGCGCAGCGCGAGCAGCATGCCGGCGGTG
The DNA here is from genome assembly GCA_043738215.1 of Lacunisphaera sp. Taxonomy (GTDB): domain Bacteria; phylum Verrucomicrobiota; class Verrucomicrobiia; order Opitutales; family Opitutaceae; genus Lacunisphaera. The sequence continues at coordinate 55,336 of JAYUGX010000067.1, forward strand.
GTCGGCTGGTTGCTGGCGAAGACCCCGTCGACCTCGCGGCCGAAGCGGTTGAGGAGGTTCTGGCTGATGCGGTAGGCGTTGTCGCGGGTAACGCCACCGTGCTGGTCGGTGGAGACCAGCTTGATGCCGCGAAACTCCTTTTGCATCACCTCGAGGAAGCCCTCTTCGCGCTCCTCGGTGTTGGAGGAGCCGGTGGCATTGCGGAGCATGATGACGCGGCCCTGCAGGCCGACGAGCGCGGCGAGGGTGCGGGCGGCATGGCGGCCACCTTCGCGATTGTCGGTGGCCACGTAGCAGGCGGGCAGAGAGGAATTGAGGCCGGAGTCGATGGTGATGACCGGGATCTTGCCCTGCACGGCGACGGAGAGCGGCGCGACCAGGGCCTTGCTGTCCAACGGCGAGATGACGATCGCGCTGACACGGCGGCCGATGAAGTTCTCGACGACCTGGACCTGCTGCTCGCGGTCGTCCTCCTTGAGCGGGCCCTTCCAGATGACGTGCACCGGCACGCCGGCGGCGTTCAGCTCGCGCTCCGCCTTCAGCGCGCCGGCCTGCACGGCCTTCCAGTATTCGTGGCTCGTGCCCTTCGGGATGACCGCAATCTGCCAGGGCTCGGCAGCAGCGGTGCCCGCCGCCAGTAGCGCGGCCAAAAGTGTGGATACGAGCAGCTTCATTTCAGATACTTGTCGAGCGGGGGATGAACGATGTCGGCCAGCGCCGGGTCGTTGAAATTCTCCTTGGTCACGAAGCCGACGCCGGTGTCGATGCGGGCCGGCACCTTCTCGCCGCGCAGCACCGCGACGATGGTCTTCACGCCAAGAAAGCCCATGTTGAGCGGATTCTGCACGACGAAGCCCTGCACGTCGCCCGCCATCAGGCCGGCGTTGAGAGTCTCGCCGGAGTCAAACGCGACAAACTTAACCTTGCCGCCCGCGAGGCCGGCGTCACGCAGCGCGAGCAGCATGCCCGAGGCGGCGGACTCGTTGCTGGCGAAGACCCCGTTGACCTGCGTGCCGTAGCGGTTGAGCAGGGTCTCGGCGACGCGCTTGGCGCTGTCGCGCGTGGCGCCCGCGTGCTGGTCGGTCGAAAGCAGCTTGATGGCGGGAAAATCCTTTTTCATCACCTCTAGGAAACCCTCCTCGCGTTCCTCGGTGCTGTTGGAGCCCACGGCGTAGCGGAGCAGGATGACATTGCCTTTGCCGTCGAGAATTTTCCCGAGATTGTGCGCAGCAATGCGACCGCCCTCGCGGTTGTCGGTGGCGACGAAGCTCGACTGCACGGTCGAGGCGAGGCCGGAGTCGATGATGACGACTGGAATCTTGCCGCGCACCGCGGTCTCGGCGGGGGCAACCAGCGCCTTGCTGTCAAGGGGCGCGAGCACGATGCCGTCCACGTGGCGGCCGATGAAATTCTCGACCACCTGCACCTGCTGCTCGCGGTCGTCCTCCTTGAGCGGGCCCTTCCAAATGACGTTCACGGTGATCCCGGTGGCCGCGAGCTCGAGCCGGGCCTTCTCGGCGCCGGCATGGATGGATTTCCAAAATTCGTGCGTCGTGCCCTTGGGGATGACGGCAATGGTGTAGGAATCGGCGGCCAAGGCAGACGCGGCCGGGCCGGCGAACAGGAGGAGAATTTTCAACCAGGAGGTTTTCATGTGCGGGGTAAGTTGGGCCGGAAACAAACGAAAGCGGGGCGGGAAAACCAGCGCAGCAACGGCATCATCGTTAACCGGCGCGCTATCGTCAATCCGGCTAAGCGGCGGGTGGCACAGTGATGACGGTTTTGATGACGGCGGGGTCGCCCGCGACCTCGGGGAAACGCCGCGGGGTGTCGGCAAGGTCAAAGCGGTGGGTGATCCACGGCGTGGTGTCGATGCGGCCGGCCTCGATGAGCGCGATGATGTCGTGAAAAGTGCCGGGCAGGGCGTTGCGGCTGGCGAGCAGCGTCAGTTCGCGGCGGTGGAAATTCGGGTCGTTGAACGTGACCTCCCCCTGGAACAGACCGACAAACACGATGCGGCCGCCTGGCGCGGGCAGGTCGAAGGTACCGGCCATGGACTTGGGGTTGCCGGTGGCGTCGATGACGACCGTCGGCAGGTCGCCGCTGCCGATGGCGCGGAGCTGGCCCGGAACTTCCGGGCCGGTGCCGAGGGTGTGTTTGACGCCGAGTTGCTTGCGGCAGAATTCGAGACGCGGCTCGCTCACATCCATCACGGCCAGCGTAGCGCCGCGCACCTGCACAAACTGGATGATGCCCAGGCCAATGGGACCGGCGCCGATGACGAGCACAAAGTCATCCGGCTTGATGTCCGCGCGCTCGACGGCGTGCGCGCCGATGCCGAGCGTCTCGACGAGCGCGAGCTGGTCGTAGGTGAGCTTGGCGGATTTGTGCAGCTTGCGCGCCGGGACGGCGATGACCGGCCGCATGCCGCCGTCAATGTGCACCCCGAGCACCTTGAGCTCGGTGCAGCAATTCGGTTTGCCGCGGCGGCAGGCGATGCACCTGCCGCAGTTGAGGTAGGGCTCGACGGAGCAGCGGTCGCCGGGCTTGAGCCCGTGAGGGTCGCTGCCGGGATCGATGATCTCGACGCCAAGCTCGTGGCCAAGGATGCGCGGGTAGGTGAAGAAGGGCTGCTTCCCGGCAAACGCATGCAGATCGGTGCCGCAAACCCCAATGCGATGCACCCGCACCAGCGCCTCGCCTGGCGCGGGCTTCGGCTGCGGGCCGTCGGTGGCGGTGAACTGGCCGGGTTTTTCCAGGGCAATCTGGAGCATGGCTCAGGGGACGAGGGCGTCGCGGTTTTCCGGGCGGCCGCGCGTGAAGTTGTGATTATGGATCGGCTTTAATATTTCGAGCACGCGGGCCATGAGCTCAAAGTCGATGGGAGCCTCGGCCCAGGCGACGTTTTTCCGGACATTCTCGGGACTGGCGGTGCCGACCAGGGTGGTGGCGATGCCCGGGTGATGCACCGCAAACTGGATGGCGAGCTTCGTGATGTCGGCACCGACGGACTGGCAGTATTCCACAGCGCGGCGGCAACCAGCCATGAGGGCCGGCGGGGCCGGGTGCCACGCGGGTGCGCCGCGCTCGGTGAGCAGGCCCATGCCGGTCGCCGAGGCATTGATGACGCCAATGTTCCGCTCCTTGAAGTAGGGCAGCAGCGACTCGAGCGCGGTGTCGTTCAAGCAATAGCGGCAGAACGAGAGCAGGGCTTCCACGACCCCGGGACCCACGCGATCGATGACCGCGGGAAAAATCCTGAGCGGCAGACCCGTGATGCCGAGATGGCCGATCCGGCCGCGCTCGCGCAGCCTGACCATGGCCGGCAGTGTTTCATTCACGATCTGGTCCAGGTCGGCGAACTCGATGTCGTGGCAATGCAGCAGGTCGATGTAGTCGGTGCCAAGCCGCGCACAGCTTTCGGCAAAACTTTTCGTGACGCGCGCGGCGGAGAAATCGAAAAGACCCTCGCCATACTGCCCGACCTTGGTGGCAAGGTAATAGCTTTCGCGCGGGACGCCCGTCAGCGCGCGGCCGAGGATGGTCTCGGAGCGGGTGACACCGTAGTGCGGCGAGGTGTCGAGGAAGTTGAGGCCGAGATCGAGGGCGGTGCGCACCGCGCGAATGCCTTCGCCTTCGTCGATGGTGCGGAAGGCGTTGCCCAGCGGCGAGCCGCCGAAGCTGAGCACGGAAACCTTCAGGCCGGTGCGGCCGAGTTGACGGTAGTGCATGACGAAATAGTCAGGGAGTGAGCCGGTAGAATTTGGTGGCGGTGCCGCCAAGGATGAGATCGCGCTCACCGGACGAAAGTCCGGTCACGCAGCTGGCCACGAAACGATGCCAGCGGACATAGTCGGAGGCAACCAGGCAGACGGGCCAGTCGGAACCGAACATGAGCCGGCTGGCGCCGAAGGCCGCCAGCGCCACGTCGAAGTAGGGCCGGAGCAATTCGGGGGTCCACGGCCCGCCGCGCACCTCGGTGACGAGGCCGGAGAATTTGCAGCAGACATTCGGACGTTGCGCGAGCTCGGCCAGGTGCCGGCACCACTCGGGGGGCGGCGCGCCGGTGATGGCCGGCTTGGCGAGGTGGTCGAGCACAAACGGCAGCGCGGAATGCCGGTCGACCAACTGGATGGCCGCGGGCAATTGAGGCGCGCGGACCAGCAGGTCGTAACTCAGGCTTTGTGCGGTCACGGCAATCAGCCCGGCGTTGAACGCGGAGCCGGCCATGTAGCTGTCGGGCTCGCCTTGCAGGACATGACGCACGCCTTTGAGTTTTTTATCCTCCTGCAACTCGTCGAGCAGGCTCGCGACCTTGGGATCGATGAGCGGCACCCAGCCCACGACGCCCTTGATGAAGGGATGCCGGTGGGCGTGTTCGAGCAACCCGATGGTTTCCAGCATGGTTTGCCGGGCCTGCACGGCCACCGAGCCATTCTGGCCGGTTGCAATTAGCAGCGGGCTGAGGTCGGCCGGGAAATAATCGCGCCGGATGGCGGCCATGTCGTCCCCGATCCAAGTGAACTCCTCCGGGGTGTAGCGCCAGCAGTGATGGTGGGCGTCGATCTTCACGCCGATTCCAGGATGAGATTCGCGTAGGGAATGATGTCGCCGGTGCGGATGAGCCCGATGGCATGAGGCACGCGCTTCTTAAATTCAATGTGCGGCTCGAAAACAAGGGGTACGCCGGGGAATCGCGCGGCCAGGGCCTTTTGCCTGGCGGCATCGCTGACCTGCCGGAATTCCTCGGCGGCAAAGGCGCGGCCAATGACGAAATTGGGCGAGAGGGTGTCGAGCACCTGCAGCACGGTTGGAATCCCGTCAACGAGTGCCAGGTCCACCGTCTCGATCTGCGGCCAGAAGGGGAAGCCGCGGTCGGCGATGACGAGGGTGTTGGTGTGGCGGACACGCGCCAGCAGTTCGAGCAGGGCGGGATTAAGGATGCCGGATTTTAGCATGACCTGGGGCGGGGCGGAAAATTAGAATCGCGACCCACCGGGGACAGGCAAGCCCGGGCGCATGCGATGCGTCAACTATGACGCAAGCAACCGCTCGCCCAAGTCGATGAGCCGCCGCCGCAACGGCTGGCTGCATGCGGCAAACTCGCGCTGGTGGCACTCGTATTCCGCCCGGCCTTGCGGGGTTTCGATGCGGATGGGGGCGAAGCCGAGCTTTTGGAAATCGTAGGGACTGGCCCGCATGTCGATCTCGCGGATCTCGCGGGCCAGGGCAAAGCAGTCGGCGATCAGCTCGCTGGGGGTAAAGGGCGCGAGTTTGAACGCCCACTTGTAGAGATCCATGTTCGCGTGCAGGCAGCCGCGCTGCTCGAACTGCGGGGCGTCGGCGCGCGCGGGTTGCAGCCGGTTGAGCGGCCGGGCCGGCGCGGTGAAAAAACGGAACGCATCAAAGTGCGAGCAGCGGAGCGGCTGCGCTTCGACGATCCGCGCCAGCTCGTCCGGCGCAAAGCGCAGCGGCCAGGTATTGTGCCGGACCTCCTCCGGCGTCTGCCGGTAGACCATGGCCCACTCGTGCAAGCCGGAGCAGGCGAATTGCGGCGGGCGCTCGGCCGTGACGCGCAGCAGGTTCAGCATCCACGCCACGCTTTCACGCCGGTGCGGTTTCAGCGCCGCGGGATTCAGCGCCACGCCGCCGTCCGTCTCGTGGTATTCCGGCCAGCGGAGGAACCTCCGCGCGGAGTCACCCGCCAGCACGGTATCCGGGCCCGGATGCCAGCGGCGCAGCCAGCTCGGGCGGAAGCGGTAGTATTCAAAGAGAAAATCATAGACGGGATGTTTTTCGCCGCGCGCCTGCCGGGCTTGATGCGGCCCGGTCCAGGCCAGCACGCGCTGCTCGTGCGCGCGGCGGCGCGCGAGCCAGTCGGCTTCGGCCAAAATGGTCGCGGGGATCGCGGCAACCATGTCAGGAAATTTTGGCGAGCAAGCGGCGCACGCCCTCGATTGGGGGGGTGTCGATGAACCGCAGTTCCACCGGCCAGTTTAGTTTGCTGGCGAGGGAGCGCAGCGCGAACGCCGCCGGGGCGCTGTTGAGGATGCGACCACTCACTCCGCACGGCAACTTGGCCGGTGGTTGCGGAAAAAGCTGGTGGATCACCTGGTCGGCCAGCCGGGCCAGTTCGGTAATCGAGTCGGCCACCACCTGCTGCGCCGGGCCGCAGTCCTGTGCAGCCAGCTCAAGCACCCGTGGGGCAAAGGCGGCGATCTTGGTGTTGGCCTCGGGCAGATTGTAGAAAAGCCGTGAGTTGGCCCCATAATCTGCCAGCCCGGTGTGCGCGCACAGCGCCTTGGCCAGGGGCGAAAGCTTGGTGTCGCCGGAGGGCGGCAAGCCCTGCAGTTCGAGCAACGCGAAAGCGATTGCGCGCCGGCCGAGGTCGAAGCCGCTGCCGGGATCGCCGACCTTCCAGCCCAGGCCGCCCGCGTAGTGCACTTTGCCATCCGGGCCCCGCGCGGCGACGAACGAGCCGGTGCCAGCGTGTAACACGAGGCCCGCCGCCCCGCCGGTGGCCAGCTCCAGCACCGGATGGGAATCGTCGGTCGTCGTGATTTGCCCATGGTTTTTCATTCCGTCGGCGGTCTCGCGCCAGAACGCGCGGTTGCCGGCCATGCAGAACAAGGAATGCGAAACCGCGCCGGATTTCTTTGCCGTCAGTTCGCGCAGCGCGGCTTCCAAGATGGTGCGGGCATTCTCGGGGCCGGTCTGGCTCGGGTTGCAGCCGGGCGCGAGATGGCGGGCGACAATCTCACCGCTGGCATCGACGAGGATGCACTCCGTCTTCGTGCCGCCGCCATCCACTCCGATCTTAAATCCATTTTTCACCACCACGGCACTACGACACAACGTCAGAGGACAGGCAAGCGTGGTGCCGTCGTGTCGTTGTGGTTAAATCGCCCTACGCCAGCTGGCGGCTGAGCCGGCCCTGGTATTTCCTGCCCAGCTCGCGGTTGTATTCGATGGCGCCGGGCAGGTTCTGGCTGCGGAGGACGGGCAGCGGATGGCCGCCAGCCTTGAGCCACGCAATGATCTCGAGCGAAAGCAGATTGAGCAGGGTGGCGCCGATGAGTGTTGAAGTCGGGCCGGCCATGACGCCGTCGGCCACGGGCGTGATCGCGTCGCCGGGGACGCCGCAATTATCGAGCACATGGTCGGCGACCTCGTGCAGTTTCTTCCCGCCCGGGTGGACGGTCGCGGCGGACTTTGACATCTCGACACAGGTCAGGCCGACAACGGTCAGGCCCTTTGCCTTGGCGTAGAGCGCGACCTCGATCGGCGAGGAGTTTTTGCCGGAGTTGGAGATGACGATGATCGTCTCACCGGGCAGCAATCCGTGGGCGCGATCGTAGCGCTCGGCCAGCTTGGTGCCGTAGCCGACGATATTCTCAATGAACCCGCCCGTCGGATCGGCGAGGCCGCTGATGCAGACGAGGCCGCCGGCGCGACCAATGATCTCGCGGGCGATGATCTCGCTGTGGCCGCTGCCGAAGAGATGCAGCACGCCGCCCTTGGCGAGGGACTCACCAATGATCGGGCCGAGTTTTTTCAGCACCGGGGCGTTTTGCGCGCAGGCGCGTTGCAGCAGGACGGTGGCGGTGGCGAGGTAGGCGTCGGCAGGCGAGGGCATGGCTTAAAAGAGAAAGGTGATACCGACGGAGCCAAACACATCGCGCTGCAGTTGGCCGTAAAATTCCTTCGTGCGGTAGTTTTGGGTATAGGTGAGCTGGAGGCCCTTCAGCCGCGGGCGGGCCAGCGGCGTCCGCAGCGCCACTCCGCGGTTCAGGTCGGCCACAACCGGGCGCTTGTCCACCGAGAGGCTGTCGCGCCAGGTGTTGCCATCGAGAAAGATATCGCGGGCGACGGCGCGGGTCTCGCCGCTGCCGAAAAGGTAGGCGCTGAAGCGGTGGGCCGAGACCAGGCCGCCGCCGGCCGGGCGGATGAGGTCGGCGCCAAAAACGGGCGGCAGCCGCCAGCCGACAAGCACGGCGAAACCGGCCGCGAGGTTGGTGCGGATGTTGCCGACCGACGTGCCGACGCGGGCGATGAGATCCGACTCGAGGCCCGGGCCCGGAAGCTGGATCTTGCCGACCCGGTAGCGGCGTTCCCAAGAGAGGATGAGGCCGGGCTCGTCGTGCAGCTGGTTGGTCCAGCCGTTGGCGCGCTCGACGTTGATGAGGTGATGGAAATTATTCTGCATCTGCCGGCCGAGCGCCGAGGGGCCGACCATCCCGAGGGAAATCTCCACCACCCGCAGCAGCCGGGCATCATCGCTCTGGGCCTGGAAGGTCAGCGCGCCGTAGAGCCAGCCGGCGTAGGGCCGGTCGCCGGGGATCGGCGCCATCGTGTCCGTGTCCCCCGGGGTGTAGGTGTTGTGCCCCAGCGAGACGCCAACCTTGTAGGTCTGCTTCCGTGCGGTCTCATTGTTGAGCGTGGGCACGTATTCGGCGATTTTTTGCACGAGCCGGGGCGACTCGTTCACGCGCGTCTCGCCGAGGAAGGAAAGTTTCAGGCCGTTGGTGTAGTGTCGGTCGGTGCCGGCGAAATACTTGTCGTTTTCCGTGACCACGCCGAAGGCGCTGGTGCGGAACAGATCGCGCCACCGAGCGGGGTGCTCGACGTCAGCGGCAGCGGGCTCCGCCGCAATGGCGTGGCCGGCGAGGATCAGGAAAGGAACGGGGAACAGGCGGGATGGTTTCAAGTCGTGGCCTCCCAGCGGCCGAAGATGCCGCAGGGCAGGATTTTTCCATCGCGCTTGACCGGCAGGCCGACCTCGCCACCCGAGAGCCGGCCGCCCGCGTCCGACATCAGGCCGGCGAGCAGGTTGATGACCACGGTGGGGGAGAGGCGGGCGGTGTAGGCGTTGATCAGGAAAAACAACGGCCGGTCGCTCAGCACCTGCTTGCATTCGCTCAAAAGCTCCCAGAGGTGATCCTCGAGCTTCCACATTTCCCCGGTGCTGCCGCGGCCGTAGGTCGGGGGATCCATGATGATGGCATCGTAGCGCCGGCCGCGCTTGATCTCGCGGCGCACAAATTTCAGGCAGTCGTCGGCGATGTAGCGGACGGGCGCCGCGGCCAGGCCCGAGAGCGCGGCGTTTTCCTTGCACCACTTCACCATGCCCTCGGCGGCGTCCACGTGGCAGACACTGGCGCCGGCGGCTGCGGCGGCGACCGTGGCCGCACCGGTGTAACCAAAGAGATTCAGCACGTTCACCTCGCGGCCGGCGGCACGGGCCGTCTTGATCAGGTCGGTGAACCAGTCCCAGTTCACCGCTTGCTCGGGGAAGAGCCCGGTGTGCTTGAAACTGGTGGGGTGGATCTTGAAGGTCAGGGCGCCGTAGCGGATGCTCCAATGGTCGGGCAGCTTCTGGCGGAATTCCCATTTGCCGCCGCCGCTCTCGCTGCGGTGGTAGAAGCCGTCCCAGTTTTCCCAGCGGCCGTTGCCGCCGGTGCGCGGCCAGATGATCTGCGGGTCGGGCCGCACCAGCGTGTAGGGGCCCCATTGCTCGTGCTTCAGCCCCATGCCGCAGTCGAGCAACTGGTAGTCCTTCCAGCCGTCGGCGACGATGAGGCCCGGTCGTTCAATGGTCATTGCAGGGAAATTGCCCGCGAATACAGTGAATGAACACGAAAAAATGGAATGCCCGGACGGGCTGAAGCCTCCCATGACCATGCACCGGTTTATTCTGTTCGGCCTGCTGGCGGCCACGGCGACGGCCCAGACCGTGAAGTTTTCCAGCGGGGAAAATCGCACGCACCTCATCGAACTCTACACCTCGGAGGGTTGCAGCAGCTGCCCGCCGGCGGAGCAGTGGCTAGGCGGATTGCGCGCGGCACCGGGCCTGTGGCGTGATTTCGTGCCGGTGGCCTTCCATGTCGTCTATTGGGACCACCTCGGCTGGCGTGACCGTTTCGCCAACAAGGAATATACCGACCGCCAATACGCCTACTCCAGCCAGTGGGGCAGCAACACGGTCTACACGCCGGGTTTCGTACTCGACGGGGCCGAGTGGCGGAAATTACTTGGACGCGACGCCCCGGCGGCATCGTCCGAAAAAGCCGGCCGGCTCACGGTTGAATATGCCAACGACGGTGCGTGCCGGGTGACCTATGCCGCGGCCGGTGATTATGAGGTTCACGTCGCGCTGCTCGGCGGCGGCATCTCCTCGGCGGTGCGTGCCGGGGAGAACGAGGGTCGCACGCTGCAACACGAATTTGTCGCCCTCGCCCTCAAGACGGTGCGGCTCGAGGCCAGAGTCGCGGAATTGAAATTGCCGGGGATCGCGGACAACAGTGTCGGACGTCATGCACTCGCGGTCTGGGTCACCCGGCGGGGCGATGCCACCCCGGTGCAGGCGACGGGTGGGTGGCTCCCCTGACCATTTCTTGACTTAAGTAGCATTGTCAGACAATTGTCAGCCATGGACACAACGGCCCGGGAATTCGCCCGCAACTTCCGCAAACTCCGCGCCGCCGCCGCCCGGGGCAAGACGGTGCGCGTAAAGGCGCCGGAGGGGGTTTATCTGTTCACGCGCGAGAAGCCGGCCAAGACGTGCGGCATGGTGCTGGAGGGGCTGGCCGCTTATGCCGGGCGCGGATTCCTGACGGAGGAGGGAGCCGCGGCGATTGAGACGGCCAAGCGCAAGCCGGCGCCGGCCAAATCGCCGTGGGGCGCACCGTGATATTCGACTCCACTTTCTTTGTCACTCTGCACCGGGAGTTGCAGCGCGGGGCGCGCGGCCCGGCGCAGGAGTTTCTCGCCGGCCACGCGGAGGAAGTGTGCGGCATGAGCGAGATCACCCGCGGCGAGCTGGCTCGAGGGTTCGCGGTGAAAGCGGCATGGACCGACTTCTGCGACCGGTTCGTCATCTACCCGTTCAACGACGCCGTGGCTTGGCGGGCGGCGGAAATCTTCAACGATCTGCGCAAACGCGGAGTGATGACGGGGGAGAACGATTTGTGGATTGCCGCGACCGCCCTAGAGGCCGGCGGGGTGCTGGTCACCCGCAACGTGAAGCACTTCCGTGAAATCCGGGGATTGAAGGTGCATTCTCACTGAGGCGACGGAACCGCCGCGGCGGCGAACGCGCTGCTCACGCGCAACTGCCGCGCCCCGTTCGTCGTGCCGCAGCTGGCGTGATACTGCTGATAGTGAAGGAGAGCCGCGCGACGATGGGCTGAGGCAAGTTGTCGCAGGCTGGGATGGTGTCACTGCGACTACTTTCCAGAGTAGACTACTTTTTCGCGATATTACGGCATTACGCTCCAACGATTTCTCGGCGCCCCGCTGGGCGATAAGGGGAGAAGCAAGGTGCAGGATTGCGTGAATAATGCGTGGTTCCGCCACGCGAGGCACTACGGCAGACCCTATGCCGCTCGTTCAAACCAACCACGAAAACCTTGACCAATTTCAATTATGGCCGCGAAGAACATCGCCTCCTGAGTTTGAAAAATGGGCCTTTGACGCGATGACGAAGTCGTTGTGCCCGCGCTGTGACAACACATCGGTCTACACCGTTCTGGTGACCTGGCATTTAATTAATGAATGCCCTAATCGCTGGCCCGAAATTGTTTATCCTTGGGCCGGTCCACCTAGTGGCGAACCTTTGGCCTATTGGGAAAAGGACTAAGGAGTGCCTATCGCACTCACGTTCCGTATAGCCGGTCGCCGAAGTCGCCGAGGCCGGGCAGGATGTATTTGCGGCTGTTGAGCGCGCGGTCGAGCGCCCCGGCGTGGATCGGCACCTCGGGGTGCGTTTTTTGCATCAGGGCCACGCCCTCGGGCGAGGCGACGATGCAGACGAAAACGATTTCCTTGCCGCCGGCGGCCTTGACAACCTCGACGGCCTGCGCGGCCGACCCGCCGGTGGCGAGCATCGGGTCCACCACGACCACGCGCGTGCCGGTGAGCGGCGGGAGCTTGCAATAGTAGCTGCGCGCCACGGCAGTCGTGTGGTCGCGCTCAAGGCCAACGTAGCCGACGGACACATCCGGGAAAACATCATGGAACGGCTGCAGCATGCCGAGGCCCGCGCGCAAAATCGGCACGACGACGAGCGGCTTGGCGAGCACGCGGCCGGTCATCGGCTCGAGCGGCGTCTCGATGGCCTTTTCCTCCGTGACGAGGTCGCGCGTGGCCTCGAGGGCGAGCAGGAGCGAGATCTGGTAGCTCAGGGTGCGGAACAACACCGGCTTGGTGGTCTTGTCGCGGAGGTGGGTCAGCACGTGGGCGCCGAGCGGATGTTGCAATACATGCAGGGGCATGACGGCGAGATTAGGGGAAAGGGAACGAGGAACGAGAACGATTATTGCGGCTTCAGGACCAGGGTGTGCTGCGCCGGGCCGGGAAGGAGCGGGGTTGGCTCGCCCTTGACCCACGACTCGTGGCCGGCGCGGTAATAAGGCGACAGCGGGTGTCCGCTTTGCCCGCCGGGCATGTGGAAGATGGCCTGATCCTCGTGACCGGGCGAAACGACCAGCCGCTCGCTGGCGCCGAAACTCCGGTTCTGCACGCGGGGCATGTCCGAGTCGCCGGGCAGCGGCGCCGCGGGCATATCGAGCAGCCGGGCCACGAGCGCGGGCAGAAAACGGCCGAAGGGGTGCTGCATGGCGAGCGTGTTGCGCGCGCCCCAGACAAAACGGGCGGGCGGCAGCCCGGCCTTGCCGGAGTCGGCGACGACATCGTCGGCCGCTGCAAGCAGGAGTGATTCCCACGAGGGTTGGGCGGCATTAAGCAAGCCGGCCGGCTGCTCATGCACCAGCTGCCAGAGCGAGTCCTCATAGATGAAATTGCGGTAGTTGAAGGCGGCGTAGTGAGCTTGGGACGACTCGATAAACGGCGCGAAGGCCCGCTCGGCCACATGGCCGCGAAAAGCCCGCACCAGGCGGTAGGCCGCGGAGTCGGCGCTGGCGCGGCCGTTCCACTGGCGCACGGCGTCGCGCAGCTCGCCGCGGGATTTTTTCCCCGCGACGGTCCCGTCGGTCAAGATTTCGAGCAGGTATTTCTGCCAGCGCTCGAGGAAAACCGCGCGATCATCGAGCTGGATGGCCAGCAGGTCGCCGGGCGCGGCCTTTTTGCCCGAGGCCACGAGGGCGCGGAGGTCGTCGCGAATCTGGCGCGCGCGGGGGCCGTCGTCATAGCCGCTGTCGCCGAGTTTGGCGTAGGCCTCGCCGCCCAGCGCGCGATTGTTGGCGGTCCACAGCAGGCCCTCGGAGGGATTGATGATGACCGGGGTATCCTCCGGTTTGAGCCAGCCATCCCAGTGGCGGTCACCGAAGGCCCACGAGACCGGCAGGCGGCCGTCGTAGCCGACGCGGCGCGGGATTTTGCCGATGATGGTCCAGGCGATGGCGCCATCGGCATCGGCGATGAGCATGTTCTCGTTCGGAATGCCGGCCCGGTGGGCCACGACAACACCCTCGGCCGTGGTGCGCGTGAATTCCATTTCCATGAATTGCAGATTGGTCGCCTCGGCCGCGTGAGCGGTCCAGCGCAGCACCAGGTAGCGGCCCTTCTCGGGCCCGCTCAGAATCGGGCCCCATTCGGTCCAGCGGGCCGTGAAGGGCACCGCGGCTTCGCCCTTGATGCGGATTTCCTCGTGACGCTCCTCGATTTTCATCCAGCCCCGCACCGTGCGGTAATGGCTCAGGGCGATGTTGTCCGTCTCGGCATAAATCAGGTCCGTCGTGTCCACGTAGGCATCGGTAAAGCCCCAGGCGACCCGGCCGTTGCTGCCGACCACCAGGAAAGGCACACCCGGCAGTGTGACGCCGACCACCCGATGCGGGCCGGCTTCATCCGTCCACTGCAACACCGCGCGATACCAGATATGCGGCACGTTGAGATCGAGGTGCATGTCGTTCGCCAGCATCGCCGCGCCGGTGACGGTGCGCGCGCCGCTGATTGCAAAGGCGTTGGAACCGATCACCTGCTTTCCGGCGGGTTCGCCGGGTGAGAGTGCAGCGGTGCCCGGGCCTGCGGGCGGCGTGAAGCGCAGGGAGGGCAGGGGGGAGGGGGCAAAGGTGCTGCCGTCGAGCGCGGCGTCCCAGGAATTGCCGCGCGGGGCGAGGAAATCCAGCGCGGGCTGGCCCAAAGCCCCGCGGAGCGCGTCCCGGTTCAGTTCGAAAGTGCCCTTGTAATCCTGCAGGTCGAACCACATCGCATAGATGCAGAGGATGGTGTCCTCCTCGCGCCACGGCGCCGGCTTCGCGCGGATGACCAGGTATTCCCACGGGGTTTTATCCAGGGCCATGAGGCCGGAGTTCACGCCGGCGGTGTAGGCCTGCAAGGTCGCGCGCTCGGCCGGGCTGGCCTGCGCCACGATTTTCTCCGCCAGCCGGCGGAAACCGTGCAACCGCGCGCCTTGGTCGAGCTCCAACGCCGCCCGGCCGAAGAGCTCGGACAGTTCCCCGGCTCCGCGCCGGCGCAGCAGGTCCATTTGGAAAAACCGGTCCTGGGCGTGGAGGAAACCGGTGGCGCGGGCGACATCAGGGCGTGTGACCCCGGTGATGGTCGGCACGCCCAGGGCGTCCCGCGCCACTTGCACGGGAGCGCCGAGGCCGGCGACGGCACGCTCGCCATCGAGCTGAGGCCGGCTGCCGCGCATCTGCCACCAACCCCACGCCACGGCCGCCACCACGATCAACCACAGCACGCCCAGAACGGAGAGCAGCCAAGCCAGGCGTTTTTTCCACGGACTCATGCGCTTTACTTCAACCAGGCCTGCAGGGCGACCGGGTCGCGTCCCTCGTCGAACTCATTGAGATCAAAAAAGGTTTCGATGGGCTTGCCGGTGAGGCCGAGCTCGGCAATGCGCTTTTGCAACAACCCGCTGGCCTCATCCCGCCAGCCTCGCTTCGTCATGAAGTTATTCCACCAGGCGCACTGGTCGTCCGAGCGGGCCCCGCCGTGCTGATGGCACCACGCCAGGATTTCCTCGTCCGTGCCGCCCTGCAGCGTGCGGGTCACGAGGGCGGCGTGGTCGACGCCCAGAAAAGCACAACAGCGGGCGTCAAAGCCCTTGGCCAGATTCGGGTGATAATCGGCGGGGAGCTGGCCGGCGGCGTGCAGCCGGATTTTATCCAGCATGCGGCCGAAATATACGAGGCGGCCGGTTTTGTCGTAGTTGCTGCGGAGTCCGGGAACTGGGGGCATTTTTGATTTTCAATTTAGGATTTAGGATTGGCCGAAAGAGCGCGGTCAATGGTCGGTCAGTCAAAATCGAAAAGCAGAAATCCCCAATCAAAAATTCCAGTCACTCCGCCCAGTAATAGGCGAGGGTGGCGATCAGCCCGAGCAGGAACGTCGGGAAGTTGATCCAGAGCTGGTGGAAAGGGACCGCGTAGTGGTGCACGGCCCAGATGACCGCGACATGCTTCACCGCGATGAGCCCCCAGCAGATGAGGATGAATTTCTCCGCCCGCGGATTGCGGGGCACCGGCCGGCGCACATGCACCTCCTCGACGAAGGCGTGTTCATATACCTCCGGCGGGCGGCGGGTGATCAATTGGAGCAAATCGGCAAACATCTCCCGTCACTGTAGCCGGCTTTGGGCAAAAGAAAAGCCCGGGCCGCCCGGCGGACGCGGAATAATTCTCGCGGGAATGCGCCCGGGCCGCTAGGCCTACCCGCAGCAATCAACCACCAATCAGGTGCGTCCATGAAAATAACCACGCCCGGCAACGAGATCAACTATCTGCTGCAGCAGACCCGCGCCCACCACGTGCAGTTGAGCAGCATGGCCGACCTGAAGGCCAACATGCTCCTCACAATGGCTTCCATCGTGGTCACACTCGCGGCTCCCCAGGCCATGAAAGCCGGCTCCCAGTTGCCGCTGATCGTGCTCATTGGCTTCAGCCTGATGACGATCCTCCTCGCGGCCTATGCCGTCATGCCGAAGGTTCGGCTGAGGGTCCACGGCCGGCCGGCGCCCGATGTGCACAATCCACAGTTCAACCTGCTGTTCTTCGGAGATTTCACTGCGTTGGATTACCCTCACTTCGCGGCCGAGATGGAGCGGGTCATGAACGACCCGGCGCTGACCTACGAAGCGCAGGTGCGCGAGATCTACACGCTCGGCAGCTTTCTCGCAGACAAAAAATACCGCTACCTGCGCCTAGCCTATACGACGTTCATCATCGGCCTGTTTGCGAGCTTTGTGACGCTCTTGCTCACCGGCAACCATTGAGCCCCCGCGTTATGTCCAGAATGCGATGCTTGCTGCTGCTGGGATTGCTTGGTTTCGCGGACGGGACTTTTGCCCAGCCCGCCGGCCCCGATCCCCGCAACGCCCCGATGCCCGCACCGCGCGACGTGAAGCTTGCCGATGAACGGTTGCGCGATTCCTGCGTGTGGGTCGACGAGGCGGCGCAGACCTATTACCTGGTAAGCGCGGGCCGGCGCGGGCCAAACGGCCGCCGGACGGTGGTCCAATACACCAGCAAGGATCTGGCGACTTGGAACGGACCGCGGGTGATCTTCGAAATACCGCAGAATTTCTGGACGCAGCGCGGCATCTGGGCGCCGGAGCTGCACAATTACAAGGGGAGGTTTTATCTCTTCCTCACCTTCGACAGCGACGAGAAGCTCCCCGAGCAGTGGCGCAACTGGCTGCCGCGGGTGAAGCGCGGCTCGCAGGTGCTGGTCTCGGACAAAGTGGACGGGCCGTTCAGGCCGTTCGACACCACCCGATCCACGCTGCCGCCGGACATGATGACACTCGACGGCACATTCTGGGTGGAGGACGGCGTGCCCTACATGGTGTTCTGCCACGAGTGGGTGCAGATCAAGGACGGCACCGTGGAATATGTGAAGCTGAAGGACGACCTCTCGGCGACCGACGGCGAGCCGGTGCGGTTGTTCAACGGCAGCGACGCGCCTTGGACCAAGAAATCGGACCAATACGGGTGCACGATCACGGACGGGCCGTGGGTCCACCGCATGAAAAGCGGCAAACTGGCCCTGCTCTGGACCTCCGGCAGCGCGACCG
Source organism: Lacunisphaera sp. (assembly GCA_043738215.1). Lineage (GTDB taxonomy): Bacteria > Verrucomicrobiota > Verrucomicrobiia > Opitutales > Opitutaceae > Lacunisphaera. Next base: position 72,332 of record JAYUGX010000067.1, read on the forward strand.
GCTACACGACGGGGCTGGCGATCTCCGACTCCGGCAAACTCGCCGGCCCGTGGAAACACCAGGCCGAGCCGGTGTTTGGGGCTGATGGCGGCCATGCCATGATGTTCAAGCGGCTCGACGGCCAGTTGATGATGATCCTGCACCAGCCGAACAAGGTGCCGGACGAGCGCGCACACCTTTTCGAGATGGAGGACACTGGCGACACCATCCGCATTAGGAAGTGACGCGCGGTGTCAGCATAGAATCTCGCCCTTGGTCACGCCATCCGGCGCTTCTTCGGCCTTGCCGGCGACCCGCGACCCCGGCATACCTTGCCGCCTTATGGGACGCCAGTGGCTTCACGCGAAACGCGCAATCGTCAACCTGAAGAAGGGCCAGACGGTCGGCAAGCTGGTGAAGGAAATCACCGTGGCCGCCAAACTCGGCGGGGGTGACTTGGAGGGCAACGCCCGGTTGCACGCAGCGGTCGAGAAGGCGAAGAAGGCCAGCGTGACGCGCGACGTGATCGAACGCGCGATCGCCAAGGGGTCGGGCACCGGGAGCGAAAAGCTGCACCTGGACCATGTGGTTTTCGAGGGCTACGCGCCGCACAAGGTGCCGGTCATTGTCGAATGCATGACCGACAACCACCAGCGCATCACCCCGGAGATCCGGTTTCTTTTCAAGGCCGGCGTGCTGGGCGCCGCGGGCAGCAACAAATTCCTCTTCGATCATGTCGGACTGGTGGAAGCGCATCACGCGGACGCCGCGACCGACCCCGAGGCAGCCGCGATCGAGGCGGGAGCCAACGACTTTGAGCGGCTGACACATGCGCAGAACGATGACATCCCCGAAGGTGCCCTCGGCGTGCGGTTCATCACCGAGCTCAAGGCGGTGCACGCGGTGACCGTCTGGCTGAAGCAGCACGGCTGGCACGTGGTCACGAGCGAGATCGGCTACATGGCCAAGATGTTTCCCGAACTGGACGACGCGACGCGCTCCCAGGTCGGCGAGTTTTTGCAGGCGCTGGAGGACCACGACGACGTGCAGAGGGTCTGGGCCGCCGTGAAATAATTTCCTGGGCGTCAGCGACCGTAAAGCTGCGCGAGCTCCTTCAGATACTTCGCCGTGGAGGAAAAGGATTTCTCAAGCGCGGCGGCGCGGTAGCGCCACTGCCAGTTGCCCTCGGCGGTCGAGGGCGTGTTGAAGCGCGCCGCGGAGCCCAGCCCGAAAATATCCTGCAGGGAAATGATCGCGAGGCGCGAGGCGCTGGCGTAGCTCGCCCGGATGAAATCCCACGCGACGTCGGTGCCCGAGACGCGAAGATAACGACGCACGTAGTCGCGCTCGGCCTCGGGGGCGGCCAGATACCAGCCGGCGGTCGTGTCGTTGTCGTGCGTGCCGGGGTAGATGACCGAGTTGGGCGTGGCATTGTGCGGCAGGTAGTTGTTTTTCGCATCGCTGCCCCAGGCGAACTGCAGCACGAGCATGCCGGGCAGGCCGGAGGAGTCGCGCAGCTTCATCACGGAGTCGGTCAGCACGCCGAGGTCCTCCGCGATGATGCGGGCGGAGGGGAATTCGCGCCGGAACGCGCGGAAAAGGTCCAAGCCGGGGCCCGGGATCCATTCGCCCATGCGCGCATTTTTTGCCGGCAGCGGGATGCGCCAGTAGGCGTCGAAGCCGCGGAAATGGTCGATGCGGACTATGTCGCACAGGTCAAACGCGGCGCGCAATCGCGCCAGCCACCAAGCGTAGCCATTGGTGCGGTGGGCGGCCCAACGATAGAGCGGGTTGCCCCACAACTGGCCGTCCGCCGAGAAATAATCCGGCGGCACCCCGGCGACGGCGAGGGGGAGGAGGGTTTTCGGGTTGAGTTCGAAGAGGTGCGGGCTGGCCCAGGCGTCGGCGGAATCGCCGGCGACGAAGATGGGCAGGTCGCCGATGATCTCGACGCCGCGTTCCTTCGCGGCGGCGCGCACGAGCGACCATTGACCGAAAAAAAGATACTGGCCGAACTGGTAGGCGGCGATGGCGTCGGCGAGCTTCACGCGGAACGGGGAATTTTTTGCCCGGGCATAATCACGGGCCTCGAGCGGCCACTCCCACCAGGCAATCCCGGCGAAGTGATCCTTCAGGGCGCGGTAATAGGCGTAGGCGTCGAGCCAGTGGGCGTGTTTCTGGCAGAAGGCGGCAAAATCACCGTAGGGCAGCGCGGGGGGCTTCTGCTTGAATTGTGCGTGGGCGGACGCGAGCAGGCGGGGCTTGAGTTTGTAGATCGCGCCGTAGTCCGTGCGGTCGGGGGAAAGGGCGGCGAGTTTGGCCAGGTCGGATTCGGCCAGGAGCCCGAAACGAACCAGCGCGGCGAGATCAACCAGGTAGGGATTGCCGGCGAAGGCGGAGAAACACTGGTAGGGCGAATCGCCGTAGCCGGTGGGCCCGAGCGGGCAGACCTGCCAGTATTTCATGCCGGACTCTTTGAGAAAATCGAGAAAACGGACGGCGTGTTCATCAAACACCCCGCAGCCCTGCGCGCCCGGCAGGCACGTCGGGTGGAGCAGCACACCGGCGCCGCGCGTCTTGAGCCAGTTGAACAAGGGCGCGGCAGACCGCTCTGCTTTTCTGGCTGGGGATTTTTTTGCCGCGGAGTGGGCGGCGGGGCGACGGGTGGACTTCATTGTCAGGGGAAAGCGTCGCGTTCAGTAGCCGGCGGCCTGGCCGTCCTTGCGGCTCTCGCTCGCACCCCAGTAAACCTTGTTCACCGGATCCCAGCGGATGGCTTGGTAGCCGCCGAAGGCGCCGATGCCGCCGACGACCACGTGGCCGCGCTGGGCGAGCGCCCGGGTGCTCTCATAAGGGACGCCGCTCTCGACCTGCACGGTGCCGCCATCGGTCATCTTTTCGCCCGTGGGTTCGCTCGAGCCTTCATGCTGCCAGCGAGCGGCGTCGCCGGCCTCCTGAATGTTCATGCCGAAGTCGATCTGGTTGACGAGCACCTGCACATGGCCTTGCGGCTGCATCGCTCCGCCCATGACCCCGAACGCCTCCCACGGCTGGCCGTCCTTCATGACGAAGCCGGGGATGATGGTCTGGAACGGCCGCTTGCCGGGCGCGTAGACATTGGCATGGCCGGGCTCGAGCGTGAACAGTTCGCCGCGGTCCTGAAAAGTGAAGCCGAGGCCGGGCACGGTGATTCCGGAGCCCATGCCGCGGTAGTTGCTCTGGATGAGCGAGACCATGTTGCCCTCGGCATCGGCGGTGCAGAGGTAAATGGTGTCGCCGTCCTTGAGCGCGGGATTGCCGGCGTCGTAGGTGCGGGCGGCGCGGGCGGGGTTGATCAGCTTGCGGCGCGCGGCGGCATAGTCCTTTGCCAGCAGGCCGGTCAGCGGGATTTTCGTGAACGCCGGGTCGGCGTAGAACTTCGCGCGGTCCTCAAAGGCAAGCTTCTTGGCCTCGATCATGAAATGCAGCGCGTCGGGTGAGTTATAGCCTAGGCTCTTCAGGTCGTAGGCCTCGAGGATGTTCAGCATCTGGAGCGTGGCGATGCCCTGGCTGTTGGGCGGCAGCTCGTAGACCTCGTAGCCACGGTAATTGACGGAAACGGGCTCGACCCAGGTGGAAGTGTGTTTTTCGAAATCGACCTTCCGCAGGTAGCCGCCGTTGGCGCGCATGAAGTCGTCGATTTTTTGGGCGATCTCGCCCTTGTAGAATACATCCCGGCCCTGCTCGCCGATGAGGTGCAGGGTGTGGGCCAGCGCGGGATTCTTGAAAATCTCGCCTTCGCGCGGCGCGCGACCGTTGGGCGCATAGACGTCGAGGAACGCGCCGGGAAACTTGTCGGCTTGCGCATAACGGACGCCGATGCCCCAAAGGTAGCCGATGTATTGGGTGACGGGAAAGCCCTCCTCGGCGTAGCGGATGGCGGGGGCCAGCACGTCCTTCATCGGCAGTTTGCCAAACTTGCCGTGCAGTTCGAACCAGGCGTCGACGGCGCCGGGCACCGAGATGGGCAGAAAGCCGCGTGGCGGGATGTGATTCGGATTCGCCGTCTTCGCCAGCCCGGCTTTCATCTGCTCGTAACTCAGGCCGAGCGGGGCGCGACCGGAACCGTTGAGGCCGTAAAGTTTCTTGGTCCTGGCGTCGTAGACGATGGCGAAAAGGTCGCCGCCCATGCCGTTGCTGACGGGCTCCATGAGGCCGAGCGTGGCGTTGGCTGCGATGGCGGCGTCGATGGCGGAGCCGCCGGCCTTCAGCACGTCAAGGCCGGCCTGGGTGGCGAGTGGGTGGCTGGTGCAGACCATGCCATGCTGGCCGAGGACGGGCGAGCGGGTGGCGAAGGCGCGGCCGTTGATGCGATCCACTTGGGCGAGGATGGGGCCGGCGCCCACAAAGGCGAGCAGGAGCAGGAACCGGATAGAAGAGGCAGTCATGCCGGCACGCTAGCCCGCCGGCTGACGGCGTCAACGTGGCGGTCAGGGGGTGATTTGCACGACGGTGCGCGTGGCACCGCCGAATTTATCCAGCTCGTCGAGGACGCCATTGATCGCCCCGGCCTCGAGGGGCACGGAACGGCTGACGATGGGGTCGAGGTTGAGCCGGCCCTCGACGGTCAGGCGCAACAACGCGGGAATCTCGCAGGCGAGGTGGTCGGAAACGCCGATGATCTCCGCCTCCTGGTTGATCAACTCAGTGTAGGGGTTCACGCCGAAGGGTTGCTGGGTGAGCCCGGCGAGCGCAGCGCGGCCAAGCTTGCCGAGCACGCGCACCGCCTGCTGCATCGTGAGCGGAAGACCGATGAGTTCGAGCGCGACATCAACGCCGCGGCCGCCGGTGAGGCGGAGGATCTCGATGACGGGATCGCCGGTGCGCGCATTCACCGGTGTCGCGCCGAGTCTGGCCGCGAGCGCAAGCTTCGCGGGGTTGAGGTCGACGGCATAGACCGCCGTTGCGCCGAGGGCGCGGGCCAGCTGCACCGCGGAAGCTCCCAGGCCGCCGACGCCGAAGACGGCCACGCATTCCCCCGGCTGCAGCCGGGCCTTGCGCAGGGCGTGCAGCGCCGTGGCGGAGGAGCACATGAGCACGGCGCCGTGGGCGAAGGAGATTTTCTCCGGCAGCAGAAACACACTGCGGGCGGGGAGGACGAGGTATTCCGCAAAGCCCCCGGCCCGTTGTTTGCCAATCATCCGGCCGTGGGCGCAAAACTGCTCGTGGCCACCCGAGCACCACGCGCAGGTGCCGCAAGTGGCGAGGTAATGCACGCATACGCGGTCGCCGGGCCGCCAGGGGCGGACCTTTTCTCCGACCTGCTCGATCACCCCCGCCACCTCGTGTCCGAGGGTCAGGGGCAGCGGGCCGGCCGCGGAGGTGCCGGCGCGGTAATGCGCATCCGAATGACAGATGCCGGCGGCGTGGACGCGCATCAGCACATCATCCGGGCCGGGCTCTGGCACGGGAATGTCGTGCAGTTCAAGGGGGCGCCCCGGGGCGGTGAGGCGGACGGCCTTCATGTGGGCCGCTCTCACGCCCGGGCGAAAAGAATGCTGGCGGTGAACACGAAGGCGAGCAGAGCATTTTTCCCCGCAAAAGAAAAGCGCCGCCCGGCACTCCCAGCAAATTCTTGCAGCCGGATGCCATCAGGCCCACTTAGGGTGTGCCCCAACCCTGCTCCCATTCCGCATGCGCTTTCACTCATTGTCATTCCGTTTCGTGTTGCCCGGTCTCATCACGCTGGGTGCCATAGCCACCATCGGCCAGGCGGCCGATGCCCGCTTTATTTCCGACCGGCCGGCGCCGCCCATCTACCATCAGGGTTGGATCGACCTGAACAAGAACGGGGTGAAGGATCCCTACGAAGATCCGGCGCTCGATGCCGAGACCCGCATCACCGACCTGCTCGCCCGGATGAACGCCGACGAAAAGACCGCGCAGATGGTCACGCTTTATGGCTTCCCGCGGGTGGTGAAGGACGAAATGCCCACGCCGGCCTGGAAGACTTCTTTCTGGAAGGACGGCATCGGCAACATCGACGAACACATGAACGGCAATGCGGGGTTTGCGCACAACCTGCTGCCGACCCAGTATGCCTTCCCGTGGCCGCTGCATCCCCGCGGCCTCAACGACGTCCAGCGTTTCTTCATCGAGGACACCCGTCTCGGCATCCCGGCGGATTTCACCAACGAGGGCATCCGCGGCCTGCTCCATGTGAAGGCCTCCAGCTTTCCCGCGCAGATCGCCGTTGCCTGCGCGTGGGATCGCGACCTGGTCCGCACCATCGGTCGCATCACCGGTCGCGAGGCGCGCGCCCTCGGCTACACCAACGTCTATTCGCCCATCCTCGACCTGGCGCGCGATCCCCGCTGGGGCCGCACGGTCGAGACGTATGGCGAGGACCCGTTCCTCATCAGCGAACTCGGGGTCGAGCAGGTGCGCGGCATCCAGGAAAACCGCGTGGTCTCCACCCTCAAACATTTCGCCGTCTACAGCATCCCGAAGGGCGGCCGCGATGGCAACGCGCGCACCGACCCGTCGGCGACCTGGCGCGAAGTGCAGACAACCTTTCTCCAGCCCTTCCGCCGCGCCGTTCGCGAGGGCGGCGCGCTCGGCGTCATGGCCTCGTATAACGACTACGATGGCGTCCCGATCGAGGCCAGCAGCCTGTTTCTCACGGACATCCTGCGGAAGGAGTGGGGCTTCAGGGGTTACGTTGTCTCCGACAGTGACGCGGTCGAATACATCCACACCAAGCACCGGGTCGCATCCACCCCGTTGGAGGCCGCGGTGCTCGCACACGAGGCCGGTTTAAACGTGCGCACAAATTTCACGCTGCCGGAAAGACACGGCGCGCTCCTGCGCGAGGCGCTGAAAACCGGCCGGCTGTCGATGGACGTGGTCGACGCCCGGGTGCGCGACATCCTGCGCGTGAAATTCTGGCTCGGGCTCTTCGACCAGCCTTATGTCGCCGATCCCGCCGCCGCGGAAAAAATCGTCCGTGCGCCCGATGCCTTGGCGGCCGCCGCTCGCGCCGCCCGCGAATCGATCGTGCTGTTGAAAAATGAAAAAGAGGCACTGCCTCTCGCGAAGAACATCCCGCGCATCCTCGTCACCGGTCCGCTGGCGGACGACCCCGGCGGCTGGTGGTCGCGCTACGGCCCGCAACAGCTCGACTTTATCACCCCCTTGGCGGGAATTCGCCAGAAACTGGGCGCGACAGCCGACGTGCGCTACGCGGAAGGCTGCAAGGTCATCGACGCGAATTTCCCGGAGAGCGACACCTTCAAGGAAGCCATGCCCGATGACGTGCGCGCCGGCATCAATGCCGCCGTGGCGGCCGCGCACGACGTCGACGTCATCGTCGCCGTGCTCGGCGAGACCGAGGAAATTTCCCAGGAGTCGCACGGCCGGGTCAGCCTCGACCTGCCGGGCTACCAGGAGGACCTGTTGCGGGCGCTCGCCGCCACCGGCAAGCCGCTCGTGCTCGTGCTGAGCAACGGCCGGCCGCTCAGTGTCAACTGGGCCGTCCGGCACGTGCCGGCCATCGTGGAGCTCTGGTTCCCCGGCGAACAGGGCGGGGCGGCGCTGGCCGATGTGCTCTTTGGCGACACGAATCCCTCCGGCAAGCTGTCCATCACGTTCCCGAAGTCCGCCGGCCAGATCCCGTTCAACTTTCCCGCCAAGCCCGGCTCGCAGGCGAAGGACAATGGCATGGTCGAGGGTTCTCTCTTTGCCTTCGGCCATGGCCTGAGTTACACCAAGTTCGACTACGGCGCGCTGAAAATTTCCCCGGAGCGCGCCGGCCCCGGCGGCGAAATCGAGGTGGCTTGCGATGTCACCAATGCCGGCGGCCGCGCCGGCGAGGAAGTGGTGCAGCTCTATTTGCGCGACGACTACAGCAGCGTCACCACCTACGACAAGGCGCTGCGCGGCTTTGCGCGGATCGCCCTCGTGCCCGGCGAGACGAAGACGGTTCGCTTCACGCTCAAGCCGGAACACCTGCAACTCTATGACCGCACCAACCACTGGACGGTCGAACCCGGCCGGTTCACCGTGATGGTCGGGGCGTCCTCGGAGGACATCCGGTTGCGCGGGAACTTCACCATCACGCGACCCGATGGCACGGCCCCGGAGGAGATGCCGGTCAAGGACGTGTGGAGCGACCGGCGGTGAGGTAAAAAAAGCCCGCCGGACTCAATGAGCCGGGCGGGCGGAGAGGATGGCGGGGATTACTTGGACTGACGCAAGGTGATCTCACCGTTCATGGTGGAGACCTTGATGTCCACGCCGCCGCCGTTGAGCGTGCCGCTGACGACCTTGCCGCCGGTGATCGGGGGCATCGGCGCGCGGGGCGCTCGGGGGGCGCGCGGGGCGGCCGCCGGGGTTGCCTCGGCCGCCTCTTTCGCGGCGCGCTCCGTTTCGCGTTTCACTTCCCGGCTGACCTCCCGGGCCACCTGCATCGCCATGCGCGTGGCGTCGGCGGCCATGCGGGCCGCGTCGGCGCTCATGCGGGCCGACTCACTGCTTCCGTAGGAGTAAGAGTAGCCGGAGCCCTTGCTCTCGGATTTTGTCTTCAGCACATTCTCGTCAAAATCGGTGAGGATCGAGCCATTGTGGGTGCTCAGGCGCACGTTGGCCTTGGTATCGCCGGGCACGCGCAGGTCGATTTCGCCGTTCATCGAGGTGAGCAGGACGAGTTTTTGCGGGGCCTTGGCGTAGAGGGCGCGCACCTCGCCGTTCATGGTGTTCACCGTGGTGGCGCCGCTGATGCCCTTGAGCATGACGTCGCCGTTCATGCTGGTGATCTCGATGTCGCCGTCGGTGTTTTCCACAATGAGGTCGCCGCCGGCGTCGGTCTTGAGGTCGAGCGCCATGGCACGCGGCACGGAGATCTTGAACTCGGCGTCGTGGCCGGCCCAAGGATTGTCGCCGGCGAGGCGGAGGCTGACGACGTTGTCATGCTCGGTAATCTCGAAGCTGACCTCGTCGTCGAGCCGGCGCAGGCCGCCGGGGCGAGCGGGCTTGGCGCCCTTTTGCACGAGCGTGGACGCGACGGTGACGGTGTCACCTTCCACGCCGACGATGTGAATGTCCGCCCACGGCATGTCGATGCGGAGCGTGGAGGGCTTGCCCGGGGCGGAGAGCTTGACGGTGGCGGTGGCGCCTTCGTCGTCGGCGCGGAGGGTGGCGCCGGAAAGCGCAAACACGAGAAACGCGGCGCTGAAGATGCGGAGGGAAAGGGAGGGGATGTTGGTTTTCATGTGAGAGTGGGCTTGAGGGTTTTCCTGGTCGTGGCCGCGGGAGCATTGTCGGGCTGGGCGGGCAGGCGCAGCGCGGCCAAGGCCCGGCGCGCGGCGTCGCGAACATTGCGATCAACCGCCTCGTCCCGGGCGAGTTTTTCAAAGACGGGCAGGGCGGTCTGGTCCCGCGCGGTGGCGAGGAGTTCGATCATGGCCACTTGAACGAGTGGCGCCTTTTCGCGGGGCAGGGCCGAGAGCACCCCGGCGCGGACCAGGGAATCATCGGAGTGCTGGGCCAGCGCCTCGACGGCGGAGAGGCGAACGTTGATGGACGGATCAAAGGCGAGCGAGCCGACCAGCTCGGTGAGCACCGTGCGGTCGGGGCTCTTGAGATCCATCGTGGCGAGCACGGTCTTCAGGCGGTCGCTGGTGGATTGCTGCTGGGCCAGCGAGTAATAGACAAGCTGGCTCATTTTTTCCATCTGCTTGTGGAGTTCGGCGACCTCCGTCTTGGCGGAGTCATCGATGGGTGGCACCACGACCGGCTGGGTCAGAAAGCGCTGGCCGGCGTAGAGGCCGCCAATCAGCAGCGCGAGGGAGAAGGCGAACTGCAGGGCGGGCCGGTCGGGCAGCAGCGCGGCGAAGAAACGGTCGACGCGGTCGCGGGCCAGCGCGAAGGGGCTGGGGGCGTCGGCCTCGCGCTGATGCGTCTCGAGCATGGCGTAGAATTGCTCGCGAAGGCGCGGGCTGGGTTCCTCGGTGGCGGAAAGGGTGTCGAGCTTGCGGGTGATTTCCTGCAGGGCGGACCATTCGCGCTGGCAGGTCGGGCAGCTGGTGAGATGGGCGCGGAGCTGCGCGGCCTCGTCGGCGGGCAGCGAGCCATCCTGGTAGTCGATGAAGTTATCTTGGACGCGGGAGCAGTTCATGGTGAATCCTCTGGTGGTGGGTTGAAGGCGGTCAGGCCGCCTGCTCCTTTCTGATTTTGAAATAGACGTCGCGCAGCTCCTTGAGCGCGCGATGGGCCCGGACCTTGACGGCGCCGACGGAGCAATCGAGCAGCCTGGCGATTTCCTTGTGCCCGAGATGCTGCAGGCGGGAGAGCACGAGCACCTCGCGTTGCTCCAGCGGCAGGCGGGCGAGGGCGGCACGCAGCAGCACCACGTCTTCGGCGGTCGCGGCCCGGTCGGAGGGTTGAGGCTCGGGGTCGGGTTGCGCGTACAGGTCGGACGGGTCGGTGGGGGTCGGCGTGGCGGCGTGCTTGCGGAAGTGGTCGGCGGCGACCTTGCGGGCGAGGTGATAGATCCAGGCGGAGAACTTGCCCTCGTCGCGGTAAGTGTGCCGGTATTTCAGGATGCGGTAGAAGACAATCTGCACCAGGTCCTCGCCGATCGAAGGCTGGTTGGTCAGGCGCACGAAGAAACCGTAGAGCGGCCGGTGGTGGCGCTCAAAGAGGTCGCCGAGCCGGCGGATTTCTCCGGCGCGCACGGCAATCATGAGTTCGTGGTCGGACGGGGCTTCCATCGCAACGGTGAGGCTAGCGGGGACAGCCGGGGAGGGAACTCGGAATTGGGTGACGGGAGTGAGGAACATGGAAAGTGGTCATGGGGTGTGCGGCAGGGAATACCGGGCAGCGGCCCAAAGGTTACAGGTTTTTGCGTAAAAGGCTGGCCGCGGGCCAGCCAGGACGCGGCGGAAGACAGGTTGCCTGCCGGCGCAGAAGCCTCCACGTTGGGCCAAAACAGTTCCTGCCCGCGGGGAAGTCCGGCCGCGTTTTCCCCCGCCAAACCCGCCCCAATCCCCATGGCCCTGCAACAGCTGAGCGACGAACAGATTGAAATCTGGTCACGCGCGCAAAAAGACGAATGGTGGTTCAAGAACATCTACCGCGGGGACATGGCGCAGCTGACGCTGCGGTCGGCGCTCACCGGTTTCCTGCTCGGCGGCATCCTCACCGCGACCGCGCTCTACATCGGTGGCAAGACCGGCATCTCCATCGGCGTGGGGCTGACCTCGGTCATCCTCGCCTTCGCCATTTTCCGCCTTCTGGCGAAGAGCGGCCTGATGAAGGATTTCACCGTGCTGGAGAACAACTGCACGCAGTCGATCGCCACGGCCGCGGGTTACATGATCACGCCGTATATCACGACCTTCACGGCCTACATGCTGGTGACCGGCCGCATCATTCCCTGGTGGCAGATGATCATCTGGTGCACGATCGTGGCCATCCTCGGCGTGCTCGTGGCCTTCCCGATGAAGCGCCGGTTCCTCAACGAGGACCAGCTCCCGTTTCCGGAGGGCCGGGCGTGCGGGGTCGTGCTGGACGCGCTCTATTACGGCGATGCCGCCGCCGGCATGTTCAAGGCCAAGCTCCTGACGCTGACGGCAGTGTTCACCGGCCTTTACGAGTTCATCGCCAGTGACGGCTGGATGAAGCTGCTGCAGTTCAAAATCCTGCAGCTGGACAAATGGGCCGGCCTGACGGAGCCGTGGAATTTCCACGAGCAGGTCGATTATTATTACTACACCCTCGCGGTGAAGTATCACCTGTGGACACCGAAGATTCTTGGCACGGACATCCGCCAGCTCGGTCTGCGGCTCACGCTCGACGCCTCCATGCTGGGCATCGGCGGTTTGATGGGTGTCCGCGTGGCCACGAGTTGCGTGCTCGGGGCCTTCATCAATTTCGCCATCCTCGCCCCGATCATGATCCAGCGTGGTGACATCAAGGCCTACACCGCGCCGAGCGGGGCGCTGATCAAGATTTCGCGCGGCGAGATTGTGAACCAGTGGGCGCTGTGGTGGGGCGTCACCATGATGGTGGTCGGCTCGCTGGTCAGCCTCTTTGCCAAGCCGGAGCTGATCACCAGCGCTTTCAAGAATCTGCGGCGCAAGCCGGCGGAGGGCGCGGTGAATTCGGATCTGCTCGGGGACATCGAGCTGCCGCTCTGGATGTCCTATGTCGGCGTGCCGGTGTTCAGCGTGATCGGGGCGTGGGTGACGCACCAGTTCTTTGGCGTGCCCTGGCTGCTGTCGTTCATCTCGCTGCCGTTGATCTTTGTGCTCACCATCATCTGCACCAACTCCATGGCACTGACCTCGTGGACGCCGACCGGTTCGCTCAGCAAGATCACGCAGTTCACGATGGGGGCGATCGACCACTCCAATCCGGCAAGCAATCTCATTCCGGCCGGCATGACGGCGGGCATCGCGTCGAACGCCGCCAACCTGCTTTCCGACATCAAGCCCGGCTACATGCTTGGCGCCAAGCCGCGCCAGCAGGCCATCGGACACGTCATCGGAATTTTCTCCGGCGCGCTCGCCGCGACGCCGCTGTTCTATCTGCTTTTTCTTCCACCCGACAAGAACGGGGTGCGGTCAGTCTCGACGCTCGTGTCCGACGCGTTTGCGATGCCAGCGGCGCTGCAGTGGAAGGGCGTCGCCGACCTGATTGCCAACGGCATCAGCCATCTGGCCACCTCGGCCATCATCTCGATGGTCGTCGCGGCGGGCGTGGCGCTGGTGTTTGAAGTGCTGCGCATCAAGACCAAGGGCCGTTTCCCACTCTCGGCCGTGTCCATCGGCCTCGGCGTCGTGCTGCCGCCTGAGTCATGCTTCGCGATGTGGATCGGTGCGATGATTTTCTGGTGGCAGGGGTGGAAGAACCAGGCCGCCGGCACCAATGGCCACGAGTTTTGGGTCGAAGGCTGTGAGCCGATCTGCGCCGGGTTGATTTCCGGCGCCGCGCTCGTCGGCATCGGCAACGCGATCGTCAATGTGCTGATGGATTAGGCGGCACCGGGCGGGGGGGAAGAAATTTGGA
>JAYUGX010000068.1:0-1768 GCA_043738215.1 Lacunisphaera sp.
TTTCGGGCAGTCGCACCACCCGCGGCGATTTTCCCGTGAAGACTCCGCGGATCCACGGCGCATCGGTCTCGCGCGCGGCGCCGACGCAACCGGACCAGAGAATAAATCCCATCAAGGTCCACCGTGCTGCGAGCCGGAACATGCCCCGAGGCTTTGCCGAAACCCGGCCAAGGCGAGCCGAAGCTGCTAGAGTTCATTCCTCAGGCCGTCTGGGTATGGTTGTCACGCCGAGCCGAGTTCACGTGGCCTTGATCAGGATCAGCCCGGGACGGGCATTGACCTGTGCGGCGGCCTCTTGTTTAAGGCCACGATGGCAGAGTCACTCACGGTGGAACTAGGCGCGCGAAGCTATCCGATCCATTTTCTCGCGGGACCGGGCGACTCCCTGCCAGCAACCTTGGCCGAAATGGACCGGCAGGGTCGTCCTTCCGCGCTGTTGACCGATGCGGGCGTAGCCCAGGCTCATGGAAACTATCTGGATCGGAATTTTGGCGCCATTCCCCGGCTGACTCTGGCCGCCGGGGAGCAATCCAAGTCACTTGAAAACTACGGGCAGGTGCTCGATTTTCTCGCGGCGAACAAAATCACCCGGCAGGGCGTGCTGTGGGTGGCCGGGGGTGGGGTGATGGGCGATCTCGGCGGGTTTGCGGCGGCGTCCTACCTGCGGGGCATCGACTACATCCAGGTGCCGACGACCTTGCTCGCGATGGTGGACAGTTCCGTCGGCGGCAAAACGGGCATCAATCTCTCCGCCGGGAAAAACCTGGCCGGGGCGTTTTACCACCCGCGGGCGGTTTTTCTTGCCCCGGGTTTGCTGACGACGCTGCCCGCGAGGGAATTTGCCGCCGGCATGGCGGAGGTGATCAAATACGGCCTGCTCGGCGAGGCCGCGCTCTTCGCCCAGCTGGAGAAGACGGTCCTGAACGCAAGCAGTCCCGATCTGCCGGCAGTTATCCGCCGTTGCTGTGAATTGAAGGCCGGCATCGTGCGGGCAGATGAATTTGAACGCGCGCCCGAAAACGGCCGGGCACTCTTGAACCTGGGCCACACTTTCGGGCACGCCATCGAGCAGGTCACGGGCTACACGGCCTACCTCCATGGCGAGTCCGTCGCCATCGGACTCGCCGGCGCCGCCCGTCTCTCGCATAAACTCGGCCTGATTCCGGCCGACGATGTTGCCCGGATCGAACGCGTGCTGGCCGCGCACCAGCTGCCGGCGCGCCTGCGCGCCCCCCTGCCCATGGCGGCCCTGCAAGAGGCCATCAGCCGCGACAAGAAGAGCCGCGCCGATGGCGTGCGCTTCGTGGTGCTGACCGCCCTCGGCACGGCCGCAACCCGCTCCGGCGTCCCGCCGGCCATGGTGGAGGCGGTCTGGCGCGAGTTGGGTGCGGCCTAGATTTTGGCTGCTATCCCGGGGCAAACCGCTAAGTTGTTCGACCCATGTCAGCCATCGACGAAGGCATTGTCCGGGAGTATTTCGAGCAAAACGGCTTCCTCGTGCGCCAGGTGCGCAAATACCAGGTGCAGGCGCGCCGCAAGACCGGCGACGAGGAGGTGGACCTCGTCGTCTACAACCCCGCCTACAAGCGCAATTCCCGCCGGGCGGAATTTTTCCTTTTCGCCAGCGAGCTCGCCTACGTCCACCGCGCCATCGTGGTGGTCAAGGGCTGGCACACCGGCAAGTTCACGCCAAACATGCTGAAGAGCAGCCCGGAGATTTTCCGTTTCCTCGAGGAGAACGTGCTCAAGGAGGTCACGCGCTTCTTCC
>JAYUGX010000069.1:0-1766 GCA_043738215.1 Lacunisphaera sp.
CATCGACCAGCGCATCCGCGAAAAAGCCATCGATCAGGAGATCAGCATCGGGGATTATGTGCTTACCAACGGCACACTTGCGGCGGCCGTGGTCATCGATGCACTGGCCCGGTTCATCCCCGGCGTGCTCGGCGAAGAAAAGTCGTTGACGACAGAAAGTTTCACTAGCAAGTTGCTCGACTTTCCTCAATACACGCGTCCCGCCGTTTACCGCGGCATGTCCGTGCCGGAAGTGCTCCTTTCGGGCAACCACGGCGAGATCGAGAAGTGGCGGCACGCGCGACAAGTGGAAAAAACCCAGCAGGTCCGTCCCGATTTACTCAAATAACCAGCCATGAATCCCATTATCCAGGAAATCACCGCCGCCCAGGTGAAACATAAGATTGCGCCGTTCAAAGTCGGCGACGGTGTCCGGGTGCACACCAAGGTGCGCGAGGGCGACAAGGAGCGCGTGCAGGTTTTCGCCGGCGTCGTCATCGCCCACAAGGGCAGCGGCATCCACGAGACCTTCACGGTCCGCCGCATCAGCTACGGCGAGGGCGTTGAGCGCGTGTTTCCGGTCAATTCCCCCAACATCGACAAGATCGAGGTCGAGAAGGACTCCACGCCCGGCAAGGCCCGTCTTTATTACCTGCGCGACCGCAGCGGCAAGGCCGCCATGGCGGTCAAGGAAAAGCGCAACGAGCAGCAGGCGGCAGCCAAGGCCTGAGCTTTTCAGTTGTTTCATCTGTAGGGCGGGATCGCTGATCCCGCCTTTTTCTTTGGTGGGGGTTGCCCCGTTGCTGTGACTCCGTTGCCGTGTGCTCACGGCCCGGAGTCCGTCCCGGTTTCTCGCTACGCGAAAACCTGGCGGATCGTTTTTTGTGCCGAAAATTGGGCTTTGCACCCCGGGAGCCGGCGGCGTAAATGAACTTTCACTCATCCGCATTCCCCGCCCATGAAACTTCAGACCGAGATTCTCGCCCAGGCCTGCGCCCAGGCTCGCGGCCTCGCCATCGACGCCGTCCACCAATGCTCCTCCGGCCACCTCGGCCTGCCCCTCGGCGCGACCGAGATCGGCGCCGTGCTCTACGGCCACGCACTCGTGCACAATCCCGACGAGCCCCGCTGGCCCAACCGCGACCGCTTCGTCCTCTCCGCGGGCCACGGCTCGATGTTCCTCTACACCTGGCTGCACCTGAGCGGCTACGACCTGTCGCTTGACGAGCTGAAGAATTTCCGGGCCCTGCACAGCAAGACGCCCGGTCACCCGGAGTTTCATGAGACGCCCGGGGTCGAGGCCACGACCGGCCCGCTGGGGCAGGGCGTGGGCAACTCCGTCGGCATGGCGATGGCCGGCCAGATGGCGGCGGCGCGCTTCAACACTCCCGGCCACGAGATTTTCAACTACCATGTCATCTGCCTCGCGGGTGACGGCTGCATGCAGGAGGGCGTGGCGATGGAGGCGGTCGAATTCGCCGGCCATCAGGGCTTGGACAATCTCATCCTGATCTACGACTCGAACGACGTCACGCTCGATGCCATGGCGGACAAGACCCAGAGCGAGAACACCGGCGCCCGTTTCAAGGCCATCGGCTGGGACGTGCAGACCCTGCCTGATGGCCACGACTTCGCCGCCATACTCAAGGCGGTCAACAAGGCCAAGAAGACCAAGAGCGGCAAACCGCAGCTCATCATCGCCCGGACGCAGATTGCCCGCGGCATTCCCGAGGTGGCCGGCACCTCAAAGGGCCATGGCGAGGGTGGGGCGAAGTTCGCCGACGCCG
>JAYUGX010000070.1:0-11183 GCA_043738215.1 Lacunisphaera sp.
GCAACTCTCCGGCCTCCCGCTCGCATGGATCCGGCCCTTCGTGCATGCGGCCGATGTCTCGGGCGGAATGATCACCGGTGAATTCACGGTGGCGGGAGAATCCGATCGCCTGTTGCTTCGCGCCGTGCGGCCGTTGCAGGTGGCCCAGCTGACCATCGTGCAGGAGGGCGTGCTGCTGCTGTCCAAGGCCGACCTCATGGTGAACTTCGACGCGGTGCTGACCCCGAGGGAACTGCAAGCCAGTGTGGCCGAGTTCACCTTTAAGACACCCGCGGGCGATTCTTTCACGGCCCAGGCCGGCGTGACGGTGCCAACTTTGCCGGATCCACCCATCACCATCTCGACCAGCTACACCGCCGACCTGCCGAAGTTGCTCGCGCCGTGGCTGCCATTGGGTCGCGTCAAATCCAACGGTGAAGCCGACTTCACGAAAACCGGCAGCACCATCGAGCTGCGCCGCTTGAACGCCTCGGCGACCGATGGCGGCGGCGCGGCCTTATTCTCGGCCATGGCGTTGCGCCCGTTCAGTCTCGACCTCGCTGCGCGACGAGCCACGACGGGAGCGAGCGGCCCCGCTGATCTGGTCCGACTGGTGCTGGGTCGCCTTCCGCTCGAGCGCCTGCCGCTGAACCAACCCGGCGCAAAATTGGGCGGAGTGGTGGCCCAGGGCGAGTTCGTGCTCGCGGCGAACGGCGGGCAACTGACCCTGCGCGCCGTGTCACCTTTAAAGCTGGCCAATCTCTCCCTCACGCAGAACGGGCAACCGGCGTTGACCGGCCTTGGCGTCGAGGCGTTGCCGGTGATCGAGGTGACGGGCCGGGCCGCGGCGAGGGTCCAAACGGGCGACGTGACCGTCCGGACGGCCACAGGCGCGACTCTGCTCAGCTTCAAGGGCGAGGCGATGCGGTCGGCGGAAGCCGGCTTGAGCGGGGCGTTGACCTTCAATCTCGAGGTTCCCGCGCTCGCCACCCAGCCGCTCTTCGCTGGCGCGCAGCAGGTTTCGGCCGGACGTGCGAGCGGCGAGGTTCGCGCCGCCCTCGGTGCGGCGTCCAGCCAGCTGGAAGCCCGTCTGACCGTGAACGGCCTGGTTGCCAGCGAGGGCGGCCTGACGCTACCGGTGGCCAACCTGAGCTTTCGCGCCGTCGCGCAGGGTGACGGCCGGCTGTCAGTGCAGGCGCCACTGCTGCTGGACCGCGCCGGCCAGCGCTCGGATTTGAATTTCTCGCTGGAGCTGACTCCGGCGGCGGGCGTGTTCGGGCTTGATGGAAAATTGACGGGGGAACACGTGGAGCTGGCCGATGCCCTTTCCGTGCTGGGCGTTTTCCTGGCCTCAGTCGCCCCGGGTGAAGCCGCGCGGCAACCGGCGGTCGCGGCCGCGAAAATCACCGCCGACACCGTGCCGGCCTGGTCGCGGTTCAACGGCTCGCTGCTGCTGGATGTCAAGTCGGTCACTCGCGGCACAGTGTGGGCCATGACGGGGCTGAACGGCTCGGTGGCGATTGAGCAGGCGCGGGTCTCGCTGTCGAAACTGGAGGCGGCCTTTGGCGAAAAGGGCCGGTTTGCCGCATCGGGCGAGGTGAAGTTCAACGGCGGCTCGCAGCCCTACCAATTGGACGGCAATTTTTCCCTGACCGAATTTGACGCGGGCCGGCTCTTCAAGTCGCTTGAGCCCGGCAAGCCTGCGACCGTCGAGGGGGTGTTCAACGTGAGCGGCCGTTTCACGGGCAACGGCGAGACCATGGACCGGACGCTGGAGCGCACGCGCGGCCGGTTTGAGCTGGCCGGCCGGCAGGGAATTTTCCGCGGGCTGCAGCGCTCGAGCAGCAAAGTTTCCATGACCTCCAAGGCCGTCGAACTCAGCGCCGCGGTGCTCGGCTCCATCTTCGGCTCGGACAAAGTGACCAAGGCGGCGGAGAAGGTGGCGGGACAGGCCTATTTTGTGGACCAGCTGGCGCAGAGTGTGGCCGAATTGAACTACGACCAGTTTAACGTCCGGCTGGTGCGCGACGAGTCGCTCAACATGACGCTGGAGGACATCAGCCTGGTCGCGCCCGACATCCGTTTGCTCGGCAAGGGCACGGTGACCTACGTGGCGGACAAGCCGCTGCTCGAGCAGCCGCTGAATGCCACACTGGCATTCGCCGGTCGCGGTAAAATCGAGCAACTGCTCGGCAAACTCAAGTTGCTCGACGGCACACGGGACGAACTCGGCTACGCGAAAACCTCGGCGCCGATCGCGGTCGGCGGCTCGCTGGCGAAACCCGACCCGTCGGCGTTCTTCACGAAGCTTGCCACATCCAGGCTCACGGATTTCCTCAACCCGGAGAATTGACCCGCCATGACCGCGCCGCAGACATGAAAAACCGCCCCGGATGCCCCGCGATGTTCGGCCGCTGTCTGGCGGGACTGCTGGCCTTTGGGCTGCTGGGCGGCGCCGCAGAGCCGGCCCGGATGCAATACCGGACGTTTCTGCGCGGCAATATGCAGGCCCGCGGGCCCATCCAGCCCAGCGGGGAGGCGCGCTTTGTCTCCCTGAGCATCGGCGAGCCCAGGAAACCGCTGAATGATGAAACACCCTTCTACATCCGGCTCAGCAGCGGGAAGGTGATGGAATCCGCGGATTTCACGGTCGACCGCATCGCCGACCTGGCGGGGACGAACAAACTTGTCCTGGAAAGATCGGACTGGGGCCGGGGCGCGGTGGAATACAGTTTTGAAGGCATGGTCTTTGTCTTCCGGGCGGAGCAGTGCGTGGCCTTTCGCGCCAATTGGATCCAGCTGCCCAACAAGACCTACGCCCCCGAGATCGGCACCCCGCAATCCAACGCGTTCTATAAGATGCCCCTGACCCAGGCGCAGCTGGAAATGATTTTCGGCCCGGCGGACGAGATTCGGGACAAAGCCACCCTGTGACTAGTGGGAGCGACTTGCAGTCGCTGAGTAAATTATCAGACTGGCTCGCATGCAGACCAGTCAGTCCTATCAACTGCCATCTTCACAAAAATCTCCACTTGTTGTGTTGGTTGGCTGTTTGCTCGCATTTCATTTGGCCGGTTGTGGTTCAATTGAGCGCCCTAATACCGTCGTGTTACTGAAGTCGGATTACCCAGCTTTTAGATACCGGGTGCAGATTCAGGCGACCGAGATCATCCGGTTTAATATTCATCAATTGAAGCCAGATCATGCTGAATCGCCATATTCAGTGGAGGTTTACCTCACAAAGCGGATTGGCAAATTGAGTTCTAGCGACTTTGCCATTTCGTATGGTGGAGTTCCGACTGCAGAGTCCGATAAAGGTGTAGTGGAAATAAGTGAAAATCAGATAACCATTGCAGTAGAAGTGGTGTCCGAAATCTCACCAAAGAATAATAAGCCTGTAAGGTATCACACGTTTGAGGCGAACGGCCGATATCAACTTCTAGACCAAACAGGCGATTATTCTTCGCTACATAATCCCAAGAGCTAGTCGACTTTTTGGGTTGCCGGCGCTGACGGCAGGAGAATTCCGCTTTGCTGAGACACTAAAACCAGTAACACTATCGGCGATGAAGAAGCGCATTTTCGGCAAGACCGGGAGAAAGGTGGGCGAAGTCGGGCTCGGCACCTGGCAGCTCGGGGCCGGGTGGGGTGACGTGACTGACGCGGCGGCGCTGGCCACGCTGCGCGCGGCCTACGAGGCGGGCACGACGTTCTTCGACACCGCCGACGTCTATGGCGACGGCCGCAGCGAGTCGCTCATCGGCAAGTTTCTCAAAAAGACGAAGACGCGCAACCAGATCTTTGTCGCCACCAAGCTGGGCCGCTTCAGCGATCCGGGCTGGCCGCAGAACTTCACGCGCGCGGCGGTGCGGCAGCATACCGAGGCCTCGCTCAAGCGGCTCGGGGTCGAGGCGCTCGACCTGACCCAGTTCCATTGCGTGCCGCCGGAGATCCTCATGCGCGGCGAGCTGTTCGGCTGGCTGGGTGAACTGCAGCGCGAGGGGAAAATCAAGACCTACGGCGCCAGCGTCGAGGCGATGGACGAGGCGCTCTGGTGCTGCGCCCAGCCCGGCTGCGCCGCGCTTCAGATCATCTTCAATATTTTCCGGCAAAAACCCGTTCACGTCCTGTTCGACGCCGCGCGGCGCAGTGACGTGGCCCTCATTGTGCGGCTGCCGCTGGCCAGCGGGTTGCTGAGCGGGCGGATGACAGCCCAGACGAAGTTTCCCGCCAACGACCACCGCAACTTCAACCGCGACGGCCAGCAGTTCAATGTCGGCGAGACGTTCGCCGGCCTGCCGTTTGAAAAAGGCGTGGAACTGGCGGACCGGCTCAAGCCACTGGTACCCGCCGACACGACCATGGCCGGGATGGCGCTCCGGTGGTGCCTGGATTTTGACGCCGTCAGAGTGATCATTCCCGGAGCCAGAAACGCCGGGCAGGCCAAGTCCAACGCGTCGGCCTCGGTCCTCGCGCCGCTGGGCGCGGAGCGGCACGTGAAGCTGGCGGCGTTCTACGAGCGCGAGGTCGCCGCGCACATCCGCGGGCCGTATTGAGCGCTCATGATCGCCGCGGTCCATTTCAAAAACTTCAAGGCGCTGCGCTCCGCGGCGGTGAAACTGGGGCCGTTCAACCTGTTCATCGGTCCCAACGGCAGTGGCAAGACGAGTCTCATCCAGGCGTTGCTGCGACTGCGCACACTGGCGGGTATGCCGGTGGTCCATGCGCATGATCTGAAGGGACAGAAGCCTGACGGACCGCAGATCGAGTTTCACTTCAACCCGCCGTTCCAGGACGTGCGCGTGACATTGGGCTGCAATTCCGACGAGCTCGTCTGCAATCTCCTCGTGGTGGACCACCCACCAGGCATCGCCGGCGAAGGACAATGGGCGGAGTTGCGGACGAGATTGCAGGGCATCCGGGCCTACCTGCTCGACCATTACGCGATGGCTGTGCCGGGCAAACGCATCGACGGTGCTGAACTGGCTTCCAATGCCGGTAATCTCGCGGCGGTGCTGGCGGCGCGAACACAGCAGTCACCCGAGGTGATGAACCGGCTGGTCGGGGAATTCTGCCGGATCCTGCCGGAGTTTGCCGGACTGGATTTTCGCGAGGCAGGCGAGGGCAGGGTGGAGCTGGTGGCACGACTGGCGGAGGGCAGCGAAGTGATCGCGGCCGACAGTCTCTCGCAGGGCACGCTTTACCTGCTGGCCATTCTCACCCTGGCGCATGCGCCATCGCCGCCAAGCATCGTGTGTCTCGAGGAAGCTGATCGTGGCGTGCATCCGCGGATGCTGCGCGAAGTGCGCGACGCGCTTTACCGGCTGAGCTATCCGTCGGATGCCGGGGAAAAACGCGCGCCGGTGCAGGTCATCACAACGACGCACTCACCCTACCTGCTCGATCAATTCAAGGACCACCCGGAGGAGGTTGTGCTGGCCAGCAAACGGGGCAACGCCGCGACCTTCATGCGGCTGTCGGAGCGTGCCGACCTGCTGGAATTGATGAAGGAGGCCCACCTTGGCGACCTCTGGTATAGCGGAATCCTCGGCGGAGTGCCCGACGAAGCATGAACATCGCACTGCTCAGCGAATCGCCGGCGGACGAGGCGGCGCTGCGCGTGCTGGTGGAATACGTGCTTGGCGGGCCGTTCACGCGGGTGGAGGCGACGCTGCGCGCGCGCGGCTGGCCGTCGGTGGAGCAGGTGCTGCCGCCGATCATCCGGCATTTGCATTTCAACACCAACGCCGACGGGCTCGTGGTGGTGGTGGACTCGGACGACTCGCCGGTGCACACGGTCGAGCACGAGGCGCCGGGCTATCATCATCCCTTCTGCCGGATCTGCCGGCTGCGGGCGGTCTTCCGGCGTGCGACCAAAAACCTCCCCCCGGCGCATGGTCGCGACCGGGTGCTGCGCGCGGTCGGGGTGTGCGTGCCGGCCATCGAGGCGTGGTATCTTTGCGGCCGCGACACGTCGGTGACGGAAGCAACATGGATCAACGGCCAGGCGGCCAA
This sequence comes from Lacunisphaera sp., assembly GCA_043738215.1. GTDB lineage: Bacteria > Verrucomicrobiota > Verrucomicrobiia > Opitutales > Opitutaceae > Lacunisphaera. Next base: position 5,995 of record JAYUGX010000070.1, read on the forward strand.
CCGGCCGCCCTATTTGCGACGCGAACTCAAATGGCGCGTCTACGGCACGGAGCGCCCGTCACTGCCGTTCGAGATCAAGCGCGCGGTGCAGGAGGTTACGCGCCACCACGGCGACGTGCGCCGACTGGAGAATGATTTTCCGCAGGGCTTCGGCTCGCTGGCGCGGGATTTGCGAAGCTGGAAAACAGGGTAGGTGAATCGCGGGCGAGGTCGCCCGCGCTCCAGAGTGATGGAGCCACGGCGACCCCGCCGTGGTGTGCGGTCGTTGAACCAAAGGAAGGTCTTGCCCGCGGCGGCAAGTCCCGCACAGTTTTGCCCGTCCACCCCGCATGAAATCACCCCGCGTTTCGCTGGCCGCGCTGATGGTCGCCCAGGCCCAGGTCGTCTTCAATGACAACGCCGCCAAGCTCATGCTCATCGCGCTGGCGCAGTTTCCCGGCGTGCTGCCGGACACAGACGCCAACTTGATTCGCGGCCTGCTCGGCGCGCTGCTGATTGCCCCGTTCATCCTTTTTTCGCCTTTGGCCGGCTGGGTCGTCGACCGTTTCCCGAAGAGCACCGTGCTCAATGTGTCGCTGGGGGCGCAGGCGTGCATCATGGTGCTGCTGGTCGCGGCGCTGTGGCTGCAGTCGCTCTGGGGCGCCGTGGCGGGTTTCGTCCTGCTCGCACTGCAGGCGACCGTCTTCGCCCCGGCCAAGCGCGGCGTCCTGCGCGAGCTGGTGGACGCGGCCGGCCTGTCGCGCGCGGTCGGCATCATGGAAATGATGTCGGTCACGGCCATTCTCGCGGGCATTTTCGCCGGGGGAAAACTGTTTGACGCCCTGGTGACCCGCAAGCTCAGGCAGGGCTTGGAGGGAGCGGAGGCCGCCTGGCATGGCGCGTTGCTCACCGCTGTGGTGCTGGCGGTGATGTCAGTGCTGTCGTGGCTGGTCTTCCAACTGGTAGCGCGGACCAAAGCCCATTCGGCCGAGCCGTTCCGCGCGGCGCTGTTCTGGCGGCATGGCACGCAGATCGCGGAGTTGTGGCGCGACCGTCCGCTGTTGCGCGCGACCTTTGGCATCATGTTTTTCTATGGCATCGGCGGCTACCTGCTGGTGCTGCTGATCCAAATGGGCGCCAGCCTGCACGACGACGGCGGCGTCGGCTCGGCCACGGCGGCGGGCATCATGGCGCTGCTGATGGGAATCGGCACCATGTTCGGCAACCTGGCCGCGGGCCTGCTCTCGCGTCGCGGCGTCGAGCTCGGGCTGGCCCCGATCGGCGGCCTGCTGTTGCTGGTTGCTCTGGTGGCCATGGCGCTGATCGGCCACGCCAGCCTGGCTTTTCACCTCTGGCTCATCGTCGCGGGGTTTGCCTCGGGCTTGTTCCTGGTGCCGCTCTATGCCTTCATCCAGGAGACCTCGGGTGACCACCGGCGCGGACGGGTGCTGGCCGCGGTCGGCCTGCTCGACAGCATCGCCGGCCTTGTGGCCAACGGCCTGTTTGTCCTGTTTGCGGGGGAAGGGCTCTTGCACTGGGATCCGGCCGCGCAGCTCTACGCCCTCGCGGCCATTACGCTCGGGATGCTCATCTACGCGCTCTGGCACCTGCCGCACCACACAGTGTGCACGGTAATGCGGCTCATCGGCCCGGCTTTCTACCGGGTGAAGGTGCTGGGCCGCCAAAACATTCCCGCGGGCGGCGCACTCGTCCTGTGCAATCACCTTTCCTATGTCGATGCGGTGGTGATGCAGATCGCCTCGCCGCGGCCGTTGCGCTTCGTGGCGTTCGCGGGCTTGGTGAAGAATCCGGTCATGCGCTTCATCTTCCGGGCCTCGGGGGTCATCCCGGTGATGGCGGGCAAGCCGACGAAAGGGATCCGGATGGCCGCGGATGCGATCAAGAAGGGTGAACTGGTCTGCGTCTTTCCGGAGGGGGCCATTTCGCGCACGGGGCAGCTAATGGAGTTGAAGCGTGGCTTTGGCCTGATGGCCGAACTCGCGCAAGCGCCGGTGGTGCCGGCGGCCATCGACGGGCTGTGGGGCTCGATCTATTCGTTCGCCGGCAACAAATACCTGTGGAAGTCGCCGCGCCTGATGCCAACGCCGGTCTGCGTGGTTTTTGGGCCACCCATCGCACCGGCGCAGGCGGATCGGGCCACCGCGCGCAAGGCCATGCTGGATCTCGGCGAGGAAGCCTTCCAGCAGCGCCCGGTGCTGCGCCGCCACCTGGCCCGCGAGGTGGTGCGTGCGCTGGCCAAGCGTCCGCAGCACGAGGTGCTCGTGGACCGCACGGGCGAGCGGCGCGTCCTGACGGCGGCGCAACTGCTCGGCGTGGCCATCGCGTTGTCGCGGCACTTCCGGCGGACGGTGCCGGACCAGCGCGTGGGCATCGTGCTGCCGCCCGGCGCCGGCGCCCACATCGCCAACCTTGCCGTGGCCTGCGCCGGCAAGGTGCCGGTCAACCTGAACTTCACCGTGGGCCGCGCCGCCATCGAGGCCAGCCTCCGGGTGGGGGAGATCCGGACCATCATCACCGCCGATGCCATGCGGGCCAAGCTCCCGAACTTTCCCTTTCCGGAAAACACGCTCGATTTGAAAAAAACCGTCGAGGCGGCCGGGGGCAAGAGCGCCATCGTGCCCTGGGTGCTCGCCGCCCACCTGCTGCCGAACCAGTGGCTGGCCGCCCTGCTCGGGTTGCCCCGCGAAGGCGACCACACGGAGGCAGCCCTGCTTTTCACCAGCGGCAGCTCCGGCGAGCCGAAGGGCGTGGTGCTGACGCACCGCAACATCCTGGCCAACTGCGCGCAAATTTCCTCGCTCTCCATCCTGCCGGACACCGCGACGATGATCGGATGCCTGCCGATTTTCCATTCCTTCGGCTTCACCGTCACACTCTGGTATCCGCTGCTGCGGGGCTGCAAAGTGGTGACCATTCCCAGCCCGCTCGACACCAAGAAAATCATCGAGGCGATCCACCAGGAAAAAGCCACGGTGCTGATCGGGGCGCCGACCTTCGTCCGGCCCTTCCTGAAGAAGGCCACCCGAGAGGAGCTCGCGACGCTCAACCTCGTGGTCACCGGCGCGGAAAAACTGCCGATGGATCTTTACGACGGCTTCCTCTCGCTCTTTGGCATCGAGATCCTGCAGGGCTACGGGCTCACGGAAACCACGCCGGCGGCGTGCATCAACCAGTATCACCCCCCCATCACCACCACGACGGCGGAGGCGCAACTGGGCAAGAAAACCGGCGCGGTCGGACGCCTGCTGCCCGGCACCACGGCGCGCATCATGGATCCCGACACCGGCGAGGAACTGCCGCTGACCTCCACGGGCATGGTCTGGCTGCGCGGCCCCAATATTTTCCCCGGCTACCTGAAGGACCCCGAGAAGACCGACGCCGCGCTGAAGGGCCGCTGGTTCATCACCGGTGATCTCGGCCGCTTCGACGACGACGGTTTCCTCTACATCGAGGGCCGGCTCTCGCGTTTTTCCAAGATCGGCGGCGAGATGGTGCCGCACGGCACGGTGGAGCAGCGCATCATCGAGGTTTTCGGCTGGGACCAGAACGACGGCCCGGTGGCGGTCGTCACCGGCGTGCCCGACGCGTCCAAGGGCGAGGCCCTCGTGCTGCTGACCCGGCACGAGGTCACTTCCGAGCAACTCCGGACCAAGCTGCTCGAGGCCGGCCTGCCCAATCTCTGGATTCCGCGCCTCATCCGGCGCGTTGACAAGATCCCGATGCTCGGCACCGGCAAGACCGACCTGAAAGCCTGCCGCACGCTGGCCATCGAACTGACCCGGGAAACGGCGGAGGCGTGAGAAGAGAAACCTGAGGACTGAAAGCTGAGACCTGAGGGTCGCGCAGTCAAAGTCAGGTTTGTGAAGGGCTCAGCTCCTGCTGAGCCGCGGCCCAGCGGGAGCTGGACCCTCCAAAAGAAAAGACCTGAACCCCAAGGATTCCTCAGGTCTCAAGTTTCAGGTTTCTGCTTGTCAGATCGTCACCGTTTTGAACGAGTCGAGTTGCCAGCGGCGCTGCCGTGACTCGGCGGCGACTTCGTTGAACGCGGCGATCTCAGCGGCGCTGAAGAGCAGTCCGCCGGCCGCGGCGGTCTTCCTGGCCCAGTCGGCCTCAAGCTGGCCGGGCAGCATGCAGTTCTCGTTACCGTGGCCGAGAATGTCGGCGATGACGGCCTTCACGTTCTGCTGCTGGTTGCGGCCCTTGGCGAAGGCGCCGGCGTTCATGGCGTCGGGATGCCAGACTTGGAAAAAAAAGCAGCAGCTGTGCTTGTCGTCAGACTGCGGGGTCGGGCGGCTGCGGATGGTGGGCAGCGAGCCGCCGATGAAGGCGCCGATGATCTCGTTCATCAGCGCCAGGCCGTAGCCCTTGTGTGCGCCGAAGGGCAGGAGGAATTTTGCCTGCGCCGGGTCAGTGGTGGGCTGGCCGTTGACATCCACGGCGGCGTTGGGTGGAAGCTGCTTGCCCTCGCGCAGGAGCTGCTGGACGCGGCCCATCGCGACGACGGACGTGGCCCAGTCGATGACGATGGGATAGCCGACGGCCTCGGTCGTGGGGAAGCCCCAGGAGTGCGGGTTGGTGCCGAGGGTGGGGAACTTGCCGCCGAAGGGGACGACCTCCGCGAGCGAGGCGGTGCAATTGGTGTAGGCGATGTAGCCGCGCTTCGCGGCGTCCATCACGTAGCCGCCGCCCCACAGGTAATGGAAGGCGTTGTCGACGGAGACCATGCCGACGCCGTATTTGTCGGCGAGCTTGATGGCGGCCTCGATGGTGGCGTAACCGGTGGCCTGGCCGAGTTTCTTGTTCGCGTTCCAGACCTGGGCGCTGCGGAAACGGGTCTTGATTTTTTCGATCTTCGCCTTCGGCACGCAGCCGCCGACGGCGGAACCGAAGAGGTGGTCAAGGTGCAGCGCTTTGAGGGCGTTGTGTGTGCGGATGCCGTGGCGCGTGGCCCCGGCGCAGAACTTGGCGCCGGCCTCGGCCTCGGCCTTGGCGTAACCGCGGCGCTTGTAGGCGGCGGTGACGAGGGCGTTGTGCTGCTCCTCGGGGACGATGTGGAAGATTTCGGGCATGTTAGGAGAGTTGAATGTTGAAAGGTGAAAGTTGAAAGAGCGGAGGAGTTGAGGGCTGAAAATTGAGAGCCTCAGTTGATTTGATCATTCAACTTTCAACCTTCATCTTTCAACTGGTCG
>JAYUGX010000071.1:0-11120 GCA_043738215.1 Lacunisphaera sp.
CGCGATGCGGGTCGAAGCGGGCGACGCGGGCCAGGCCGCAGTCCACCACCGCCACGACGCCATCGATGGTCAGCGAGGTTTCGGCGACATTGGTCGACACGATGATCTTGCGCGTGTCGTAGCGGGCCACGGCGCGGTCCTGCTGCTCGGGCGGCAACTCGCCGTGCAGCGGGTAACAGACGAATCCGCGCAAGGCGTGCGAGCCCTGGACATCCTGCACCGTGCGGCTGATCTCGAACGCGCCGGGCATGAAGACGAGGATGTCGCCCTTGGTCTGCGCGGCGATGCGCTCGCATTCGCGGGTCGCGACGACCCACACCGGGTCATGCTCGAAATCCACGGCCTTGGGCAGGTATTCGATGTGCACCGGGTAGGTCCGACCCTGCGAGGTCAGCACTTCGCAGGGCGCGAGGTAATTTTTCAGCAGCGCCGCGTCGAGCGTGGCCGACATGACGATCAGTTTCAGGTCGGGTCGCGTGGATTGCTGGATCTGGAGGGCGCGCGCGAGGGAGATGTCACCGTAGAGGTGGCGCTCGTGGAATTCATCGAAGATGATGGCGCTGATGCCGCGCAGCGACTGGTCGAATGACATTTGCCGGAGCAGGATGCCCTCGGTCACGAAGCGGATGCGCGTCGCCTTCGAGACCCGCGAATCCAGCCGGATCTGGTAGCCGACGATTTCGCCCAACTTGGTGCCGATCTCCTCGGCCACGCGCTTGGCCAACATGCGGGCGGCCAGCCGGCGCGGCTGGAGGACGACAACCTCGCCCGAACCGAGCAGACCGTGGTTGAGCAGCATCTGCGGCACCTGGGTGGATTTGCCGGAGCCGGTGGGCGCCGACACGATGAGCCGGCCCTGCCCTTTCACGGCCGCGAGAAGGCGGCCTTCGAGCTCGTAGATGGGCAGTTTGTGCTGAGACATGAGGAGGTGGATGCTTTTTTGTAGAAGCCTGCTTGCAAGCGATTACGCACGGGGAATCACCTAATTGCCGTTACGTGTCATTCTGAACGAAGTGAAGAATCCAGTGGAGGGACGGTCTCCTGACCGTCCAGGCTGGCGCACTGGCCGCCGTCTGCGGCCCGTCAGGAGACGGGCCTTCCAAAAGAACTGCTGGATCCTTCGCTCCGCTCAGGATGACATGCCCGCGGCGGTTTCGTGAGTGGTTGTGAACAAGCCGTGAGCAAAGCGGTGGGCACAAGTTATTCACGCGGCCAAACGCAAAACTCCGGCGCAAGCGGGGTGAATAAGTTGAGAGGAACAAACCCGTGACTTCCCAGAGGGGAATCCCATCTTTTTCATCGTTCCTTGATAGAACAGTCGCAGCGCAACGGCATGAAAAACCCGTTGAGAGCGCGACTGGGATAATCCCGGGCAACCGGGGAAAGGAGAGCGATAATTGGTGCCGCCCTCCCCTCAGTGGCGCGAGCCACAGGCAGGCAAATATCACCAGTTCCTCTGGACGGTGTCGCAGCCGATCCAGTATTGCGACTAAGGAATTGTGCGGTGAGGCGCGAACTAAGAAGCCGCGGCCGAGCCGAGTCAGATCCAGGGCCAGTTTCGGGCCTTGCATCCATGCAGTTACCCAGAGGGTTTCGGTTGCTACTGTATTACCAGGACGCAGCGCAGTGTTCCGGTGGGTCCACCCCACCAAAAGGCCCGGCTCGAAAGGGCGGGGCGCGGAAGGGACACGGCGCAGCGGGGAGCGGGCGAGTCTGGCAAAGCTCGCAAAACCTCCTCCTTGGGGCGGCGCGTAAAACCGCGTCACCCAACCGCAAGTCGAACGCAACCTGAGAGGTAAGAGGTCAGACCCGTCACACGGGGCCAACGCCCGGCCAAAAGCCGGGGCCGTCCCCGTGGCCAGGTGCTGGTGCGAAATGCAGACGTTGCAGGCGTGCCAACACCCGTCCGGCGAGTTCACCATCGGCAGATGGAACCGAACCGGGCGAAGAGGCCTCACTCGAAAGATTCCGGTCTGAAAAGGCCGGGACGGTCCCGCTATGAGACCGAGATCATCGCATGCCGCGGTGAGTGGCGTCGGGAAGCACACGGCCCGCGAAAGCGAGGCGCCCAATGCTGTGCGAATGGGGAAGAGTGCGTGGCGAGCACCCACCCCCGATTTTGGCCCGGGAGCCGCGAGGCTCCCGGGCTTCTATCTTTAGTAGACACCCCTTTGTCAGCGCGCTGGGCCGCACCTTTGCCCGGAACCACGAGCTTTAGTAGGCCTGGCGCGCTGACGTTTAGGGACTTAGCTGGTGGAACGCGGCCTTCCGCCGTCGCCAAGGCTATGGCGGACAGGCTGAACGCGGTCAAAGGAAGCGCGGCGGGACGCCGCGCTCCACCAATGGCGGACAGGCTGGCAACGGAGCCAAGGTTCTTCTTGCCAAGCGTAAAACCGGGCTGCACCTTCGCCGTTTACGCAACTTTCCCACGTCCCGCCGCCATGAACCAGAGCATCCGCAATATCGCCATTATCGCCCACGTTGACCACGGCAAAACCACGCTCGTGGACAAATTGCTCAAGGAAGGCGGCGTCTTCCGCGCCAACCAGCAGGTCGAGGAGCGCGCCATGGACTCGATGGACCTCGAGAAGGAAAAGGGCATCACCATCAAGGCGAAGAACACCTCCGTTCACTGGCGCGACAAGACCATCAACATCGTCGACACCCCCGGGCACGCCGACTTCGGCGGCGAGGTGGAGCGTGCGCTCCGCATGGTCGACGGCGTGCTCCTGCTCATCGACGCCTATGACGGCCCGCAGGCCCAGACCCGCTTCGTGCTCCGCAAGGCCCTCGCGCGCGGCCTCAAGGTCGTCCTCGTCATCAACAAGATCGACCGCGAGAACGCCGAGCCGGCCAAGATGTATGACAAGGTGCTCGAGCTCCTCATGGAGCTCAACGCCAGCGACGAGCAGTTTGACGCCCCCGTCGTCTACGGCTCCGGCCGCGACGGTTACATGATGTATCACCTCGGCGAGGAGAAGAAGGACATGGCGCCGCTCTTCCAGACCATCCTCGACCACGTGCCGCCCCCGTTCGCCAAGCCGAACGAGCCGTTCCACATGCTCGTCTCCAACATCGACTGGAGCGACTACGTCGGCCGGATCGCGGTCGGCAAGATCCTCGGCGGCACCGCCAGCGTCGGTGACACCGTGTTCGTCGTGCGCCACGCCGATGGCAAGCGCATCCGTGCCAAGATCACCAAGGTCTTCGAATTCACCGGCCTCGGCACGCGCGAGACCGAGACGGCGGTCGCCGGCAACATCGTCGGCCTCTCCGGCGTCGAGGACATCGACATCGGCGACACGCTCACGGCCGACGAGGCCGGCCACGCCCTGCCCTTCACCCAGATCGATCCGCCGACCCTGGAAATGCAGTTTTGCGTCAACGACGGCCCGCTGGTCGGGCAGGAAGGCAAGCTGGTCACTTCCCGCCAGCTCCGCGAGCGACTCATGCGCGAGCTGAAAACCAACGTCTCCATCAAGATCGAGGACACCGAGAAGGCCGGCATTTTCAACGTCAAGGCCCGCGGCGCCATGCAGGTCGCCGTGCTCGTCGAAACGATGCGCCGCGAGGGGTTCGAGCTCCTGGTTTCCCGCCCGACCGTGATCGAGAAGATCGTGGACGGCCAGCGGCACGAGCCCTACGAGACCGTCTGGATCGAGGTGCCCGACGAATGCGTCGGCGCCATCATGTCGAACCTCGCCAATCGCAAGGGCCGGCTCACCAACATGGAGAAGCTGCCGCACACCACGATGATCGAGGCGACCATCACCACGCGCGGCCTGATCGGCATGGAGATCGACGTCGTCAACGCCACCAGCGGCCGCGGCGTGCTCAGCCATCTTTTCAAGGAATACGGCCCTTACGCGGGCGAGGTCCTCACCCGCATCACCGGCACCATCCTGGCCACCGAGGCCGGCGAGACGACGGGCTACGCCCTCGTCATGGTGCAGGAACGCGGCAAGCTCTTCGTCAATCCCGGTGAGCAGGTCTACGAGGGGATGATTGTCGGCGAGAATCCCCGCAACGAGGACATCGCCTGCAATGCCGTCCGCGCCAAGCAGCTTACCAACTTCCGTTCCCAGGGTTCGGGCGTCGCCACCGGACTCACCCCGGCGTCGAAGCTTTCACTCGAGCGCGCGATCGAATACATCGCCGCCGACGAATTCGTCGAGGTCACGCCGAAGAACCTGCGGCTGCGCAAGCGCATCCTGAAGTCCAGCGAGCGCGTCCGGGCCAAGAAAGCGGCCAAGTAGTCCCGCCTTCAGCGCAACTTACTTGGCGTGCACCGGGACTGACTCCATGCCCGCGGTCTCGCGTTCGATCTCCTGCGCCTTCCGCAGGCCGTGGGCGCTGGACTTGCCGGTGAGCTTTACGCACGCCGCATCCACCAGGATGTAGACGATCGGGACGACGAACAGCGTCATGAAGGTTGCGAGGCTCAGCCCGCCCACCACCACCAGGCCGAGCGGATTGCGCGTCTCCGCGCCCGCCCCGGTGGCGAAGGCGATCGGCACCGCGCCCAGCACCGTCGCGATGGCGGTCATGATGATCGGGCGGAAGCGCACCGTCGCCGCCTCGTAGGCCGCGTCAAAGGCGCTCTTGCCTTTCAACTGGAGTTGATTGGCGAACTCGACGATCAGGATGCCGTTCTTGGCCACCAGGCCGATGAGCATGATCAGCCCGAAGCGCGAGAAGATGTTGTCGGTCATCGCCACCCCCCAGAAGCGTGAGCAATAAAGCGACAGCAGCCCGCCGGCCACGGCGAGGACGACCCCCGTGAAGATCGTCACCGGATGCACCCAAGACTCAAACTGGGCGGCGAGGATCAGGAAGGTGAACACCAGCGCTAGGCCGAACAGCATATAGGTGTCGTTCGCGCTCTCGACGAAGTCGCGCGTTTCTCCATCCCACGAGTAGCTGTAGCCGCCGGGGAGCAGATCCGCCGCTTTCCGCTGCAGGAAAGTCACGCCGTCGCCGATGGTCCGGTTCCCTGCGAGCTGGCCGGAGATCGTGACGGAACGCAACCGGTTGAAATGCGGATAATTTTCCGGCACCACGCTCTCGGTGTAGCTCACCAGATTTGAAAGTTGCACCAGGTTGCCGTTGGACGGGCCGACCACCTGCGTGCCCCCGACCTGCGAGCGCACGTAGACCCGGCTCAGGTCCGAGGGCGTCGAGCGGTCCGCGTCCTCGATCTGGACCAGCACGTCGTATTGCTGGTTGCCCCGCTGGAATTCCGTGACCCGGCGCCCGCCGAAAAGGGTCTCCAGGGATGAGGCGATGTCGGAGACCGGCACCTTCAGGTCGGCCGCCCGGTCGCGGTCGATGCGCACCTCGAGCTGGGGCTTGGCCGGCGAGGGGTCGAGGCGGGGCTGGAAGAACATCCCGCTCTTGCGCATCTCTTCCAGCATCTGGTTGCCGAGGGTCTGCAGCTGCCGAAAATCACTGCCCTGCAAAACCATCGCGATGCCCGGAGAGCCGCCGCGCGAGCCGAACGGCCGCACGGGCGACGGGAAGGCCTGCCCGCCGGTCTCGATCTGCTGCATTTTGCCGCGCAGCTCGGCGATGATATCCTGGGTCTTGCGCTTGCGCCGCTCCCACGGCACGAGGGTGGCGAAGATGAACGCCCGGCCGTCACCCGAGCGCACGAAGGTGCGGTCCACTTCGGGCACGGCCAGGATCAGCTGCTCCAGTTCCTTCATGTAGGCGACGCTGTACTCGAAGGACGAGCCGACGGGCGCGATGAACTGCGCCTGGAAAATCCCGCGGTCCTCGATCGGCGTCAGCTCCCGCTGCAGGCGCGTATAGAGGAAAAGCCCGCCAACGGCGAAAAGCAGGGCCGCGACCAGCACACCCCAGCGCAGCCGCAGCGCGCCGGACAGCGCGCCGGCATAAAGGGCGCTGAGGCGCGCAAAGAACGGCTCGGTCTTCTCGTAGAACCAGCCGTGCGCCGTGTGGCCGTCCTTCACCGTGCGCTGCAACATGCGTGAGCAGAGCATCGGCGTGAGCGTCAGGGCGACGAAGGCCGACACGAGTACCGACACCGCTAGGGTCAGGCCGAATTCGAAGAACAACCGGCCGGTCTGCCCCGACTGGAACGCCACCGGCACGAACACCGCCACGAGGGTCAGCGTCGTCGCGATGACCGCGAAGGCGACCTGCCGCGCGCCGAAGATCGCGGCGTGCAACGGCGTCTCGCCCTCCTCGATGCGCCGGTAGATGTTTTCCAGCACCACAATGGCATCGTCCACCACGAGGCCGACCGCGAGCACGAGCGCGAGCAGCGTGAGCACATTGAGCGTGAAACCCAGCCAGCTCATGACCGCGAACGTGCCGACGAGGGACACCGGGATCGCGAGCAGCGGGATGAAGGTCGCGCGCCAGCTGCGCAGGAAAAGGAAAATCATCAGGACCACCAGGGCCGACGCCTCCCAGAGGGTGGTGTAGACCTCGCGGACCGAGCGCTCGACAAACGTGCTTGTATCATAGCTCACGTTGACGTTCACGCCGGGCGGGACCTCGGCGCGGATGATGGGCAGCAGCGCCTTGATGCCGTTGGCCAGCTCGAGGATGTTGGCCTGCGCCTGCCGCTGGACGGAGAGACTGACCGAGGGCAGGCCCTTGAAAAAAGCAACGTTGCGGTAGTCGTTCGAGCCCAGTTCGACGCGGCCGACGTCGGAGAACTTCACCTGATAGTCGCCGCGGGTGGCGAGCACCAGGTTTTCAAAGTCGGCCACCTCGGCCATGTTGCCCTGCACCCGCACGGTGAACTCGCGGGAGGTCGACTCGATCCGGCCGCCGGGGATCTCGACGTTCTGCTGGCGCAGCGCGCGCTCGATGTCGGTGGAGGTCAGCCCGTAGGCAGCCAGCCGGTCGGAGTCGACCCACAGGCGCATGGCGTAGCGCGGCCCGCGGATTTGCACCGTGCCGACGCCGGGAATCGTCTGCACGCGCTGCAGGGCGTAGCGCTCGACGAAGTCGTAGAGTTCCAGCCGGGTGTAGCGCTCCGATGTGAACGAGATGCTCATGATCGGGTTGGCGTCGGCGTCGGTCTTGCTGATCTGGGGCTCCTGCACCTCCTGCGGCAGCCGGTTGCGCGCGCGAGCCACGCGATCGCGCACGTCGTTGGCCGCGTCGCTGATGTCGCGGTTGAGGTTGAACTCGACGGTGATCTGCGAGCGTTGTTCGGCGGAGGAGGAGCGCAGGACGCGGATGCCGTCGATGGAGGAGATTTCCTTCTCGAGCGGCTCGGTGATCTTCGACTCGACGACCTCGGCCGAGGCACCGGGATAGCTCGTCTCGATGGAGATGACGGGCGAGTCGGTGTTCGGATATTCGCGCACCGGCAGCCGGTTGAACGCCAGGGCGCCAACCAGCACGATCAGGATCGAGGCCACCAGGCAGATGACCGGGCGCTTGATGGAGAGATCGGACAGGACCATGGCCGCCTAGTCTCCGCCACCGACGCGGAATTGCTCCTTCTGCGGGCGCGGCTCGAGTTTCGCGCCCGGAAATAGAATCAAGGCGCCCACCCCGGACGCCACGACCGGCTGCTGGTCGTCCAGCCGGGCATTGACCGGCTCGATCTCAACCAAGCCCTTCGAGCGCAGGCCGAGTTTGACCGCGACAAAATCCGCGACCTTCTCGCCCTTCTCGTCGCGCACGGCGATGACCTGCGCACCGCGCGGGGTCGTGAGGATGGCGCCCTCGGGCACGGTGAGTGCGCCCGGCTTGATGGAGAGCACCAGCTCGATGTTGGCAAACATGCCGGGCTTCAGGGCCGCCGGGGCCTCGGCGAGGTAGCCCTTCACCTGGCTGGAGCGGGTGGCCCGGTCGATCGACGAGCTGACAAAGTAAACCTCGCCCGCGATCTTCCGGTCGGGTTTGCCGGTGTTGCCCGAGGAGCGGGCCGACACAACGAACTTGGTGCCCGGCGCGACCTTGGCAAAGAACCGCTCGGGCACCTGGAACTCGATCTTCATGCGGCTGAGATCATCGATCGTGGTGACCACCGACTGGGGGTTCACATAATCACCCGGGGATAGCGTGCGCGCGCCGACCAGGCCGTCGAATGGCGCCTTGATCTCGGTCCGGTCGAGCCGCACCTTGAGCAGCTCGAGGTCGGCCTGCGCGGTGGCAAATTCGCTGTGCGCGCGGTCCATGTCCGCCTTGGTGTTGGCCTGGGTCTGGCGAAGGTCTTCCGCCCGCCGCAGGTTGAGCTGGGCCAGCTCGAAACGCGCCTCGCTCTGGGTCACCTGCGCGCGGAGCTCGGCATCGTCGATCTTGGCGAGCAGCTGCCCGCGCTTGACCTGCTGGCCCTCATCGAAGGCGATGGCGCGCACGAGGCCGCTGATCTCCGGCCGGATGGCGGCACTCTCGTTGGCGGCGAGCGAGCCGACGATATTGAGCGTCTCGGCCAGGTCGCGCCGGACGACCTTGACCACCTCCACCGGCTGCTTTTGCACGGCCGCGGCCGCCGCGGCGGTGTTGCCGGCCTTCTTGCCGCAGCCCGCCACCAACATGATTAAGGCAACGCTGCTGAGGAGGATTATGCGACGAGGGAGGAGGTGCATCCAATGAATAGGGCCGAATTGCTGCTCGCGAGGCGTGTCCGAAAAGAGGCGGCTCAGGCCGTAAGTTTCCCGTAATCCTCCGGACTCAGCAGCTTGGCCGCGTCCGCCGGGTTGGCCAGCTTAAGCTTCAGCATCCAGCCGTCGGCGTAGGGCGCCTGGTTCACTTTCTCGGGATTCGAGTCGAGAGCCTTGTTCACCTCGACCACCGTGCCGGCCACGGGCGAGTAGACATCGGACGCGGCCTTGACCGATTCCACGACGCCGAACGGCTCGCCGGCCTTCAGGGTCGCGCCCACCTTTGGCACCTGGACAAAGGTGATGTCGCCCAGGCTGCTCTGGGCGTAATCGGTGATGCCGACCAGGGCGGTGCCGTCGGCGGCGCCCTTGAGCCATTCGTGGGACTTGGCGTATTTGAGATCAGCGGGGATGTTGCTCATGGGGAAAGAAAATTATCGGATCAGATTTTTAGCCACGAAAAAACACGAGAATTGTCTCTCCTGTTACCAGAGGATCTCCGTGCGCCTATAGGCGCCTCGCCAGCTTCGTTTGCCATCGGATTTTGTGCTTCTTTGTGGCCAATCAATTCTTCTTCAATGCGACAAAGGGCGGCTTGACGAGTTGCAAATTCAGTTTCGCGCCGCGGATGTCCACCGCGAGCTGTTCCTTGGCCGCCGCTGATTCCACCAGCGCAGAGCCGATGGCCTCGTTAAGAATGGGTGACAATGTGCCCGACACCACCTGCCCCACCTCGTCGCCCACGGCGTTGAGCACCGGTGCGCCGGCGCGCACGATGCGGCGGTCGCCGGTCTTGAAGAAGACGATTTTTTTCGCAGAACCTTTTTCCTTCTCGGTCTTGAGCATGTCGGAACCGATGAAAGGGCCCTTGTCGAACTTCACGACCCAGCCGAGCCCGGCCGTGATTGGCGAGATGTGCCCGGTGATCTCGTGTCCGTAAAGCGGGAAACCGGCCTCGAGCCGCAGGCTGTCCCGCGCACCGAGTCCCGTCAGCTCCAAGCCGAACGGTCCGCCCGCTGCGACCACCGCCGCCGCGAGCCGCACACCGTCACTTGACGCGCAGTAAAGCTCCACGCCGTCCTCGCCGGTGTAGCCGGTGCGGCTGATGATGCACTTCACGCCTGCGACTTCGCCATTGGCAAAGTGATAGTATTTGATCCCGGCCAGATCGGTCTTGGTGAGCGTCTGCACCAGCGCGGCAGCCGTCGGTCCCTGGATGGCCAGCTGGGCGTAGTCCGGCGAACGGTCCACGACGGTGCAGTTAAAGCCCTTCGCCTGCTCCTGCATCCAGGCGATGTCTTTCGCGATATTGCCGGCGTTGATGCAGAGGAGGTAGTCGCCCTCGCCGCGCATGTAGACCAGCAGGTCGTCCACCACCCCGCCATGCGGATAGCACATCACGGTATAAAGCACGCGCCCGGGGAAAAGCTTGCTGCAATCGTTGGTCACGAGGTATTGGAGAAACTTGAGCGCCTCGGGCCCCTTCACGTCCGCCTCGCCCATGTGGCTCACGTCAAACAGCCCGCAGGCGCGCCGCACGGCCTTGTGCTCCTCAAGGATGCTCTTGTATTGCACCGGCATGTCCCAGCCGGCGAAGTCCACCATGCGCCCGCCGTGCTGCCGGTGAAACGCATTGAGGGGCGTGGTCTGGGGGACGCTCATGCGGCTACTAAGCGTGCCGCCCGCGGCCCGGGCAAGGAAACTTTGGTGACCCGGGAGATCATTACGGCCGTTGCGGGTGGCCAAAAGATATTGTGTTCAACTGCCGCCAGCTTCACCTACTCTGCTCCATGCTTGGCTGGTCTTCCCTCGCCTACTGGGTTCATGACCTGGACCCATTTATCATCCGCTTCGGTGAGAAGTTCGGCATCCGGTGGTATGGCCTGTCCTATCTCTTGGGTTTTGTCGCGGGATTCTGGCTCCTGCAGCGTTGTCGTCGCGCCAATCGTTCGCCGCTCGATACCGCCGCGATCTGGGATCTGATGACGTATCTGGTCCTCGGGGTGCTGATTGGCGGCCGCCTCGGTAATTTCCTCCTCTATCACCCGGAGCAGCTCTTTCACCCGCCCTGGGCCTTCTTCATGGTCTGGGAAGGAGGCATGGCCAGTCACGGCGGCTTTGTGGGCGTGATCCTCGCCGCCTGGCTGTTCACCCGCCAGCGCAAGCTCCCCCTCCTGCCGATGACGGATATGATCGTTACCACGGTTCCGGCCGGACTGTTCTTCGGCCGCCTGGCCAACTTCATCAACGGCGAGCTCTGGGGCAAGGTGACCACGGTGCCGTGGGCGGTCAACTTTGCCAAAACCGGCGGCGCTGATTTCCCGCGCCATCCGTCTCAACTCTACGAGGCCGCCCTGGAGGGGCTCCTGCTGTTCGCGTTTGTCCAATGGCGGTTTTGGAAAAGTGATGTCACCAAGACCCAACCCGGGCGGCTCTCCGGCGAGTTCCTCGTCGCTTACTCGCTGGCGCGGGCGGTTTGTGAGATTTTCCGCGAGCCCGACGCCGAGCTCATCCTTGGACTGAGCCGGG
>JAYUGX010000072.1:0-1717 GCA_043738215.1 Lacunisphaera sp.
TGCAGGTGGATTTTTCGGGCAATGCCGAGGCGCTGGCGAAGAACCTCGACCTCGAGTTCAAGCGCAACCGCGAGCGCTATCAGTTTTTGAAGTGGGGCAGGCAGGCTTTCGACACGTTCAAGGTTGTGCCGCCGGGCATTGGCATCGTGCACCAGGTCAATTTGGAGTATCTCGCCAAGGGCGTGCTCAACGCCGGCGGGATTTACTATCCCGACACGCTCGTCGGCACCGATTCGCACACGACGATGATCAACGGCCTGGGCATCGTGGGCTGGGGCGTCGGCGGCATCGAGGCCGAGGCCGGCATGCTCGGCCAGCCCGTCTATTTCCTCACGCCCGACGTCGTCGGCGTGCACCTAACCGGCGCGCTCAAGGAGGGCGTCACCGCCACCGACCTCGCGCTGACCGTCACGCAGTTGATGCGCAGGACGAAGGTCGTGGGCAAATTCGTGGAGTTCTTCGGCCCCGGTGCCGCGGCGCTGCCAGTGGTGGACCGCGCGACCATCGCCAACATGGCGCCCGAGTACGGCGCGACCATGGGCTTTTTCCCCATCGACGCCGAGTGCACCAACTATCTCCGCGCCACCGGCCGCGACGAAAAGCACGTCGCGACCTACGAGGCCTACTACAAGGCGCAGGGCCTGTGGGGCATCCCGCAGAAGGGCGCGATCGATTACTCGCAGGTCGTGGATCTCGATCTCTCGACCGTCGTGCCGAGTGTCGCCGGCCCGAAGCGCCCGCAGGACCGCATCGAGCTTCCGAACCTGAAAAAGGAATTCACCACCGCGTTTTCGAAGCCCGTCACAGAAAATGGCTTTGGCAAGCCGGCCGGAGACATGGCGAAGCGGACCCATGTGGCGGCGAGCGGCTCCTTCCATGGCGGTGGTGGCAGCCAGGAGTCCGTTTCCACCCGGCACTCCGCGGCCCAGGCGACGAATCCGCTCACCGAGCGCGAGATGGCCAACAACCGGCCCACGCCGGACAATGTTTCGGGCATCGCGCCGCGGATGGAAGGTGACATCGGCCACGGCTCCGTGCTCATCGCCGCCATCACGAGCTGCACGAACACCTCGAACCCAAGCGTCATGCTCGCCGCCGGGCTGCTTGCCAAGAAGGCCGTCGAGAAAGGCCTGAAGGTGAACCCGGTTGTGAAGTCCTCTTTGGCCCCTGGCTCGCGCGTCGTCACCGATTACCTCAACAAGACCGGCCTTTCGCCGTATCTCGACCAGCTCGGCTTTCAGACTGTCGGCTACGGTTGCACGACCTGCATCGGCAATTCGGGTCCATTGCACCCCGCGATCGAGGAGGCCATCGTGAAACACGATCTTGTGGCCGCGTCCGTGCTATCCGGCAACCGCAACTTCGAGGCCCGCGTGCACCAGAGCATCAAGGCCAATTTCCTGATGTCGCCGCCGCTGGTTGTGGCCTTTGCGCTCGCCGGCCGGGTGGACATCGACATGTCCAAGGACCCGATCGGGCAGGACCAGGCCGGCAAGGATGTCTTCCTCAAGGATCTCTGGCCGACGCTGAAAGAGGTCCGCGACCAGATGCAGGCTGCGCTCAAACCCGAGGTGTTCCGCAAGCTCTACGCCGATTTCGCCGCACAGAACCCGAAGTGGAACGAGATCCCGTCGAGCACCGGCAATGTTTACGCGTTCGACGCCCAGTCCACCTACATCCAGGAGCCGCCCTTCTTCACCAACTTCGGCATGAAGCC
>JAYUGX010000073.1:0-4371 GCA_043738215.1 Lacunisphaera sp.
GCCGACTTCACGGCAGCCAAAACCAATTACGACGTCGCGAAGGCCGACTTTGAATCCTCGCAGGCGCAGATCCGGCGCACGGAGGGCCTGCTCAACCAGTTTCAGGACCAGCTGTCCAAAACCACGATCTATTCCCCGATGGACGGCAGCATCAGCTCCCTCAGCAGCGAAGTGGGCGAGCGCGTGGTGGGCACCGGCTCCTTCGCCGGCACGGAAATCATGCGGGTGGCCGACCTCAGCAACATGGAGGTTCGCATCAAGGTGAATGAAAACGACATCGTGAACGTTAAGCTCGGCGACCACGCGGCGATCAGCATCGACGCCTATCCCGGCCGCAAATTTTCCGGCACCGTCAACGAGATCTCCAGCTCCGCCGCCGGCACCGGCGCCACGGGTGGCGGCAACAACGCGGTCCCCACTGACGATGTGACTAATTTTCTCGTCAAGATCCGCATCTCCGACCGCGAGGCCCACCTGCGTCCCGGCATGAGCGGCACCGTTGACATTGAGACGCAGACCGTCGCCAACGTGATCGCCATTCCCGTGCAGAGCGTCACGGTCCGCGCCGCTGGCGGGAAAACCACCGAAGAGCTCCAGCAGCAGAAAGCCAAGGAGACCAAGGAGAAATCCGGCAACGATCTCGACTTGACCAAGGAAAAGGAAGACGCCCGCCGCAATCTCGAGAAGCTCGACCGGATCGTCTTTGTCAAGAAGGGCGACAGCGTCACGGCCCGCAAGGTCGAGACCGGCATCGCCGACAACACCTCCATTGAGATCAAATCCGGCCTCAAGGCGGGCGAGGAAGTCGTCTCGGGCAGCTATGCCGCCATCAGCCGCAAGCTCAAGGACGGTTCCAAGGTCGTGATCGAGAAACCCAAGAAAGAGGAAGCCGCCGCCAAGTAATCCCCTTGTGGGCGGGGCGCCCTCACCCCGCAAGGCATGGCGGACGAGGGCGTCCGCCCCACAACTCGAACACCAACCATGAGTTCCTCCACCGCTGCCCCCCTCACCGCCGCCCAGCGTGTCTATCGAGCGCCCGGCCCGATGGTCATCGAGATCGAGAACGTCACCAAGCTTTACAAGATGGGTGAGGAAATCGTGCACGCCCTCTGCGGCGTCGCGCTCACCGTCCGCCGCAATGAATACCTTGCCATCATGGGCCCGTCCGGCAGCGGCAAATCCACTATGATGAACATGCTCGGCTGCCTCGACACGCCGACGAGCGGCAAATACCACTTCACCGGCAAGGACGTCTCGACCATGTCCGACGACGAGCTCGCCGACATTCGCAACCGCGAGATCGGTTTCGTCTTCCAGACTTTCAACCTGCTGCCGCGCTCCAGTTCGCTGCAGAACGTGGAGCTGCCCCTGATTTATGCCGGGCTCTCGCCGTCCCAGCGCCGCGAGAGGGCGATTCAGACCCTGCGCAATGTCGGTCTGGGCGACCGGATGAGCCACAAGCCCAACGAGCTTTCCGGCGGCCAGCGCCAGCGTGTCGCCATTGCCCGGGCGCTGGTCAACAATCCGTCCATCATCCTCGCGGACGAGCCGACCGGCAACCTCGACTCCAGGACCGGCGAGGAAATCATGCAGTTGCTCGAGGATCTCTACGAGCAGGGCAACACCATCATCGTCGTCACCCACGAGGAGGACATCGCCCGCCACGCCCGCCGCATCGTGCGGCTGCGCGACGGCCTCATCGAGAGCGACGTCAGACAGAACTGAGCACATGGCTTTCGTTATTTGTCATTCCGAGCGCAGCGAAGAATCCACCGGCACGTTCGTCGGAGGGAATACTACTGGATTCTTCGCTGCGCTCAGAATGACAGGCCGGGTGGATCGGGAATCAAAAATCCAAAATCGAAAATAACAATGCAACGCCTCTACAACGAATTCATCGAATCCTTCCGCATCGCGATCACGCAGATCCGCGCGAACAAGATGCGTTCCATCCTCACCGCGCTGGGCGTCATCATCGGCATCGTGGCGGTCACCCTCATGGGCACCGCCATCAAGGGCATCGACACCGGCTTCAACAACAGCCTGGCCATGCTGGGCGACGATGTGCTCTACATCCAGAAATGGCCGTGGGGCGGCGTCGAGGATTGGTGGAATTACGCCAACCGTCCGCCCATTCGTCCCGAGGCCGCGGACAAGATCAACGCCATTATCGAGCAGTCGCCCAATTCGCTGCTGGAAGTGGCCGTGCCGGTGGCGGGCAGCGGCGCACCGATCAAGTCGGGTGACAACAAGCTCAACGGCGTCCAGATTTTTGGCACCACGGCCGATTACGGCCGCCTGATCACCGCGGATTTCAGCGAAGGCCGCCTCTTTAACGATAGTGAGGCGGCCGGCGCCCGCGCGGTGTGCGTGCTGGGCTTCGACGTGGCCGAGGCGCTTTTCCAAGGCCGCTCGCCCTTGGACCAAAGGGTGATCATCGCCGGCCATCCCTTCACCGTCATCGGCGTCATCTCGAAACAGGGCTCGTTTCTCGGCCTGTTCAGCTTCGACAACCAGGCGATCGTGCCGCTCGAGACCTTCCGGCGTTACGCTGGCGTGCGGCGCGGCGTCGAGATTCGCGTCAAGATCAAGGACAAGCACCGCCTGGCCGACGCGAAGGAGGAATTGATCGGCGCCATGCGCCGCGTGCGGGGGCAGCTGCCCGGCGAGCGGGATAATTTTTCCGTCAACGAATCCGAGGCGTTCAAGGCCCAGCTTGACCCCATCAAGTCCGGCATCGCCATGGCGGGTCTGTTCATCACCGGCCTGTCGCTGTTTGTCGGTGCCATCGGCATCATGAACATCACCTTCGTCAGCGTAAAGGAGCGCACGAAGGAAATCGGCACGCGCAAGGCCCTCGGGGCCCGCCGCCGCAGCATCCTGCTCCAATTCCTGATCGAGGCCGTCTCCATCTGCCTGATCGGCGGCGTGGTCGGACTCTCGCTCACCTACGGCCTGGTCTACCTGGTTGGCCAGGCGTTTCCCGCGATGCCGGTCGAGTTTTCCGTCGGCCTCGTCTTCGTCAGCATGGGGGTGTCGGTGGCGACCGGCATTGCCTCGGGCTTCGTCCCGGCTTGGGGCGCCTCCCGCCTCGATCCCGTCGTCGCGCTGCGCTACGAGTGAGCCTGTCCCATGGTTTTTTCTGAAATACTGCGCATGGCCTTGAGCTCGCTCGGCGCCAACAAGCTGCGCTCCTCGCTCACGATGCTCGGCATCACCATCGGCGTGTTTTCCGTCATCGGGGTGATGACCGCGGTCTCCGCGCTGCGGCAGTCGGTCGAGAGCGGCCTCAGTTTCCTCGGTTCCAACATCATCCAGATTGCCAAGAATCCCATCGGGCCGCAGGGCGATGACAACAGCCGCCGGCGCCTCCGGGCCCGGCGCGACATCAAACTCGCCGAGGCCCAGCGCTTCATCCAGCTGATGGAGGGCGTCAGCAGCGTCATTTGCCTTAAGACCTTTCAGAACGACAATCCGCCCCAGGCCACCTACGAGAACCGCAAGACCACCCCGAGTATCACGTTCGGCGGCTCGAACGAATACTTTCTCGACGCCAACCAGTATGCCATCGAGTTCGGCCGCAATTTCACGCCCGAGGACGTCGAGCTCGCCCGGTCCAGTGCGGTCATCGGGAAAGACATCGTGAGCAAGCTTTTTCCGGGCGAGAATCCCCTGGGCAAGCGCATCAAGGTGGCCGGACATACTTACACTGTGACGGGCGTCTATGCGGAGAAGGGCACCGCCTTCGGCAACACCCAGGACGACATCATCATGGTGCCCATCACCCGTTTCATCACTGATTTTGGCGCCCGGCGCTCGATCAACATAGCGATCCAGGCACCCAGCCAGGAGCAATATAATGAGACCGTCGACAAGGCCATCACCATGATGCGCATTGTCCGTGGTCTCCGGCCCGACCAGGATAATGACTTCGAACTCTATTCGAACGATTCGCTCATCGCCGCCTTCGCCAAGATCGCCGATGTCGTGAGTGCCGGTGCCTTCGTCATCAGTGCCATCGCCCTGCTCGCCGCGGGCGTCGGCATCATGAACATCATGCTGGTCAGCGTGACCGAGCGCACCAAGGAGATCGGCATCCGCAAATCCATCGGCGCGCGCAAGAAAAGCATTCTCTTCCAGTTTTTGATCGAGGCCGTCGCCATTTCGGTGGCCGGCGGGCTGGTCGGCATCCTCATCGGCATCGGGGCCGGCAACGGCCTGGCAATGCTCCTCAAGGCGTCGCTGGTCTTTCCTTGGGGCTGGGCGCTGACCGCCATCCTCGTCTGCGGCGGCATCGGCATCGGCTTTGGCTTCTACCCCGCGTGGAAAGCCGCCTCGCTCGACCCCATCGAGGCCCTGCGCTACGAGTGA
>JAYUGX010000074.1:0-10866 GCA_043738215.1 Lacunisphaera sp.
GCGCCGATCATGGTTGGCGTCTACAATACGGGCTTCAACCGGATGAACGAATACGCGCCGACCGTGGGCGAATTCTCCGGCTGGGACGGCGAGAAGTGCCGGAGCACCGGCGACGCAAAGCGCTACGCGAAATTCTTCGTGTCGGAGGTGAAGCCGTTCATCGACGCGCGCTACCTCACGCTGCCCGGGCCGCGGCACTCCGCCGTCGTCGGCTCCTCCATGGGTGGGCTCGTGTCGCTCTACTTCGCGCTGTGGCATCCGCGCGTCTTCGGCCATGTCGCCGCGCTGTCGCCTTCCCTCTGGTGGGGCGATCGGGTGGTGCTGCGGGATTTTTCCAAGCTCCGCAAAAAGCCTGGCGTGCGCCTCTGGCTCGACATGGGCACGGCGGAGCCCGGCTGGGAGGCGGTGCGACTCATGCGCGACACCCTGGTCAACCGTGGCTGGAAACTCGGCGAGGATCTCGCGTATCACGAAGTGCCCGAGGCGGCACACACGGAACACGCCTGGGGCGCCCGCGTCGGCCACGTGTTGAAATTCATCCTAGGCCGGCCGCCGGGCGGGCGTCGCGCTCAGATATAATACATCTCGGTCGGGTTCCGGGTGGCCAGCTGGTCGAGCGTGTAACCCTTGGTTTTTTCCACCAGGCACGCGCGCACCTCGCCCCAGACCTGCTTGAGCCGGCGGCCGCTGCGGCCGGAAAAATTTCCGCTCAGGTGCAGGCATCCGTCCTCGACAGCCAACAGGATGTCGTGGAGCGAGATCTCCTCCGGCGGGCGGGCGAGCATGTAGCCGCCGAGATTGCCGCGGCGGCTGGTGATGAGCCCGTGGGTCTTGAGCTTGCCGAGGATTTGCGCGAGGAAGTTGGCGGGGACGGACTCCGTGCGGGCCAGGTGCTCGATCTGAGCGAGTTCGCCCGAGTCGTGCAGCCGCGCCAGCTCGGCCATGACGCGGCACGCATAATCGACTTTGACGGAAATCTTCACGAGCGGGTCAGGCTAGGGGGCGCCGTGGTTTTGGCAACACCCGGCGCGGTCAGATCACATAGTCGCCGATCTCGGGTTTCACGACCTCGCGGGGCGGCAGCAGCATGCCGGCGGCGACGGTGGCATTGGTGCCCGGCTCGATGAGAATGAAGGAGCCGGTGAGCCGGTTGGTCGAGTAGCCGTCGAACACGAGCGGCTTGGCGGCGCGCAGGCGGATCTCGCCGATGTCGTTCATCGCCAGCTCGGCCGGCTCGGGCTCGGCATCAAGCGTGACCATGTTGAGTTTGCTGCGCAGTTCGGTGACCACGACCTGGACGGTTTGCGTGGTGTGCTTGAGGAAGTATTTTTTACCCGCATGCAGCACCCGCGGATGCATCCAGCAAACCTCGGCGTGCAGGTCGCTGGCCGCGCCGGGCAGGTGATCGGGGCCAATCAGCATGCTGCCGCGGCTGATGTCGATGTCATGCTCCAGCACCAGCGTGACCGACTGGGGGCAGAACGCCTCCGGCACCGGGCCGTCGTAGGTCCAGATTTGCTTCACGGTCGTGACAATGCCGGCGGGCAGGGCGATGACCTTCTGGCCGGTGCGCACGATGCCGCCGGCGATCTGGCCGCTGAAGCCGCGAAAATCATGGAGCGCCGGGTCGGTGGGATTGTTCGGGCGGTTGACCCACTGCACGGGCAGGCGGAAGCCGGTGAGGTTCCAGTCGCTTGCGATGTGCACGGTCTCGAGGTGGCCGAGCAGCGTGGGGCCGGGATACCACGGCATGTGCGGCGAGCGGTCGACGACGTTGTCGCCGTTGAGCGCGCTGAGCGGGATGAACTTGACGTCCTTGATGTCGAGCCGCGGGAGGAACTCCTCGAATTGTGCGCGGATCTCGAGGAAGCGCGCCTCACTCCAGCCGACGAGGTCCATCTTGTTAACCGCCACGACGAGATGCGGGATGCGCAAGAGCGACGCGATGGCGGTGTGGCGGCGGCTTTGCTCGATGACGCCGGCGCGCGCGTCGACCAGGATGATGGACAGGTTGGCCGAAGAGGCCCCAGTCACCATGTTGCGCGTGTATTGGACGTGACCGGGCGTGTCGGCGATGATGAACTTGCGCCGCGGCGTCGCGAAGTAGCGGTAGGCGACGTCGATGGTGATGCCCTGCTCGCGCTCGGCGCGGAGGCCGTCTGTGAGGTTGGCGAGATTGATCTGGCCGCCGCCGGTGAGATCGGCGGAGCGCTCAAGGGCCTCGAGCTGGTCCTCCATCAGCGACTTCGAGTCGAAGAGCAGGCGGCCGATGAGCGTGGACTTGCCATCGTCGACGCTCCCGCAGGTGTTGAAGCGGAGAATGTCAACGGGGACGGACACGGGGGCGGACAAAATTTCCTCAGTGAACATTTAGAAATACCCCGCCTTTTTGCGGTCCTCCATGGCGGCTTCGGAGGCCTTGTCGTCGGCGCGCGAGCCACGCTCGGTGACGCGGGCGGCGGCGATCTCGGCGATGATGTCGTCGACGGTGGCGGCAGGCGACTCGACGCAGCCGGTACTGATGATGTCGCCGATGGTGCGCACCCGCACGACGAGGTCGCGCACCTCCTCGCCCGGCCGCGGGGGAGCCAGGTGGTTGACGGGCAGCCACTGGCCGCCGCGGCGCACGCACTGGCGGCGATGGCTGAAATAGATGCTGGGCACCTCAAGTTTCTCGCGGCGGATGTATTCCCACACGTCCATTTCCGTCCAGTTGCTGAGCGGGAACACGCGCATGTTGTCGCCGGGGTTGAGCCGGCCGTTGTAGAGGTTCCAGATTTCCGGGCGCTGGTTCTTCGGGTCCCACTGGCCGAAGCTGTCGCGGAAGCTGAAGAAGCGCTCCTTGGCGCGGGATTTTTCCTCGTCGCGCCGCGCGCCGCCGATGCAGCAGTCGAAGCGGAACTCCTCGATGGCGGCGAGCAGCACGGGGATCTGCAGCCTGTTGCGGCTGATTTCGCCGGGCGCGGGCTGGGCGATGCCCTTCGCAATCGCGTCCTCCACCTTGCGCACGATGAGTTTCGCTCCGAGCTGTTTGGCGCGGCGGTCGCGGAACTCATTCAGCTCAGGAAAATGGTGGCCGGTGTCGACGTTGAGCAGCGGCGTCGGCAGCTCCGACGGGTGGAACGCCTTCTCTGCAAGCCGCAGCAGGCAGATCGAGTCCTTGCCGCCGGAGAACAGCAGGGCGGGTCGCTCGAACTCGCCCGCGACCTCGCGCATCACATGGATGGCTTCGGTCTCAAGGTGCTGGAGATGGTCAAGATGGTAGGAAGTCATTGGGAAGGCATTGAATTCTGGTGTCCGAGGTTGGGGGATTCCAGCCTTAAGCTATACCCCGGACCCCACCGCTTTCCCGCCCCAGGCGGCGTGCAGGCCGCATTCACGCTTCTCGTCGGCCTTGGCCGGATCGAAATAATCCCACTCGTTGGGCAGCTGGTGTTGCGCCAGATGGGCCTCGAGGTCGGCGTCGCTGAGATAAAAGACGGGGCTGACCTTGAGCGAACCAAAGTTCTCGTCGCGCGTCACGATATTGAGGCCGGCGCGGTTGGGGTTCTGCACCTGGCGCAGGGCGGTGATCCACACGGTCGGCGCCAGCTCCTTCATGCCGCGCTGGAAGGGCTCAAGTTTCATCAGTGCGCTGAATTTTTTCAAACCGGCCTCGTCCTCCGTCGTCGGGATGGGGCCGTGCAAGGCGTCACGGTGCGCGGGCGTAAGCCGCGGCAGGTAGGGCTTAAGGTTGAGGCTGAGACGGGCGCGCAGCTCCTCGGCGTGGCGGTAGGTGGCGGGACGATTGTAGCCGTGATCCACCCAGAGCACCGGGATGTCGGGCTGCGCCGACACCGCGAGGTGGAGGACGACCGCCTCGTAGGGACGGAAATTGGTCGAAACGATCGCGCGGCCGCGGGCCTGCGCGACGGCCCAGCGGACAATCTCCAGTGGCGGTTTGCCGCGCAGCTCGGCGTTCCAGCGGGTGAGTTCGGCGGCGGTCATGCGGAAATTGGGGCGGGAGCGACATCCCCTGCCGCTCCCGCTTTGCTTTGTTCGGGTAACACAATCCGCGAACAAAAGTCGCCAAAGCGCTCACCGGAAAGCCGCTCGTTTTTCCAGCGGGTGAGCGGCGGGCGCAGCTCGTTGATGATGTCCTCGGTCTTGACGCTGGCCCGGTATTCGCGGTTCAGGTGTGTGGTGCCCGCGTTGCCGCCGAGGGAAAGACTGTATTTGCCGGGGGCGCGGCCGACGAAGCCGATCTCGGCCATGTAGGGTCGGGCGCAGCCGTTGGGGCAGCCGGTCATGCGGATGATTATTTCCTCATCACTCAGGCCGAGCTCGGACAGCAGGCCCTCGATGCGCTCGAGGATTGCCGGGAAAATCCGCTCACTCTCCGCGAGGGCGAGGCCGCAGGTCGGCAGCGCCGGGCAGGCCATTGCGGCGCGGCGAATGGCGCCGGCCTGATTTTCCACCGGAATGCCGTGCTCGGTGAACAGGGCGGTGATGCTGTCCTTCTGCTCTGGTGCGACACCGGCGAGCAGCAGGTTTTGCGAGGGAGTCAGCCGCACCTCGGGACGGAACTGGGTGACGATGCGGCGGAGGGCTGTCTTGAGCTGGCGCTCCGGCGTGTCCTTGATGCGGCCCGTCTCGACATAGAGCCCGAGAAACCAGCGGCCATCGGCGGCGTGGTGCCAGCCAAAGAGGTCACCCTGCCGCGTGAAGTTCGCCGGACGGGCGGGGAAGAGCTTGAAGCCGGCGCGGGTCTCCACCTCGGCGCGGAACCAGTCGGCGCCGCGCTCGGCCAGCACGTATTTGAGCCGCGCGTGCTTGCGGTTGGTGCGGTCGCCGAAATCGCGATGCGCTGTGAGCACGGCCTTGGCCACCGCGACGAGTTCCTCCGGCGGGAAGAAGCCGAGCACATCGGCGGTGCGCGGGAAGGTTTCCTTGTTGTTGTGGCTCATGCCGAGGCCGCCGCCGCACAGGAGATTGTAGCCGAGCAGTCGCGCCGGGTCGGCGGGATTGGCGATGGCCACAAAGCCGAGGCAGTTGGTGAAGACGTCGGTGTCGTTCAGTGGCGGGATGGCAAAGGCGATCTTGAATTTGCGCGGCAGGTAGGTGCGCCCGTAAAGCGGATCCGCGAAGGCCTGCTTCTCGTCCGGCGAGAGCTTGAGCGGCGAGCCGTCGATCCAGATGGAATGGTAGGCGCCAGTCTGAGGCAGCAGCGCGTCGGAAACGCGGCGGGCGTCCTGGTGCACGCGCTCGAGCAACGGGCTCGTTGCGGGCGTGGGCGGCGCCATGACATTGCGGTTCACATCGCCGCAGGCCGCGAGCGTGGTGCAGAGCGCGTCGTTGAGGCCCTTCATCAACGGCCCGAGCTTGTCCTTCACCACGCCGTGCCACTGGAAGGACTGGCGGGAGGTGATGCGCAGGCTCTGGTTGCCGAGGCGCTCGGAGAGATCGTCGAAGGCGAGGTATTGATCCGGCGGGATGACGCCGCCCGGGATGCGGGCGCGGATCATCATGATGTATTGCTTGCCAGTCTTCCGCTTGTCGCGGTCATCCTGCTGGTAGATGCCGTGAAATTTCAGGAATTGCTCATCATCCGCCGAGAAACACGCCAGCGTCTTATCCGCGAGGGTCTCCGCCAGAGTGCCCCCGAGGGTGGGGTCGTTCTGCTTGAGGACCTCGTTCTTGTTCAATGGAGCTGATGGATTTACGGACATGACTCAGAGAATGCTTGCACCTGTTAGACAACGGGTAAACCATAAAAGGTGTCATACTAACTAAAGTAGTCAAGATGACTTTAATACGCTTACATCCAAGGGGTTTTGTCTGGCTCGTCGGAGCCGGGCCGGGCGCGGCCGATCTCATCACAGTGCGGGGGCTCCGTCTTTTGCAGGATGCGGAGGCCGTGGTGTATGACGAGCTGGTCAACCGCGAGCTGCTCGGGCATTGCCCGCCCAGGTGCGGGCTGCATGCCGTCGGCAAGCGCGCGGGCTGCCACAGCGCGAGCCAGGGCGAAATCAACAACCTGCTGGTTTCGTTGGGCAGCGCGGGACGCAAGGTCGTGCGACTGAAGGGCGGCGATCCATTGATTTTTGGCCGGGCGGGCGAGGAGATCGGGGCGTTGCGCGCAGCGGGCATCCCTTTTGAAATCGTGCCGGGCATCACCGCGGCGACCGCGTCCGGTGCGGTCGCCGGCCTGCCGCTGACCCACCGCGATTATTCCTCCGCCGTGGTTTTCGTCACCGGGCACCAATGCGCGGCCAACACTTCGGCCATTGACTGGAGTTCACTCGCGAAGCTGCGGGCGACCCTTTGTTTCTACATGGGCGTGCGCCGGCTGCCGGAAATCGCCGCCAATCTGCTGAGCCACGGCATGACAGCCGACATGTCGCTGGCGTTAATCAGCGACGCCACGCTGCCGACGCAGAAAATAATTGTCGGCACCTTGCGAGAGGCGGAAAAACTTTCCGCGGATCTGGCCGGCCAGCCGGCACTCGTGGTCATCGGCGAGGTGGTGCGGTTGTCGAGTTTTGTCGCGGAGCTGCCACAGCTTCACGCGCAGGCACTGGCTGCGAGATAGGGTGTTGATTCTTGGCGGGCCCGTCTTCCGACGGGCCGCGGACGGACGGGAGTCCGTCCTCCAGTTACTGTATTGCTGCGCTCCAACGATCGGCGAGAATATCCACCAACAAGGGATGGCTGCCGACCAGCCCGGTCATGCGGGTATGCAAATGCGGCTGCGCGACCTCCGCCCGCCGGCAGATTTTCGCCACATCGCCGTCCGGCCCGGCATGGCGGCCGGGCAAAAGAAACTGCATTGCCACAATCACGCGGCTGCTTGCCCATGGCGTGGTGGCCAGCAGCCCGGCGAGCAGCGGCTCGTTGAAATCATAGGCTGGCTCGGGTCGCCGCTCCATGCTGCACGGCGCCACGAGCGCGATGCGCGAGCCCAGTTGCGCGGCGAGCTGCCTGGCTAGTTCATCGCGCACCGCCGTCACCGCCGCGACCGGGCTGCCATGATCCACCAGAGCCACGCGGTCCGCACTGGCGGTGTCAAGTTCGGCCCGCACCAGGTCGGCGAGGATGCGCGCGAGCCGCAGGTCGCCGGAGGCATGCAGCGGCGGGGCGACGCGAACCTGCAAGGCCGGATGCTTTTTTCGCAACCGGGCCAGGTTCTCCGGCAGATAAACCGTCAGGGCCTCGCTTGGCCCGAAAAACAGCGGCAGGATAGCAAACTCATTCTGGCCGGCGTTCAGGCGCTTTTCGAGTGCCGGAAGTAAAATCTCCGCCGGCTGGCCGCCGAGCAATTTTGCGTCGACGCCTGAGGAGTGGAGCAGCGAAACCGGCTCCACCGGCGACCCAAGTCTCTTGCCAAGTTTCGCCGCCAGTTCACGCAGGGCGAGCGTGGCGGCGGGCTCGAGCGAGCCATTGTCCACCAGGATCGTCAGCGGCGGCCGGGACATCACTCCAGACCGGTCACGTTCACATTATTGTCGTATTCAACGGTGAATTTCACTGTCAGCTCGCGCTTCTCACCGGCCTTGAGTTCGAGCGTCCACTTGAGCGCGCCTTCGTCGGTGGGCTTCACATCCTTACTGTCGGGCGACTGCACCTTGACGACGATCTTTTCGTTGCGCGCGAGCGGCACCTGGTCGTTCACGATCACGCGCTCGGCCGTGCGCTTGTTGTTCTGGATGGTGATCAGGTATTCGTAGGTGATGCGCTTGCCGGAATTGGTCAGGCCGGTGTCCTCGGTGAACTTCTGCACGCGCTTGTATTTCACGCTGATGCCCTCGTCGGCGCCGAGCGCCAGGTCGAACTTCTCGCCGGGCATCACGGTGCGCAGGCTGCTGGTGGCGACGAAGGTGCCGTCGAGGAAGACGTTCATCGTCCCGGCGAGCAGCGGAAAATCGGAGGCGTTGGCCACCTTCGCGGACAGGTAGGCGGTCGCGAGCCGCTTCGGCACCGTGTTGTATTCCAAGTTGGCGTTCAGCTTGGCCGAGGTGATCGGCACTTTCTGCGGAGAATTGTCGCTCGGCACACTGGCCGATGTGACGATCTTGAACGACGCGCTCGTCGCGCCGGCCTCGATGGTGGCGGAGGCCATCTCCGCGTCCTTTTCTTCCGGAGGCGGCGCAGCCGGCTTATCCGCCATCGCGCCGGCAGCCATCATGGTAACATTGGCGTTTTCACGCATGGCCTTGGCCTTCATCATTTCATCCCGGCGGCCGCGTCCTTCAGCTGCCTGCATTACGATCGGGTTGAACACATCCAGATTCCACACGCCGAGCACGGGCGCGGCGCCGCCGAGGCCGGGGCGGGCGGTCGAGAGCGTGAGCGCAACGTCCTTCCAGTCTTCGCCGGTGCTCTGGCGGACGATGCCGAAGTAGCCGAGGGCCACGGCGCGCTCGCCGCTGAGCACGCGGGCGTCATAGCTGGGCGACCAGCTGGCGCCGGGAACGGTGTAGGAGAGCGCGACATCAAGGCTGCCGGGTTGCGTCGCAGAGACGCGCACCGTCACGGTCTTGTAGCCGCGGCCGCCGGCGCCGCGCAGCTCGTTGAGTTGGTTCTGCACCGTGTTGATCTTGTTTTGCAGTTCCTCGCGCTGCTCGTCGAGCGTGGCGCGCTCGGTCACGAGCTTGGTCTTTTGCTCGGTGAGGAAAGTGAGCGAGCTGGTGAACTGGTTGAAGTCTGGGCGCGGCACATCCTTGGCGGGCGGGGCGAAGAGCGCGGCCTCCATCCGGTCGAGCATGCCGGCCTGGGCCGAGAGCAGATTGGCGCGGTCATCGAGCCCACGCACCTGCTTCATGAGGCCCTTGAGCTGGTCCTCGAGCTCCTTCACCCGGGCGTTGGGCGTGAAATCAATGTAGGTCTGCTTCGCGCTGACATCGAGGATGAGAGCCTGCGCCGTGCCCCGGCCGCTGACCTGAAGCGAGCGCTCGTTGAGTGCCTGAGGGAGATTGGCGAACACCAGCTCGGTGACGCCGCCGGTCAGCTCGACCGTGGCGCTGCGGGTGACAACCGCGCGGTCGGTGTAGACCGTGACGGCGGAGATGGTGGAGTTGACACTTCGACCGGGCTCAGTGCCGGCCGGCGCGGCGCCGAGCGCCACGGGCAACAGGGACACGCCTGCGCACAAGGCTACGGCGAGGCGCGGCAGAAGACAAAGGACTGAGGACAGAACGCGGGATGATTTCATGGAATTAAGAGGATGAACTGTGAGAGTAAGACGAAACGGGCGGGATAAACTTAGGGCTTATTGGCGTGTCATTCTGAGCGCAGCGAAGAATCCATGGATCCTTCGCGATGCTCAGGATGACAGGTTGTGGGAAAATCAAGCTGGCTCAACCTGCATTTGCGCTGGCCCAGCCAATACCTGTCCGCAAGGGTGGGGCTCATGCCAAGCTTGGTTGACCAGGTCATCATTGTCACGGGCGCCTCCGCCGGAATCGGCGAAGCGACAGTGCGGCGGCTGGCGCGCGCCGGGGCGAAAATCGTCCTTTTCGCGCGGCGGACCGACCGGCTGCAGGCGCTGGTTCGGGAGATTGATCCTTCCGGGGCGAAAGTTCTCGCGGTGGCGGGCGACATCACCAGCGCAACCGATCGCGCGAAGCTGGTGCAGGAGGCGCTGAAAAAATTCGGCCGAATTGACGGGCTGGTGAACAACGCCG
Organism: Lacunisphaera sp.; assembly: GCA_043738215.1. GTDB lineage: Bacteria > Verrucomicrobiota > Verrucomicrobiia > Opitutales > Opitutaceae > Lacunisphaera. The sequence continues at coordinate 9,663 of JAYUGX010000074.1, forward strand.
GCTACGGCACGCGCGGACCGGTGGAGCTGGTGCCGGTCGAGTTGATCCGGCGAAACTTCGAGACCAACATCTTTTCGCTCATCGCGCTCACCCAGCTCGTGGTGCCGGCGATGCGCGAGCGCGGCAGCGGCTGCATCGTCAACATCGGTTCGGTGGCCGGCAGGATCGCCCGGCCGCTCTCCAGCATCTACGACTCCACCAAGCACGCGCTCGAGGCGCTGACCGACGGCCTGCGCGGCGAACTCAAGCCGTTCGGCGTGCGCGTGACGCTCATCCGGCCGGGGTTCATCGCCACGGAGTTCATCGAGGCGGCGGACAAGGCCTCCGCCGACGTGGTGGAGAAAGCCGGACCCTACGCGGAGTTCTACAAGGGCTATCAGGCGGGCACAAAAACCATGCACCGCATTGCCGGCGTGCCCGACGACATCGCCCGGCTCGTCGAGTGCGCACTTGCCAGCGACAACCCCGCCCCGCGCTACAGCGGCCCCGTCCACGCCAAGATTTTCCTCTTGTTGAAATGGCTCCTGCCCGACCGGCTCCTGGCGTTTATCGTCCGGCTGAAAAAATAAACCTACTTGGCGCTCGAGAGGAACGCGTGCAGTTCGGCGACGATTTTATTGCCGAAGCCGGGGGCCTCGGCGATTTGTTCTGCAGACGCGGCGCGGAGTTTGTCAAGCGAACCGAAATGGGCAAGCAGGGCGGCGCGGCGGACTGGACCGAGGCCCGGAAAATCGTCGAGAATGCTTTCCTTGATCTTCCGCGAACGGAGATCCGCGTTGTAGGTGTTGGCAAAGCGGTGTGCCTCGTCGCGCAGGCGTTGCAGCAGGTTCAGCCCCGGATGGCCGAGCGGCAGGTTGAGCGGCTTCCGTTCGTCGGGAAAAATAATGGTCTCCTGTTTCTTCGCGAGGCCGATGATGGCTGGTGGCATGCATTCGAGCCCGACGAACGCCTTGAGCGCAGCTGCGACCTGCCCGCGTCCGCCGTCGATAACGACGAGGTCGGGGAACTGCTTTCGCTCGGCGATGAGCCGGCGGTAGCGGCGGGACACGACCTCCTCCATCGCCCTGAAGTCGTCGTTGCCGACGAAGCTCTTGATCGAGAAGCGGCGATACTGGTCCTTGTCGGGCCGGCCGTCGGTGAAGTGCACCATCGAGGCGACGACGAACGTGCCGGAGATGTGCGAGATGTCGAAGCACTCCATGTG
>JAYUGX010000075.1:0-1680 GCA_043738215.1 Lacunisphaera sp.
CGAATACGCCTGCCACCTGCACGAATGCCACGGGGAGGACAGCACGCGGGCATTCCGTGACTGGCTGCGGGCCAAATACCGGACGCTCGCGGCGCTGAACGAGGCTTGGGGGACGGCCTTTTGGAGCCAGGGCTATGGCGCTTGGGAGGAAATCTTCACGCCGCGCCGCGCCCCGTATCATTGCAACCCGACCCAGTGCCTGGACTTCAAGCGGTTCACGAACGACGCCTTCCTGGCCTTATACCGGATGGAGCTGGCAATCCTGCGCGCGGCGACACCGGACATCCCGATCACGACCAATTTCATGGGCTTCTTCAAGCCGCTCGACTACCGGAGCTGGGCGCCGGAGATCGACTACATCGCCTGGGACAGTTATCCGGATCCGATCGACGAGGCGGCGGCCCGCCACACCGCGGCCGCCGGCCACGACCTGATGCGCTCGCTGAAACCCGACCGGCCTTTTGTCCTGATGGAGCAGGCAAGTTCCGCCGTGAACTGGCGGCCGGTCAACGCCCCGAAGCGCCCCGGCCTCATGCGGCTGTGGAGCCTGCAGGCCGTCGCCCGCGGCGGCGATGGCGTGATGTTCTTCCAGTGGCGGGCCTCGCAGGCCGGCGCCGAGAAATTTCACAGCGGACTGCTGCAACACATTCCCCCCGGCCAGAGCCGGGTTTTTGCCGAGGTGAAGGCCCTCGGGGCCGAGTTGAAGAAACTCACGCCGGTGGCCGGCTCACTGGTGCGCAACCGCGTGGCCATCGCCTTCGACTGGCACGCCTGGTGGGCGGTTGAGCTCGAGTCCAAACCCGGCCGGATCGACTACGCCGCATGGGCGCAGTCATTGCACGGCTGGTTTTATGCGCGAAACATCGGGGTCGATTTCGTGCATCCCGGCGGCAATCTCGCTGGCTACCATCTCGCCATCGCCCCCGCGCTCTATCTGCTGACCAAAAACGCCGCGGCCAATCTGACAGCCTTTGTCGCCCGCGGCGGCACATTGCTGGCGACGTATTTCTCCGGCATTGTGGACGAGAACGAACACATCGTGCTCGGCGGTTATCCTGCGCGGTTGCGCAAGGCCCTGGGGCTTTGGGTGGAGGAATGGGCGCCCTACCCGGAGGGCCACACCAACAGTATCCGGTTCGCCGGCAGCCGCACGCCGCATTCTTGCGACCATTGGTGCGACCTCTTGCACCTCGCCGGCGCCGAAGCGCTGGCGACCTACACCGGTGATTTTTTTGCCGGCCGCCCAGCCGTCACCTGCCACCGGCATGGCCGGGGCACCGCCTATTATCTCGGCACCCGGCTCGGGGCCGCCGGACTCGACGTGCTGCTCGGCCGGGTGGTCAGGGAGGCCAAATTGCCTCCGCCCTTGCCGGTGCCCGCCGGGGTTGAGATCACGTGGCGTGAAGCCAAGCGGGGGAAATTCCTTTTCGTCCTGAATCACACTGACCGGCTGGCGCGGGTGGCCCTCGGCCGGCATCGCGGATTGAACTTGATCACGGGCCGGAAGGTCGCGCGCACGCTGGCCCTGGCCCCGCTCGATGCGGCGGCGATCCAGCTCGATGCCTAGGGCCGGTTGACCTGGAAATCGCGAATCAGCAGATGGCTGTGCACGGTGCGAAACCCGAACCAGCCTTCCTTCAGCGGGGCCGGATCCTTGAATTCAAAAATCAATTCCGCATC
>JAYUGX010000076.1:0-28410 GCA_043738215.1 Lacunisphaera sp.
AGGACGCCGAGCCGGGCGCGCAGCGAGAACAGCGGCGAGACCAGCAGCCCGGCGGGGGACAGCGGCACCGGGATCAGCCGGCCGCGGCGCACGATAAAACGCTTCTTGGCTGCGGGACCCACCAGTATCCGCTGACCCTCCAGCCCGAGTTCGTCCAGCAGCGCGGCGATTTCCGGGGTTTGCTGGAGGGAATTGGGCCCGCCCTCGACGAGCCAGCCGTCCTTTTCGGTGGTCACAATGGCACCGCCAACTTGCAGGGCCTTTTCAAAGACCGTGACGCGGCAGCCGGCGCGATGCAGCCGCCACGCGGTAGTGAGGCCAGTGAGGCCTCCGCCAATGACGGCGATGGATTTGGGCCCAGAGTCAGGCATCTCAGGATTTCCAGTTGGTGACGGTGCTCACCAAGGACTGGACACATTCAATCTTAGCTTGAGGCGTGATACCATGGCCCAGGTTGAAGATGTGGCCCTTCGCACCGCGCATGGTCTCCAGCAAACGAGTGGTCTCGCGGCGGACGATCTCCGGCGTGGTGTTCAGCAGCACGGGATCGAGATTGCCCTGCAGCGCGATGTTGCCCGGCACCAGCTTGCGCGCGACCCCGAGGTCGATGGTCCAATCCACTCCGAGTACGGTGGCGCCGCTGAAAGCCTGGTCGGTGAGCTGGGCCGCCGCACCCTTGGCGAAGAGAATGACGGGAAAATCCTTCGGCAACGCGACAATGATGTCGCGGATCCAACGCAACGAGGCCGCCTCGTAGTCCTGCCCCGCAACGATGCCGCCCCACGAGTCGAAGATCTGGATGGCGTCAACCCCGGCGCAGATTTGCAGGTGGAAATACTCGATAAGTGCCGCGGTGAGTTTTTCCATCAGCGCATTGAAGAACGGGCGGTCGGAATGGAAGGCCGCCTTGCTGTGCTCAAAATTCTCCGCGCTGCCGCCCTCGAGCATGTAGGTGGCGAGCGTCCAGGGCGAGCCGCCGAAGCCGAGCAGGGCTTTCTCGCCCTTCAACTCCGCCTTCACGCGCGCCAGCGCTTTCCCGACATAATCGAGCCGTTGGGCCACGCCGTTGGCATTGAGCTGGTCGAGCTGCGCACGGTTCTCCAGGCGGAAATCCATCGCGATGCCGCCCTCGTCGCGGAACTTGTAGCCCTGGCCCAGGGCCTCGGGGATGACGAGGATGTCGGAGAAGATGATGGCGGCATCGAGCGCGAAGCGGCGCATCGGCTGCAGCGTGACCTCGGCCGCCAGCTCGGGCGTGCGCACCATCTCCAGAAAGGAACTCTTCGCCTTCAGGGTGCGATACTCCGGCAGGTAGCGGCCGGCCTGGCGCATGATCCAGACCGGCGGCCGGTCGAGCGGCTCGCAGGCGCAGGCGGCAAGAAATCTTTCACGGGAGGTCATGCGGACTGGTCGGCCCAGTTGCGGGGTTTAAGGAAGACATCGTAGAGCTTTGCCTCGGGCGTGCCGGGCAGCGGCTTCCAGTCATAGCGCCAAGTGACCAGTGGCGGAAGCGACATGAGGATGGATTCGGTGCGGCCGCCGCTTTGCAGACCGAAGAGCGTGCCGCGATCGTAAATCAGATTGAATTCCACGTAGCGGCCGCGCCGGTAGAGCTGGAAATCACGTTCGCGCTCGCCGAAAACAGCGGCCTTGCGCTTTTGGACGATGGGCAGGTAGGCCGGCAGGAACGCGTCGCCGACACTGCGCAGCAGCGCGAAACTTTTCTCGAACCCAGGCGCGTTGAAGTCGTCGAAGAAAAGGCCGCCGATGCCACGCGGTTCGCCGCGGTGCTTGAGGAAGAAATAGTCGTCGCACCATTGCTTGAATCTCGGGTAAAGCTCCGGACCACACGCGGCACGGGCGGTGCGGTGCCAGTGCACGGCATCCGCCTCGAAGCCGTAGTAGGGGGTCAGGTCGAACCCGCCGCCGAACCACCAGACTGTGTCCGCTTGGAAAAAGCGCACGTTCAAGTGCACGGTGGGCACATAGGGGTTGCGGGGGTGAATCACGACCGACACGCCGAGGGCGTCGAAGGGACGGCCAGCGAGTTCGGGACGTGTGGCCGTGGCTGAGGCGGGCAGGGCGGCGCCACTGACGTGCGAGAAGCCCACGCCGGCTTTTTCAAATACGGCACCCTCGCCCAGCACCCGCGAGCGACCGCTGCCGCCCTCAGGGCGCGTCCAGGCGTCCTCCTGGAATCTGCCGCCGTCCTCGCGCTCCAGCGCTGCGCAAATACCGTCCTGCAAGGCGAGGAGGTAGGTGCGGACGGCGTTGAGGTCGGGCGGCATTTTTGAACTGCCACGGATGACACGGATTGGCACGGATGAGAAACCAAAAGAGTGGGGTTGGAGCAGGTAGGGGCCGTTGCCCTCAACGGCCCTCAGGGCGCTTGAGGGCAAGCGCCCCTACCTCGCGACCTCGCGAATGCTTGACGTCTTTGCCGGGGTGGTGCGGCTTGACCTCCTGCCGCTTAACGCGTTGAGGTCATCGCGTCCCACTGCATGAATTCCGCCGTTCTCACGACCATCGCCGCCACCGGTTTCACCGTGGCGTTTTTTCATGCGGCGATCCCGACGCACTGGCTGCCGTTCGTGCTGGTGTCGCGCGCGCGCGGCTGGAGCCGGGGCAAGACCCTGGCGGTGTCGGCCCTCGCCGGGCTGGGGCACGTGGCGCTGACCAGCCTGCTGGGCCTGGTCATCGCCTGGTTCGGCTTTCAGTTGGATGCGCAGCTGGGCAAACTGTTCCCCTGGATCGCCGGAGGCATATTGATCGCGATCGGCCTGTTTTATTTCTGGCGGCAAGTGAGCGGTCGCGGCGTGGGACATCACCATGTGCTCGGCACCCACCATCATGAGACCGAGCAATGCGGCCATGAACACGACCACAGCCACTGGGAGGAGGAGATGAAGGACAGCACGCTCGTGTCCCAAAGGAAGGGCGACTGGGCGGCGATCAGCGGACTGTTTCTGATGCTGACGCTGTCACCCTGCGAGGGTTTCCTGCCCGTCTATCTCTCGGGCGTGCAGTTCGGCTGGCGCGGGTTTTTCGTCCTGAGCGCCATCCTCGCCCTTGGCGCGCTGGCGGGCATGATGCTCTTCACGTGGCTCACGCTCGTCGGCATGGAGCGGCTGCCGTTGCAAAAGTTCGAGCATTACGAGGCGGCGATGCTCGGCGCGATGTTCTGCCTGCTCGGTGTTTTGCTGATCGTGCTGGAGACCATGGGCCTGACTTGAGGCGGAGGCGGCGGAAGGACGCGGTGGTTTCACGCCGATCGATTCACTCGAACACTTTCACCGCATCGGCGGTGAGCTTGTTCTTGTAGATCTCGCCGCCCTTCATGACGAAGTCCACGTGCTCCAGCACGGTCTCGTTGGCCAGCGGGTCGCCCTTGACCGCGATCAGGTCGGCAAAGAATCCAGGTGCAAGCTGGCCGACCTTGGTGGGCCAGCCGAGGAGGTCGGCGGCGCTGACGGTGGCTGACTGGATGGCCTGCAAGGGCGTCATGCCCCAGACGACCAGGGTGTGGAACTGCTTGCCGTTCCATCCGTGCGGGTAGACGCCTGAGTCAGTGCCGTAAGCCATCTTGCAACCAGCCTTGAGGGCCTTCGTGAAATTCTCGCGTTGCGTGCGGCCGACGAGCTTTTCCTTGTCGAGGATCTTCTGCGGATAACCAAGCCGGCCGTATTCAGCCATGATGTAGTCGTCGTTGTAAATGTCGAAGACGAGCCAGGTGCCGTGCTCCTTGGCGAGCTTGATGCCCTCGTCGTCGATGAAGCTGGAATGCTCGACGGAGGTGACGCCGGCGCGGATGGCGAGCTTGATGCCCTCGGTGCCATGGGCGTGCGCGGCGACGCGCTTGCCCCAGACATGGGCCTCGTCCACCGCGGCCTTCATTTCCTCGAGCGTGTATTGCGGGAGGCCGACCGACTCCTCCTCGGAGACCACTCCGGCGGTGGCGAGAATCTTGATGACGTCGGCGCCGTATTTGACGTTTTCGCGGACCTTCTTGCGGATTTCGTCCACGCCGTCGGCGATGCCGCCGATATTGCCCTCGAAGCGGATGTAAGGCGACATGCCGTTGAGGTCACCGTGGCCGCCGGTGGCGCTGAGGGCGGGGCCGCTGGCTAGGATGCGCGGGCCGGGAAGCTTGCCGGCGTTGATGGCGTTGCGCAGCGCGAAGTCGGTGTAATTGTCCGCGCCGACGTTGCGGATGGTGGTGAAGCCGGCGTCGAGTGTGCGCCTGGCGTAGATGTGGGAGGTGGTCGCCTCGTCGATCGCGCTCTTGCGGAAAATGTCCCCGTAGAAATTCTCCGGCTGGCTGGTGACGTGCGTGTGGCAGTCAATGAGGCCCGGCAGCAGGGTGGCGTCGCCGAGGTCGATGACCGCGGCGCCGGCGGGCAGCGACCTGGCGAGGTCGGCCGCGGGGCCGACGGCCCTGACCTTGTCGTCCTCGATCAGGACCGCGTAGTTGGCGAGCACCTTGCCCGCGGCCGGGTCGAGGAACCGCGCGGCCTTGACGAGCTTGACGACGGGGGCGGCCGGCGGGGCGTCGGCGACCGCGAGCGATGAGGCGAGGGCGAGCAGGACACAGGTGGCGGCAAGGGCCGCTTTGAGGGGAGGGCGCATGACGGGGCAGGCTGCGGGTTTTTCGGGGCGACTCAAGAAAATCACAGCAACGCACCGCGACCAAATCACCCTTGCGAGTCCACTGCGGCCGGATTAGATTGAATAAAAGGAGGCGGTTGCAGCGTCTTAGCCTTACCCCGACTATCCCATGAAAACCCTTGTGCGTTACATCCTGGCCACGGTGATGCTCGGTGTTGGTGGATTTTTCACCGGCTGCATGACCAGGACCACGGCCCAGGCCGGCCGGCTGCCGGCGATGACTTTCCAAATGAAAGTGGTCGAAAGTTCGTCCGACCGGCAGTTGTCGCCGGAGGAAATGAAGACCTTGCACGACGCCACGATCAAATTTCTGGCCAAGCAGGGGGACTCGTTGCTGGGCGGAACGTATTACGTGCGGGTGAATTTCGTGCCGGCCCAGCCAGGCGAACCCGGTGAATGGGTGCTGGTGGAAATTATCAGCGAGCCGATTGATGGCTCCACCCGGGTGGCGGCCTATCGGGATTCGTCGCCCTATTACTATTCCGCCTATGCCCAATCCGGGTATTCGCCTTATTCTTCCGACTATTACTACGACCCGTATGAATATTCCCACGGCGGTGGCAATTATCACCCGGCCCCGGTGATCCCCCCGCAAGGGCACAGGCCTCATGATCGGGGCGGCGACGACAAGCCCCATGATCGGGATGGCGGCAATAGGCCACATGACCGCGACCGGGGGGACCATCCGCCTGGCACCTATGCCGGGGGCAACGATCACGATCGGGACCATAACCCACGCACGACGGATAATACCCCGCGTTCCCACGCTTCCGATCCGGGACGGGATCGCGCCCACTCCAACCGTGAGCCGACTACTTCCAGGGTCAGTGACAATTCCAGCAGCAACTCCGGTGGTGGCAGTTCTTACACGCCGCCCCCGTCGTCCAGTTCGAGTGAGCCCTCCTCCATCCATTCGGAGTCGTCTTCGTCCAATTCCGGCATCCAGGCCGCGTCGTCCAAGGAACAGGAAAAGTGATGATCCGCGGGCTGGATTAAACAGGCAGAGGCCATTTGTGGCACAGCTACAGCTGGACCGTGAAGTGCCGGCCGTCGTTGGTGCGGGCCTCGCCAAACACCTCACCGTTCGCGTTGAGGCCAATCATCAGCTCGATGGTCAGTTTGCTCTTGGGGCTGTTGAGTTCGGCATGGGCCTGAAGATTTATCGTCTCGGAGAGTTCACCTTTCAGGATTTCTCCCGTCGGCAGGGTGATGACGGCCTCGCGCGTGGTGAAATTGACGGTGCCCTTGATGGTTTCACCCGTTTCAAAATGCCGCAGGATCACGCTGCGGGTGTCCTCGTGAACGCATCCGGCGCCGAGCAGGCCAAACACCAGCAGGGCAAGGACGAGGTTTTTCAGACGCATGGGAAATGAAAATTAACCACGAAGGCACGAAGATCACGAAGAAGAATATAAAGGCAAACCAATCAATGAGCCACGGATGGCACTGATTCCACTGATGGAACCATCCGTGATTATTCGTGTAATCCGTGGCAAAAACCGGCTTCAGTCTAATGAATGCTCATGAGCAGGTCGGCGGTGGCTTCGGGCTGGCGCCAGTGCGGATTGTGGTCGCCTTCCATGATGAGCACAGGCCAGCCGCGAGCCCTGGCGCGCTCGGCCGAGGGATAGAAGTCGTCCTCCTCGAGTTTCTTGTCCTTCTCGACGGTGAGGATGTAAGTCGCGGGGATTTTCGCGGCGGCCGGGTTCTTCAACACGATGGGGTCAGTGAAGGTTTTCAGCGGATGTGGAACGTCGATGGGGAAGGGTTTGCCGGGCCTCACCCAGGTGGGAATGATAAAACCGTCCTTGGACATTTTCTCGATATCGTAGGTGCCGGCCTTGCCGATGGTCATGACGCTCTCGCCGTTTTTGGGAACAAAGGCCTCAAGGTAAATGAGCCGGCTGATGCGCTCGGGGATGCGGTCGGCCACGCCGGTGATGACCATGCCGCCGTAACTGTGGCCGAGCAGGATAACGTCATGCAGGTCCTCGAAGAGGATGAAGTTCACGATGTCTTCGATGTGCGTCGCGAGACCGATGTCGGGCGAGGTGGTGTTGAAGTGCTCGCCCAGCCCGCTCATCGATGGCCGGTAGACCTTCCAGCCTTTCGCCTCGAGGAGGAGCGCGATCTTCTTGAAATGCCAGCCGCCGGCCCATGCGCCGTGCACGCTGACAAGGACAGGCTGCTTGGCCGCGGGTGAGACAGGCTCAGCCGCGGGCAGAGTAACCACACAAACAAATCCGAGCAGGACAATCAACAGGCGGGATTTCATGGCGTTACAATTGCCCGCCCGCCGCCGGCCGGTCAATCCGTGCAATGTGACATAACAGCAACTGGCGGACTGGCTAGGTCTGCTCGGGCGGCAGCTCACGCAACTTCAGCTCAGGGTTCTTTTCGGCGAAGTAGCGCATGGTCCAATCGTTCGGGAAGAGAACGATTGGATTATCAAACTTGTCGGTGCCGAAGCTGACGCCGGTGGCGATGATGAACTTGGAGTAGTCGAGTTTGCCCTTCGACAGGCTCAGGGTTTCTGCTTCCGGCAGCGACAGCCAGCGGAGCAGGGTCCAGGGAGTCGGGGTCAGGCGCGACTCGGCGCTGTATTCGGCCTGCAGGCGCCATTGTACGACCTCAAACTGCAGTGGGCCGACCGCCGCGAGCAGCGTGGCGCCGGCCGGGGCATTCCGCGCGTTGAAGGACTGGACGACCTCCTCCTGCAGGAGCTGCTCGAGGCCGGCGCGGTATTTCTTAGCGTCGGCGGAGGTGGGATTCGCGATGTAGGTGAAGACCTCGGGTGGGAAGCGCGGGATCTCGTCGTAGTTGATGCCCTTGTCGTCCGTGAGCGTGTCGCCGATGCCGAACTCGCTGTGGCCGACGAGGCCGATGACATCGCCCGGCCAAGCCACGTCCACTGTCTCTCGCTCCTGCCCGAAGAGCTTGTGCGACGAGGAGAGGCGGACCTGTTTGCCCGTGCGCTGGTGGGTGACGACCATGTCGCGCTCAAACTTGCCCGAGCAGACGCGCAGGAAAGCGATGCGGTCGCGGTGCTTCGGGTCCATGTTGGCCTGGATCTTGAAGATGAAGCCCGAGAAGCGCGGATAATCCACCGGGATTTCCCGAGAGTTGAGAGTTGATGGTTGAGAGTTGAGTGAGTCGGATTTTGGAGCGGCGGCGACCTCGCCACCGTTGCGCAGCGAAGTCGCTGCGCCTCCAGTCAAAGAGACAATGGAGCGGCGAGGCTGCGGGCCAACCGTGTCCCGCAGGAATCCGTCGAGCAGCAGCTGGATGCCAAAATTGTTCACCGCGGAGCCGAAATAAACGGGAGTCTGCTGGCCGGCCTGCACGGCCTGGAGGTTGAAATCGTGGCCGGCACCGTCGAGCATCGCGAGCTGTTCCTTCACCTGGGCAAAGGTGTAGTCGTCGATTTTCTCCCGGACCGCCGGGTCGTCGAGCGAGGTGACGTGGACGGGAGCCTGGTATTTGCCACCGGCGACGCGCTCGAAGAGGTGGACTTCGCGGGTGCGGCGGTCAAACACGCCCTTGAAGGACGGGCCGTTGCCGAGCGGCCAGATGACCGGCGACGATTGCAGGCCGAGGACATTCTCGAGCTCGTCGAGCAGGTCGATCGGGCTGCGGGTGGGCCGGTCGCACTTGTTCATGAAGGTAAAGATGGGCACGCCGCGGCGGCGGCAGACCTCGAAGAGCTTGCGGGTCTGCGTCTCCACGCCCTTGGCGGCGTCGATGACCATGAGAGCGGCGTCGACGGCGGTGAGGACGCGGTAGGTATCCTCGGAAAAGTCCTTGTGGCCGGGGGTGTCGAGTAGGTTGACGGCGCAGCCGGCGTAGTCGAACTGGAGGACGGTGGACGAGATGGAAATGCCGCGCTGTTTCTCGAGCTCCATCCAGTCGGAGGCGGTGGCGCGCTGGTTTTTCCGGGCGGTGACGGAGCCGGCCAGATGCAGGGCGTTGCCGTAGAGCAGGAACTTCTCGGTCAAGGTCGTCTTGCCCGCATCGGGATGCGAGATGATCGCAAAGGTGCGACGGCGGGCGATTTCCTGGGTGGCGGTCATGAAGAGAGGACGGAGGGCAGAGGAAGGAAAGGATAGGACGGTGTGGTGGGGAGAGTTGGGCAGGAAACGGGGGCGGAAGGACAAGGGGAAGCCAAATTTCATACGGCTGGCCCATCAATGCTTTGCACACTTTGGCGCGCCGTCGCCACCCGGCGGCGGATTTATGGTCGTTTTTACCCTACGGGGTTTCCGTAGCCCAGTTTACGGGTTGGGCCGCATAGGCAGCGGGCGGGCGCTGGTGTAGAGTGAGCCAACCTCATTAATCCCATGCCACTCCTATTCGCACTCATCGCCCTGAATCTGGCCTTTGGTCTCTACTTGTTCATCAGCCTCCGGCGCACTCCGGAAGGTTTTTGGGACAAGGCGAGCTTCGGCGCAAAGCCCAAGCAGCAGGTGACCCGGACGCATCAATTCTATGATGCCTTCTCGGATCGCCAGTCCCAGTTTGCCCGCTCGCGCGCCAACACCTGCCAATACTGATTGGGCAGTGACCCTGCCCGGGCTTCCTGCAATGGGCAGACCGGCCGGGCGGGTTAGCCGCAGCGCGCAGGGGAAGACTTAATCCGGCCGGTCCTTGAGCCGGCGGACGAATTTCAGGCCGGACCAGGTTTCGTCCACCGCGCAAACCTTGATATCAACCAATCCGGCGGCCAGACCGATGCGGCGGACGTCGTTCTCGGTGAGGTCCGTGGTGACGCCGGAGGATTTCTTCGGCCACGATACCCAGAGCGCGCCGGCCGGCTGGAGTTTGCGGGCTAGAGGCGGGAAATGGCGCTCAAGGGTTTTTCCGGAAGAAGCAAATAACTGGATCAAGTCGAGGTTCGCTTCGCGGGGCCCGCAGATTGCGCAACCGTCAGGCAAACGCCCAAGCGTGCGTCTGTAGTTGGAAGGTGCGCCAACCAGAAGGTAGCGCGTGCCGGGCTTGAAACCGAGTTTCTGCGGGAGCGGAGTGCCGGAATAGCCTGCCATCTTGATTTTATGCTTCGTAAAGCCGGGCACTTGGTCAATCGTGACTGCGTGTCTGTCTCCCTGAAACTCAAGCCCAATGCCATGTCCCGGGTGCTCGACGGCCACCCGTGGGTGTTCGCCAACGAATGCGAGGCGCTGCTGCCTGCCGAACACGATGGCGAGGTCGTGGAATGCCGCGACCGGACCGGCCGCTTCCTCGGCAGCGGCATCTACAACAGCAAGTCGCAGATTGTCTGGCGGCGGCTGAGCCGGGAGCGCGTCGGGCTCGATGAGGCGTATCTGCGCGTAGCGCTTGAGCGGGCAATCAGTCGTAGGGGCGCAGGCTTGCTGCGCCCAAATGATGAGGTGGGAGCAAACGAGGGCGCAGCAAGTCTGCGCCCCTACCAACGGCTGGTGTGGAGCGAGTCCGACGATCTGCCCGGCGTTGTGGCCGACCAGTTCGGCGACACGCTCGTGCTGCAAATTCAGACAATGGCGATGGAGAAGCGCGTTGCGGTCATCAGCGACATCTTGGCCGAGCTGACCGGCGCGGCCGAAATTATTTTCCGCAACGATGCGAACATCCGGAAACTGGAAGGCCTGCCCGTCGAGGTACACACGCGCTCGGGCCGGCCGTGGGAGCCGCGCTGGGCAAAAATCGACGGCTTGGAATACTGGCTCGACCTGCAGGGCGGGCAGAAGACCGGATTTTACCTCGACCAGCGGTTGCAGCACGCCGCCGTGGCCAAATACGCGAAGGGTCGGCGCGTGCTCGATGCATTTTGCAACCAGGGCTCGTTCGCGCTGCATTGCGCCCGGGCGGGCGCCACGATGGTCCGCGGGCTCGACAGCGCGTTCGACGCAGTCGGCCAGGCGAAGAAGAACGCCGAGCGCAACGGTCTGGCCGCGGAGTTCGTGGCGGCCAACGTCTTCGACTGGTTCACGGCGCAGCGCGAGACTGCGCCGGCCTGGGATCTGATCATCCTCGACCCGCCGCCTTTCGCAAAGTCGAAGTCGGCGCTGGAAAGCGCCCTGCGCGGCTACAAGGAATTGAACCTCCGGGCGATGAAGGCCCTGACGCCGGGCGGGGTGCTGGCGACCTACTCCTGCTCCCATCACATGCAGGACCACGAACTGCGGACGGTGCTGGCCGGGGCGGCGGCAGACGCCAAGCGGCGCGTGCACGTGCTGGAATTCTGCCACCAGCCGCCCGACCACCCGGTGCTCGTGACCATGCCGGAGAGCGAGTATCTGCGCGGCTATATCCTGCGGGTGGAGTGAAGTGGAGGGCCCAGCTCCTGCTGAGCCGCGACTCAGCAGGAGCTGGGCCCTCCAATGAGGCAACGAGTGCGCGAGCTAGCGCTGAGCCTGGACGTTGTCGAGGTTCCGGCGGGTGGTGCGGAGTTGATCCAACTCCGCCTCCAGCCCGGCCAGTTGCTCCAGGGTCCGGGGGAGCTTCATGCTCTCCAGCACCATGCGCTCGTTCTCCATCAGGTTGACCCGGGTGGCGGCAACGGCGGCGAGGTGGGAGGCGGAGTTTCCGCCGAATATGGCGGCGGCATTGGTGAGCTTGGGGTTGTTGAGCGCCTTGTCCAGTTCGGTCGACTTCACCTTCGCTTTCTCCCGGGCGATAAGCTTGTCCAGTTTTTTGATGGCGACATCGAGTTCGTGGATGCGACCCGCCGTTACTTCGACCTTGGGGAGGGTGAGGACCTCCGGGGGGGCGGCGGGGGCGGCGGTCGGGGCCGGTTCGGCGGCGTTGAGCAGGAGCGCACAGCTCGAAGCGCAGAGGACGAACAGGTGTCGGCGGAGGTGGACGCGGTTCACAGGGGCAGATTGGGGAAAGCGGGAAGGCGGGCAAGAACAGACGCCCGCGCCAGGCTGAGGTTCCAAGCAATGAAAAGGCCGGGCGTCTCGCGACGTCCGGCCTTCCCAGTGTGTGTTGACGAAGCTCAGTGTTAGATGGACTTCGTAGCCTGTGAGTGAATGCAATCCCCGCCGGGCCGCAAGACTACATCTTGCCGCCGTAAATGGCGCTTTTGCCCAGTTCCTCCTCAATGCGGAGAAGCTGGTTGTATTTGGCGACGCGGTCGGTGCGGCAGAGCGAGCCGGTCTTGATCTGGCCGGCGTTGGTGGCGACGGCGATGTCGGAGATGGTCACGTCCTCGGTCTCACCGGAGCGGTGCGAGATGACGGCGGTGTAGCCGGCCTCCTTGGCCATTTCGACGGCGTCGAAGGTCTCGGTGAGCGAGCCGATCTGGTTGACCTTGACGAGAATCGAGTTGGCCGTGCCGGAGTCGATGCCGCGCTTGAGGAAGGTGGTGTTGGTGACGAAGAGATCGTCGCCCACCAGCTGGGTCGAGTCGCCGATGGCGTCGGTGAGCTTCTTCCAGGTGGTCCAGTCGCCCTCGGCGCAGCCGTCCTCGATGGAGATGATGGGATATTTCTTCGTCAGCTCCTGGTAGAATTTCACCATCTGGTCACCCGTGAGCGAGCGGCCGTCGGACTTCTTGAAGACATAGCGGTTCTTCTCCTTCACGTAGAACTCGGAGGCGGCGACATCGAGTGCGAGGTTGATGTCCTTGCCGAGCTTGTAGCCGGCGTTCTTCACCGCGAGGGCGATGACGTCGAGCGCGGCCTCGGTGGACGCGAGCTTCGGGGCGAAGCCGCCCTCGTCGCCGACGGCGGTGGCGAGCCCCTGTTCCTTGAGCGTCTTTTTCAGAGAATGGAAAACCTCCGCGCCCATGCGCAGCGCCTCGTGGAATGAATCGGCGCCCGTGGGCATGATCATGAATTCCTGGAAATCGATGGGGGCGTCGGAGTGCGCACCGCCATTCATGATGTTCATCATGGGGACGGGCAGGACCTTGGCGTTGGGGCCGCCGAGATATTTGTAGAGCGGGAGGCCGCAGGCGTGCGCGGCGGCGTGGGCCGCCGCCATCGAGACGCCGAGAATGGCGTTGGCGCCGAGCCTGGCCTTGGTTGGCGTGCCGTCCAGGGCGAGCATGGCGCGGTCGAGGCCGACCTGATCGGTTGCGTCCATGCCGGTGAGGGCGGGGGCGATTACGGCCTTCACGTTGGCGACGGCCTTGAGCACGCCCTTGCCGAGGTAGCGTTTCTTGTCGCCGTCGCGCAGCTCGAGGGCCTCGTGCTCGCCGGTGGAGGCCCCGGAGGGCACGGCGGCGCGGCCGCAGTGGCCGGAAGCAAGTTTGACATCCACCTCGATGGTGGGATTGCCGCGGGAATCCAGGATCTCGCGGGCGGTGATGGCGGTGATGGTGGTGTTCATGCGAAAAATGGGCCGGTCAGCGGCGCGGTTCAGCCGTGGGGCGGGCGGGAGGCGCCGATTTTCTCGAGGAACTTTTGCAGAGCGGTCGGCGGCTTGGGCACGAATTCCTCGGGCAGCTGGTCGGCGTGGCCGTAGCGGATGGCGGCGCCGATGGGCGTGCCCCCGTTGTAATTGCGAATCGTCATCGTGGCGCGGTTGAGCAGCTCGCGCGGGATGTCCTTCAGATGCCCCTCCACGGCGGCGGCGTGCAGCGGGGTGTCGCCGAAATCATTGCGGCTGATGAGCAGGTCAACGGTGAGCCGTTCGCGCGGGATCTGGCTGAGGTTGCCGGACTCGGCGGCGGCGTGGATGGGCGTGTGGCCGGATTTGCTGGGCAGCACGAGGTTGTCGTGCGTGAGCAGTTCGGCCGGGACTTGGTCGAGGTGGCCGGCGATAGCGGCGGCGTGCAGGCAGGTGTCGTGGTTGGCAGTCTTGCTCAGAAGATTTTCCGCGGTCAGCAGCTCGCGCGGGACCTGGTCAAGGTGACCGTTGAAGACGGCCACGTGGAGCATGGTCTCGCCGCTGATGTTGGGTACGATGAGGGTTTCGCGGGTGAAAAATTTCCGGGGGAAGCGGTCGAGGGTGCCGTGCTCGGCGGCCTCATGCAGCAGGGTGTTGCCGTGATCGGTCTTGGTCAGGACGGTTTCGGTGCTGATCAAACCGGCGGGGATTTGGTCGAGGTGGCCACCGGCGGCGGCCTGGTGCAGGGGCGTGAACCCGCTGTTGGAGCGGGTGAGCAGGTTTTCGCGGGTGAGGAGGGTGGCGGGCACCTGCGCCAGATGGCCGTGGCGGGCCGCGAGGTGCAGCGGCGTGTAGCCGGCGTCGTTCTTGCGCAGAAGATGGTCCGCCGTGAGCAAGTTGGCCGGCACCTGACCGAGCGAGCCGTATTTGGCTGCGAGGTGCAGCGGCGTGTTGCCGGAGGCGTTGCCCCGGGTGAGATTCTCCGCCGAGAGCACGGTGGCCGGCTGCTGGGCGAGAGAGCCTTCGCGGGCGGCGGCGTGAAGATCGATTTGTTCCATGCCAGTGAACATCAAAAAAATATGCGGCGGGTGAGGCAAGCAATCTAAAACCAGCCGGCCCCGGCCGGAGCAGGTGATTTGGGTTTGCTTTGGGAGGGGTCGCACTCAGCATGCGGTTTGAATGACTCCCCCGTCGAGCGATTCCAAGGCACCCACCAAGCCCAAACTTGGCGCGGTTTTGCTGGTGGATGACGAGAAACCGCTGATCGAGCTCTACGCCGAGGCCCTGGCGCCGCATTTCGAGACCACCCTGGCCACCAGCACGCGCGAAGCCGGTTTTATTTTGCACAAAAAATCCTTCAAGGTTGTCGTGTGCGACCACCTGATGCCCGGCGGCAACGGCCTGAGTTTTCTGGTGGACACGCGCGAGGAGTTTCCCGACATGCAGCGCGTGCTGGTGACCGGCTACATGAAGCCCGAGATGCTGCTGCGCAGCGTGAACGAGGCCGCGCTATACCGCTACCTGCTCAAGCCGGTGTCACTGACCGAGCTGGTCAAGACCGTGATGGAAGCGGCCAAGCTGCATGACCAGACGGCCGAGACGGCCAGGAAACCCTCCGCCTGATCAGTCGTAGCGCCGGCGCAGGTTGCTCGGCAGCAGCCCGAGTTCCTCGCGGTATTTGGCCACGGTGCGCCGGGCGATCTTCAGGCCCTTGGCCTCAAGCAGGCCGACAATCTCCTGGTCACTGAGCGGCCCGCCGGGATCCTCGCCGGCGACGATGTCGGCGATCATCTCCTTCACGCTGGTGTTGGCCACCGACTCGCCGGCGTCCGACTGGTAGCCGGAGGTGAAGAAATACTTCATGGCGAAGACACCGTGCGGGGTCTTGATGTATTTGTTCGCGAGGGCGCGGCTGACGGTCGTCTCGTGCACGCCGATGATGTCCGCGATCTGCGTCATCGTGAGGGGCTTTAATTTTGAGACGCCTTCCGCGAAGAACTCCCCCTGGTGCTTGATGATTTCGCGGGTGATGCGCTCGATGGTCCGCTGGCGCTGCTCGATGGCGTTGATGATGAATTTGCCGGAGCGCAGCTTTTCGCGCAGGTAGTCGCTCTCCGCCTTGGTCAGCTTGCCCTTGGCGATGAGTTCCTTGTAGGTGTTGCTCAGCCGCAGGCGGGGAATGTAGTCCTGGTTGAGGATTATTTTCCATTCGCCGTTGTCCTGTTCGACGCTCACATCGGCCACGACCACCCGGTTGGCGTCGTCGGCAAAACGCCGGCCCGGGGCCGGATCGAGCGTCCCGATTTCCTCGATCGCCTCCTGGATGATCTCGGGGGCGAGCCCGGTCTTGCGGGCCAGGTCGGGGATGCGGCGGCGGACGAGCAGGTCGAAATGGTCGCGGATGATGCGGGCGGCGACGGATTTTTCGCGACCCTTCTGCGCCAGCTGGACGAGCAGGCAGTCCGCGAGGTTTTCCGCGCCGATGCCGGCGGGCTCGAAGGTCTTCAGGAGCCGCGCCGCCTCTTGCACGGTCTCCAGCGGCAGGCGGGCGAGCAGCGCCAGGTCGGACAGCGTGGCGGTGAGGTAGCCGCGGTCATCGAGGCTGCCGACCAGGAAGCGCAGGGCCTCGAGCACGGGCGACGGGCAGTCGCTGAGCTCGGCCTGCTGCATCAGGTGCTCCTGCAGGGAGGTCTCGCTGGTCAGAGAGTCGAAGAAATGCTGGCGGCGTTCGTCATCCTCGCCGGTGTTCTGGCGCACCCCGCCGGTGTCCGACATGTGGTCGCGCCAGTCCTGGCCGATTTTTTCCAGCACTTGGAAATCCTTGGAGAAATCCATCTCCTCCCGCTGGTCGCGGTCCGGCGCCGGGTTGTCGCTCCCCGTGCCGGCGGCCTTCTCCAGGCTCACATCGTCCATCGGCAGCTCCTCCAGCGTGGGGTTGGACTGGAGCTCCTCCTGGACGGTGGCGCGCAGATCGAGCGCGGCGACTTGCAGGATCTTCAGCGACTGCCGCATCTGCGGCGCCAGCACAAGCTGCTGCGTCTGCCTCTGGTGGAAGCTCTGGTTGAAACCGGGGCCGCTCATGCGCGCAAGGGGTTACCTCTGGCTTTCGAGCGTGGAGACGCGGGGCAGGAGCGGGGCGGGGAGCGAGGGGGAGGTTCCTGGTTTCGGGGGCGGGAAAACTTCAGCGAGGTAGACCGCCAGCTTTTCGTTCGTCGGGCCGTAGCGGTCGCTGTAAAGGTAGAGCTCCAGGTCGGTGAGCATCTCGAAGGCGGACTGGTAGCGCTTGTCGCGGTCGCGCTGGAGGGCCTTCTGGATGATGGTCTCCAGCTTGGGATCGATGTCGGCGCGGAGTGTGCTGAAAACCGGCAGCGGCATCGTGAGAATGCTGCGGCGTGATTCCAGCCGGGTGGTGCCGCGGAAAATATTCCGCCCGAGCAGGATTTCGGTCAGCACGATGCCGAGCGAGAAGAGGTCGGAGCGCCCGTCGGTCACGGCGTAACTGGCGCCCTCGGGCGAGAGGTATTCATCCTTGCCCGGGATCACCTTGCCTTCCTCATTATACATCAGGTCGAGGGCCTTCGCGATGCCGAAGTCCGTCAGCTTCACGTCGCCCTCGATGGCGAGCATCACGTTCTTCGGGTTGACGTCTCGGTGCACGATGCCGAGCAGCCGGCCCTCGGTATCGCGCTTGGCATGGGCGTAACTCAGGCCGCGGCAGACGCGTGAGGCGATGAACACGGCCATGTCCAGCGGCACGGGGCGCTTGAGCTCGGTGTGCCGGTCAATGAATTGCTCGAGGTTCACGCCGCAGACAAATTCCATCGTCATGAAATACTGCCCGCCGATCTGGCCGAGGTGGTAGGTCTGGACGATGTTGGTATGGATCAGGTCGGCCACGAGCCTCGCCTCGCCGATGAAATTCTTCTGGAATTCCGGGATGCTCGAATACTCCTCGCGAATAAGCTTGATGGCGACGGTCTTGCGGAAGTTGCCCGAGCCCTTCTGCACGGCCTCGAATACCAGGCCCATGCCACCCTCCGCGAGCTTGTTGGTCAGCTCGTATTGGAGTTCGTTAAAGATGTGCTTGAGTGAGTCCGATGGCACCACTCCAGAAAAACGGCGGGTTTGGCGCGTGGCAAGAACACAGCGAGCGAATTTGCACGATTCCTGCTGCACATTTGACTTGGGAGAGGAAGCACCAGTTGACAGCCCGGGTCAGGGACCTACGTTGCGCCTATGATCACCCTCACCGCCCGGGCCGCCCGCCAGGTGCTGACCATGCGCTCTGCGCAGACCGATGCGTCGAAGCAGCTGCGCGTTTTCGTGGAGAGCGGTGGCTGTTCCGGTCTGGAATATGGCATGTCATTCGATCTGCCCAAGGCGGATGATCAGGTGTTCGAGAGCGAGGGCGTGCGGGTGCTGGTTGATCCGGCCAGCCTGGCCCACCTCAAGGGCACGAGCATCGACTTTGACGACGGACTCCACGGCAAGGGCTTCGAGCTCAAGAATCCCAACGCCCAGACCACCTGCGGCTGCGGCAAGTCGTTCAACTGACGCGCAGGCTTTGTCGCGCGTCATCCTGATCCCGCAGTGGCGGGAGAAGAAGGTTCAGCTTCAAGCTTTGGCTGCGTGCAGCGCCACGAGGCCGCCGGTGAACGGCGTGGCGGTGACCGTGACAAATCCGGCGCGGCGGATTTCCTCTGCCAGCACATGCCGGCCGGGAAACTCCTCGATTGAGCCGCCAAGGTATTCGTAGGCGGCGCGGTCGCCGGTCACCAGGCCCGCGATCGCGGGCAGGACCAGCTTGAGGTAGGCGTAGTAGAACGGTCGCAGCCAGAAAAGGGGCTGGGAAAATTCAAGCACGAAGAGCCCGCCGCCGGGCCGGAGCACGCGGCGCATCTCGCCGAGCGCCTTGGACCGGTCGGCCATGTTCCGCAGACCGAAGGCGATCGTGACCGCATCGAAGGACGCCGCGGGCAGGGGCAGAGCCAGCCCGTCGCCCGGCCGGAAATCGATGGCCGTCCAGCGTGGGTTGCCGGCGCGTTTTTTGACGGCCTCATCCAGCATCGGCTGGCAAAAATCCATGCCCGTCACCTGCACGCCGGGGGGCAGTCCGTCTGCCAGGGCAAAGGCCACGTCGCCGCTGCCCGTCGCCAGATCGAGCACCGAGCCCGGATGGGCATCGTGCACCGCCCGGACCAGCCGTTGCCGCCACCAAAAATCGGCCCCCCCACTGAGGAGGTGGTTCGCCAGGTCATAACGCCCGGCAATACGGGCAAACATGGTGTTGACGGCCCTCGGATCAGGCATGGTTAAGGCTTACCCTTTGTGTGGCTTTGCGGTTGACGCAAGCACTGGGTAGTGAATTATTTGTGCCTGTAACCACCCAAGCCCAAAGTTTTCAACCCACGCCTGACCATGTCGACTAACCTGACCAAACGTGAGATCGTGCTGGAAATCTACGAGAAGACCGGTTTCCCGCAGAAACAAATTCAGGATACGGTGCAAATGACCCTCGATATCGTCATGGATGCACTGGCGGCCGGCCGCAACGTCGAGCTCCGCAACTTCGGCGTGCTCGAGGTCCAGATCCGCAAGGCCCGGGTGGGCCGCAACCCGAACAAGCCCGAGACCGAGGTCGTCATCCCTGAGCGCGCCGTCGTCAAGTTCAAGTCGGGCAAGATTCTCAAGCAGAAGATCAAGCAGCTCAGTCTCGATAAACTGCGCAGCAACCCGCCGTCCTCGGCCTGAGGGCGGCCCAGCCGCAGCGAGGCATGGCCGGATTCCAGTCGCTTCCCGGTTTCCGGGATTTCTACCCGGAGGACTTTTCCCGCCGTCAGCATATCTTCCGCGTCTGGCGCCAGGCTGCCGCGGCCTTTGGTTTCCAGGAATATGATGCCCCGGTCCTTGAGCCCCTTGAGCTCTACAAGGCGAAGTCGGGCGACGAGATCGAGGCCCAGCTTTTCAGTTTCACCGACAAGGGCGGCCGCGAGGTTGCTCTCCGGCCCGAGATGACGCCCACCGTGTGCCGGATGGTCGGCGCCAAGGCCGGCGCGCTCAAGCGCCCGATCAAGTGGTTTAGCGTTGCCGAGTATTACCGCTACGAGCGCGCCCAGAAGGGCCGGCTTCGCGCCTTCCATCAGCTCAACGCCGACATCTTCGGCGAGCCCGGCCCGGAAGCCGAGATCGAGCTCATCGCTCTGCTCATCCAGTGCCTCGCCGGCTTCGGTCTTACCAAGGACGATTTCTTCGTCCGGTTGAGCGACCGCGACGTCTGGTTCTTCTACCTTGAGGCGCTCGGCTTCAGCGACGCACAATCCCGCGCCTTGCTCGTCGCCATCGACCGCCATGAGAAGATGGGTGACGACGCCTTCAAGGGCTACGCTGAGGCTCATGGCGCGTTGCCGGCCGGCCAGAAGGACAAGCTGCTCGCTTTCCTGAAAATCAAGAGCCTCACCCAGCTCGAGGCCGCGCTTGCGCCGTTCAAGTCCGAAAAATTCGCCGCCCGGCTGGCGGACTGGCGCAAGGTGCTGGCCGGTCTTGCTGCGATGGGTCTGGCGGATTTCGTCGGGGTCGACCTCAGCGTCGTGCGCGGGCTGGCCTACTACACCGGCTTTGTATTCGAGGCCTATGACCGCAAGGGCGACCTCCGTGCGCTGGCCGGCGGCGGACGTTACAATGACCTCGTCAAGAAACTGGGCGGCCCCGCTCTCCCGGCCGCGGGCTTCGCCATGGGTGATGTCACCACCGGCTTGTTGCTGGAGCAGCGCGGTCTGACTCCGAATTTCATCAACGCTCCCGAAATCTTTGCCATTATCGGCGGTGAGGTGGAGCGGTCGGCGGCCCTGGCCGACATCCACGCATTTCGCGCCGCGGGCTTCCGGGTCGAGTATCCGTTCAAGGATCTGGCCTTTGGCAAACAATTCAAGGCCGCCTCCGAGTCCGGGGCGAAGCTCGCCCTGATCTACGGCAGCGACGAACTCGCCAAGGGCGTGGTGAAAATCCGCGACATGGCGGACCGGACCGAGCGCGAGATACCGCGCGATCAGGTGGTGGCGCTCGTTCGCGATTTATTGGCCGGTCATTGATCACCGGGACGTGTCATCCTGAGCGCAGCGAAGGATCCATAATCCGATTTTAAGATGGATTCTTCGCTTCGCTCAGAATGACATGTTGAAGATGTCCGAATTCGCTCTCAGTGCCGGCCGTATCCTCGTCCTTTTGGCGATCGTCTACGCCCTGTCGGCTGCCGGGGCGCACCTCATGGCGCCGGGCATGATTTTTCCCCGGCCGCCGGTCACCTACGAGCTGACGCCGGATTATATCCAGCTGACCACGCCCGACGGTGTGAAGCTGGCGGCGCGCCACTGGCCGAACCCGTCGGCCAAATACACGTTGCTTTACCTGCACGGCAACTACGAGGAGCTGGGCAGCCTCGGCGAATACCTGCCGCACTTCGTCGCCGCGGGCTACGCCGTCTTTGCGGTGGATTACCACGGCTACGGGCGCAGCGGCGGCACGGCTTCGGAGGCGGGCCTCTATGCCGACGCCCAGGCCGCCTATGACTACCTGCGCACCAGGCTCGGGGTGCCGGCCAGCCGGATCGTGATCTTTGGGTATTCACTCGGCGCGGGCCCGGGGGTTGAGCTGGTCCGGCACCAGCCGGCGGCCGGTCTGGTGCTGCAGGGCGCGTTCGTCAGCGCCTACCGCGTGCTGACCCGCATCCCGGTGTTTCCCGGCGATATGTTCGTGAACATCGCGAAGGTGCCGGAGCTGAAGATGCCGGTCTTCGTCATCCACGGCACGGCGGACACGGTGGTGCCGTTCTGGCATGGCGAGAAACTCTACGCGGCCATCACGGCGCGGAAGGCCAGGCTCTTCATCGAGGGCGGGCCGCACGCGGGCCTGGCTGATTTCACCGGCCCGCGCTACTGGGAGGAATTGAAAAAGTTCACCGACTCGCTGTGACGCTCACCAGATCGGCGGCCAGGTCTCCGCGAGTCCGGTGCAGCCAAAGGCCGCGCGGAATTCCGGAAAATTTGCCACCGGCCCGATCACGCGCCAGTGGATGGGGCTGTGCACGTCGCTGGTCACTTGCAGCCGGACTTGCTCGGGCCGCTGGTTGGTGCGCCAGCCTTGGGCAAACGCGATGAAGAACCGCTGGTCGGGCGTGAAGCCGTCGACGGGCACCAGTTTCTTTCCGAAAGTGGCGAGCTTGAACGCCTCGTAGGCCACGCGCAGCCCGCCGACATCGGCGATGTTCTCGCCGAGCGTCTGGTGGCCGTTGATGTGGAGGCCGGGCAGCACCTCAAAGGCGTCGTATTGCTTGGCGACCAGCTCGGCGCGTTCCTGGAAGCCCTTCGCGTCCGCGTCGGTCCACCAGCTCTTGAGGTTGCCCTCGAAGTCGTATTGGCGGCCCTGGTCGTCAAACCCGTGTGTCAGCTCGTGGCCGATGGTCGAGGCGAGGGCGCCGTAATTGGTGGCGTCGTCGGCCTTCTCGTCGAAGAACGGCGGCTGCAGGATGCCGGCGGGAAAGCACATTTCATTCAGCGTCGGCTCATAGTAGGCGTTGTTGGTCTGCGGCGTCATCAGCCATTCGCTCCGGTCGACCGGTTTGCCGAGCTTGGCGAGCTGGCGCTGCACCTCGAACGCCGACGCGGCGATCACGTTGCCCACGTAGGACTCGCGGGTCAGGGTCAGCTTTGAATAATCGCGCCACTTGTCGGGATAGCCGACCTTGCTGCGCATCGTGTCGAGTTTCTTGTAGGCCTGCGCCTTGGTGGCGTCGCTCATCCACGCGGCGTCGCGGATGCGGTTGCGCATGGCGTCGAGGTGGAACTTCACCATGACCAGCGCGCGCTCCTTCGCCGCCGGGCTGAAAGTTGTCCGGACGTAGAGCTGGCCGAGATCCTCGCCGATGGCGTTGTCCGCGGCGGCCATCACGCGCTTCCAGCGGGGTTTCAGCTCGGTGGTGCCGGAGAGCTTTTTGCCGTAAAAGGCAAAGCGCTCGTCCACGAACGCGTGGCCGAGGTAATTGGCCGTCTGCCGGAGCAGGTGCCAGCGCAGGTATTGCCGCCAAGTCTCCACCGGCTCGGTGTGCAGCAGGCCGCCCAGCGCGGTGAAGAACTCCGGCTGGCCGACGAGCACCGTCTTTTCGTCGGCGGGAAAATTCACCTGCGCGAGGAATCCTTCCCACGCGAAGTCCGGTGCGAGCTTCGCCAGCGCGGCCCGCTCGAACTTGTTGTAATTCTTCTCGGGGTCGCGGCGCTCGACGAGGGTGCGCGAGGTCTTTGCGATCTTGGTCTCCAGCGCCATGATGGCATCCGCGGTGCCTTTCGCAGCGGCGGGGGTGTCGCCCGCGAGCTCGAGCATCTTGGCGACGTGGGCGACGTAGGCCTTGCGGATATCCCCGGCCTCGGGTCCGTCGCGGAAATAGTAGTCGCGCTCCGGCAGGCCAAGCCCGCCTTGGGCGAACCCACCGGTCATCTTCGTCGTGTCCTTGTCGTCGATCTGCACGCCGAAGTTGAAGGCGGCGTCGAGGCCCTGCGCCTGGAGCCGGCCGATGACCGCCATGAGATCGGCGGGCGTCTTGATGGCAGCGATGGCCTGCAGCCGGGGCGCGAGCGGCGCGAGGCCGGCCTTCTCGATCGCGGACTCATCCATGCCGGCGGCGTAGAAGTCACCGACGCGCTGGGCCACTGTGCCCTTGGGCCCGCCGGTCCTGGCCGCGGTCTCAAGGATGCTCTTGAGGATGGTGAAATTCCGCTCGTCGATCTCCTGGTTCACCCCATAGGAAGCGTATTCCCCGGGGATCGGGAACGAATTGAACGCGCCGTTGGCGTAGTTGTAGAAGTCCCCGCAGGGCGATGCCTTGAGGTCGATGTAGGCGCGGTCAACGCCGGTGATGGGCTTGGCCGGCTGGGCGGGCAGACTGCAGCAAGCGGCCAGTGCCGCCGCGAGGGGGATGATGGATTTCATAGGGGAAGGGGAAGAATCCTGAGTTGAAAGCTGAGAGTTGAAGGTTGAAAGACCGGACGATCGCCTGGGGTGGCGGACTTTCAACATTCAACATTCAACTTTTTGCTCAGGCCAGGTCCAGCGGGCCGAAGGCGCCGGGCAGCAGGGCCCCGATGGAAACGTCGATCTGCTCCCGGCCCGCGCAGAACGAGATCACGCGCGCGCGCGGGCCGAACTCGTGGATGACCTGCCGGCAGGCCCCGCACGGCGCACAGGCGGTCTTCGTCGGGGTGTAAACCACGACACATTGCAACCGCAGGCGCTTCTCGCCCGCGGCCACCGCATTGAAGATCGCCGTGCGCTCCGCGCAGTTGGTCAGGCCGTAGGAGGCGTTCTCGACGTTGCAGCCGGAAAATATTCTCCCGGACGAGGTGAGGATCGCGGCGCCGACATGGAACTTGGAGTAGGGCGCATACGCCCGGCTGGCGGCCGTCTTCGCGGCGGCCTTGAGCTTCCTCATTTGGGCGGGAGTAGGCATCAGAGGCCGAATTCTTTCTTCACTTCGGCAAACTTCTCAATCGCAAACGCGAGGTCCTCCCGGCTGTGCACGGCCGATACCTGCGTGCGGATGCGGGCCATGCCCTGCGGCACCACCGGGTAGAAAAAGCCGATGACATAGACGCCTTTTTCAAGCATGCGGGCCGCGACCTTTTGCGACAGGGCGGCGTCGCCGAGCATCACGGGCACGATGGGGTGGGTGCCGGGCCGGATGGTGAGCCCGGCCTTGGCCAGGCCCTCGCGGAAGAACTGCGTGTTGGCCTCCAGCTTGTCGCGCAGCGCCGTGGAGGCGCTGAGCATCTCCAGGCACTTGATGGACGCGGCGGCGATGCTGGGGGCGATCGAGTTGGAAAAAAGGTAGGGGCGGGAGCGCTGGCGCAACAGGTCGATGATGTCCTTGCGGCCGCTGGTGTAGCCGCCGCTGGCGCCGCCGAGCGCCTTGCCAAGCGTGCCGGTGAACACGTCCACGCGGCCCATCACGCCGCAATGCTCGTGGCTGCCCCGGCCGGTCTTGCCCATGAAGCCGACCGCATGGCTGTCGTCCACCATCACCAGCGCGCCGTATTTGTCGGCGAGATCACAGATGCCCTTCAGGTTGGCGATGTAGCCGTCCATCGAGAACACCCCGTCGGTGGCGATCAGCTTGAAGCGCGCCTTGGCGGCGTCGGCTTCCTTCAGCTTCGCCTCCAGGTCGGCGAGGTCGTTGTTCTTGTAGCGGTAGCGCTGGGCCTTGCAGAGCCGCACACCGTCGATGATCGAGGCGTGATTCAACTCGTCGGAGATGACCGCGTCCTCGGCGCCAAGGAGTGTCTCGAACAGCCCGCCGTTGGCGTCGAAGCAGGACGAGTAGAGGAGGGTGTCGTCCGTGCCGAGAAACCTGGCGATCGCCGCCTCGAGGTCCTTGTGGATCTGCTGCGTGCCGCAGATGAACCGCACCGAGGCCAGGCCGTAGCCCCAGCGGTCGAGCGACGCGCGCGCGGCGACGATCAGCTCCGGGTTGTCGGCCAGCCCGAGGTAATTGTTCGCGCACATGTTCAGGACCTTTTGGCCACCAGCCACGGCGATGTGGGCGGTCTGGTGCGTGGTGATGACCCGCTCGCGCTTGAACAGTCCCGCGGCCTCGATCTCGCCGAGGGTTTTCTTCAGGTGGGCGGAAAAATCAGGATTCATTGGATATATGGAGGGCCCGCGTCTCTGCGGGCCGCGGCTCGCAGGGACGCGAGCCCTCCAAAGTTGTTCTGGTGAAATTCATCCGTGCCCATCCGTGTCATCCGTGGTTAAAAATCAAGTCTCCCAGTTCAGGATGATCTTTCCGCTCTTCCCGGCACCCATCAGCTCGAAGCCTTCCTGGAATCTCGCGACGGGGAAATGGTGCGTGATGACCGGCGTGATATCCAGGCCGCCCTGCACGAGCGCGGTCATCTTATACCACGTCTCGAACATCTCGCGGCCGTAAATGCCCTTCAAATGCAGCATCTTGAAAACGATCTTGTTCCAGTCGACCTCGGCCTTGGCGGAGTGCGTGCCGAGCAGCGCGATGCGCCCGCCCATGATCATGTTGTCGATCATCTGGTTCAACGCGATGGCGCTGCCCGACATCTCCAGTCCGACATCGAAGCCCTCGGTCATCCCGAGCTCCTTGTGCCAGACCTCGGTCAGGTCTTCCTTTGCGGTGTTCACCGCGCGCGTCGGGCCGAGCTTGCGGGCGAGCTCGAGCCGGCCGTCGTTGATGTCGGTGATGACCACCTTGCGCGCGCCGGCGTGCCTGGCCACGGCGATGGCCATGCAGCCGATCGGCCCCGCGCCGGTGATGAGCACGTCCTCGCCGATGAGGTCGAACGACAGCGCGGTGTGCACCGCGTTGCCGAGCGGGTCGAAGCAGGACACGACGTCGAGCGACATCCCGGCCGGCACGCGCCAGATGTTGCCGGCGGGAATGGACACGTAGTCGGCGAACGCGCCGTCGCGGTTCA
Organism: Lacunisphaera sp.; assembly: GCA_043738215.1. Taxonomy (GTDB): domain Bacteria; phylum Verrucomicrobiota; class Verrucomicrobiia; order Opitutales; family Opitutaceae; genus Lacunisphaera. The sequence goes on from JAYUGX010000076.1 coordinate 25,461, forward strand.
CGCCGACGCCGATGGTGTTGGGGCAGAGGTGGCGGCGGCCGGCGAGGCAGTTGCGGCAGTGCCCGCAGACGATATGGCCCTCGCCGGTGACGAGCTGGCCCTTCGTGAAACCCGTGACACCCGCGCCGACCTCCTCGACGGTGCCGACGTATTCATGGCCGATGACGAGCGGCGGCTTGATGACCCGCTGGGCCCAGGAGTCCCATTTGTTGATGTGCACGTCCGTGCCGCAGATGGACGTCTTCTTGATCTTGATGAGCACGTCGTTGACGCCGGGCCGGGGCACGGGCACCTCGGTCATGATCAGTCCGGGACCGGCCGTGGGCTTAACGATGGCGCGCATTTTGGTAGGCATGAGGAAGGAAGCTGGGAGCGTGGAGCAGGGAGAGGTAAGCAGTAAGCGGTGAACGGGAGCAGGCGATTCAAAACCGGTCAGTCCGCCGGACACAATCCCGCAGGCATACGCCGTTCAGCTTAATTCCGGCATTTTGGCCACTGATGGCACGGATGACCACGGATAAAGGCAAAGGACGAGAGACTCACCCCTCTGAACCGAATCACACCGTCCAGAGACAGATTAAAACAAATAATTTTACTCTGTCTCCGGATCATCTGTGACCATCGGTGTTATCCGTGGCTAACCACGGCCTTTCTTTCCCCGACGCTACATCAGCCAGATGGTGGCCAGGGCGAGAAAAATCCCCATGCTCGCCACGTCGGTCGCGGTCGTCAGGAAAATGCTCGAGGCCGTCGCCGGGTCGAAGCCGAATTTTTTCAGGGTCACCGGCACCAGCACGCCCGACAGGCCGCTGAGAAAACAGGCGCCGCTCATCGCGAGGAAGACGATGATGCTGAGCTTGAGCGGCGATTCGGCGGTGTGCTTGATGGTGGCGTAGAAAAACATACCCGCCCCGGCCGAGATGCCCACCAGCGCGCCGTTGGCCAGCCCGAGCAGTCCTTCCTTGAAGACATGCCGCCGCGCGTCGCCCGGCTTGAGCTCCCCCAGGGTCATGCCGCGGAGCGCCACCGCCAGCGCCTGGCAGCCGGTGTTGCCCGACTGGCCCGCGAGCACCGGCAGGAACACCGCCAGCACCACGATGCGCTCGATGGTCTTGTCGAAGTAACCCACCACGCCCGCGGCGACGAAGGCCGTGAGAAGGTTGAATTGCAGCCAGGGGTGCCGGAAGATCAGGCTGCGCTTGATCGGCGTCGTGATCCGTTCCTCCTTCTCGACACCCACCATGCTGCCGGGTTGCGCGCTGATCTCGATCGCCTCCTGCTCGAAAATCCGCGAGCCGCGCACGATGCCGACGAGCACCCCGCGGGCGTCGCACACCGGGTAGGACGGATAATGCTTGTTCACGGTCAGTCGCATCGCCTCGCGCAGCGGCTGGCCGGCCTGCAGGGCGAAGGGCGAGCGCAGCATGAAATCATCGAGCTTGTCCGTTTTCTGGTGCAGCAGCAGGTCGCGCATGGTCACTACGCCGAGCAGAACGCCGGCGTCGTCGATGATGTAGACGTAGGTGAAGAGACGCTGGCTGGCCAGTTCCCGCACCCGCTCGGTGGCCTCCCCGACGGTGAGTTTCGGCGGAAAGATCGCAATGGGCGACTCCATCAGCCGGCCGACGCTTTCCTCCGGGTAGGTGTCGGCCAGGGGATACGGCGGAGCGCTGGTGGTTGCGTTTATTGGCATTGGGCTCGGCCGGCAGTTATGAGAATTTTTCAGCCCGTGTCGAGCGAACGCCGCAGAAAGTAGGGGCGCAGTCTTGCTGCTCTCTTTGGCTGCTCACTGCCACCGCCCACAGCTCACCGCTCACTCCCTTGTTTAGCCCGTGTCCAGCGAACGCCACAGGTACCAGCTGGCGGCCGTGCGATAGGGCTGCCAGCGGCGGGCGTGCTTCACGATGGCCTCCGGGGTCGGGTCTTTGCGCTTCCGGTAGAGTTTCTTGAACCCGAGCCGGATGGCGAAGTCCCCCGTCGGCATTACATCGGGCCGGCCAAGGTAGAAGATCAGCAGCATGTTCACCGTCCAGGGCCCGATGCCGCGCACCTCGGTCAGCCGCGCCACCAGCTCGTCGTCGCCGAGCCTGGCCGCTTGCTTCAGCGACGGCACGGTGCCCTCGCGGCATTTGGCGGCCAGGTCGCGCACGGCAAGCAGCTTGTTGCCCGACAACCCGGCGCCGCGCAGGGCCGCGTCTGAAGCCTTGGCCAGCGCCTCGGGCGTCGTGCCGCCGTGTTTCTCGAGCACCGCCAGCACGCGGCCGTGGATGGTCGCCGCGGCCTTGCCGTGCAACTGCTGGTAAACGATGGAGCGCAGCAGCGCCTCGAACAGGCTCACCGCCGGCTTCAGCTCCAGCGCAAACGGACCGACGCGGTCGATCAGCGCGGCCAGCGCGGCATCGCTCGCCCGCAAGTGGGCCACTGCCTCGGCTGGCTTGAATTGGAGTTTGGGTTTCATGAATTGCTCGAGGTAGGGCGGATTATCCTAATCCGCCGCGGCGCGTTAGGGATAACGCGCCCTACCTTTTTGCGTCATTTTGTGCTTTTTGTGGTCAGAACCGCCTTGGCCTTTCCTTCGTGTCCTTCGTGCCTTCGTGGTTAAATAACACTACTCCGACAGCAACTCCGCGCCCTCGAGCGCCAGCAGCCGCGTCTTGGTCCGGACCCCGCCGGGGGCTGAGAAGCCGGTCATCTTGTCGCCGGCCGACACCACGCGGTGGCACGGCACGATGAGCGGCCACGGATTGGTCGCCAGCGCCACGCCGACAGCCCGCGCCGCCTCGTTGCCGAGCGCCATCAATTTGGCGATTTCCCCGTAGCTCGTCTTGTAGCCGGGCTTGATGGCCTGCGCCTGCAGATAGACCGCCTGCTGGAAATCGGTCACGCGCGACCAGTCGAGCACCGTGCCGGAAAAATCCTGCAGCTGACCGTCGAAGTGCTGCTGCACCCG
>JAYUGX010000077.1:0-10721 GCA_043738215.1 Lacunisphaera sp.
GCGCCTCAAAGGCGAAACCGGCCTCCTTCAACGCGGCATAAATGCGGAGCTGGTGGTAGAGTCCCTTCTTCGGCACGAGCCGGGCGATGCAGAGCAACCGCAGCGGCTTGCGATTTGGGCGCAGGGGCTTGAACGCCGGGAAGGTGTCGAGCCCGCGCCGGATGCAGATGATTTTCTCCGGAGCCACGCCGCGCTCGATCAATTCGCGCCGGCCCATTTCGGTCGAGGTGTGGATGAAACGCGCAGGCTGCAGCTTCTCGCGCAACCACCAGTCGCCGCCATGCTCGTAGATGTCGTAAGCGTGCGCGCCGGTGCTGTAGCGCCAGCCGAACATCCGCCAGAGCACCCAGCCGGCGGTCGCGGGCGCGCCAGCCCAGGCGCCGTGCACTAGGGCGGGCGGGTCCTGTCGCAACTGCCACGCATAGCTGCCGGCGAATCCGGCCCCGAGCATGTTCTCCCAAAAATTCATCCACGACGGTGCGCCGCGCGTCAGCACGCCCTCGAACAGGTCACGGACCAGCCGCGGCCGGCGGACGCAATTCCACGGGATGATGAAAAGAAACAGCGGGATCAGCCGCCACTTGGGGAAATTCTGCACGGGCAGCCCGCGGAACTCCCCGCCCCCGCCCCAGAGCGAATAGAGTTTCAGGTTCAGCCCCTTCGCCTGCAGCGCCGCGACGTCGCGCTGGAGGAAGGTCTCCGAGTTTTTCGGAAACGTCGTGAACAGCAGGGCGATGTGGGGCGACGCAGCGGCCAAGATGGGACAGGATTAACAGGATTAACTCGCCCCTTTGCTAGCTGAAAGCAACCGGGTCCAACTAAAGCCGGCTTGAGTCCAGGCCACTAATGCTGTTTCTCATCCCAGCGGGCCGCTAACCAAATCCTGTTTCCATCTCGGCGAATAATGCTGCTGGCCAAAATGAAATCCACAAGAATTGTCCTCCCGCTCGTTCTTGGCCTCGCGCTGTTTTCGGCTGGGTGCATCTTACTTGGGGTTCAGCATGATAAAATTGCGACCTACCAAAAGATTGGCGACCGCTACCTGATTGAGGTCACGGGCGTAGGTATAGAGTGGTCGCACGACCTCACACAACACAGCCGCGTCAAGGAAAGTTGGCAATTTGACGTTCCGCGCATCGACGGAAAAATCGACGGACGGGAAATCCGCCAGAGGCAAGGTTTCTTACCTTATGTCGGCACCATTTCGATCCAAGACAACGTGATGACTGTGAGCCTTTCCGCCGACAACTACTACTACAAGCAGCTCGAAAAAGAAGAGTGGAACGGAAGATACACGTTGGTCGAAAAGAAGTAGAGAGCGCGTGGCTCCTGATTACTTCCGCGGCTTGGGGGGGAACGGGCCGGGCTGGAGGTCCGTGTGCGAGACTTCCTGGGCCAGATCAACCAGTTCCCTGACGACGATGGTCGGGTCCTCCTCGTAGCGGAGTTTCAGGAAATTCTCTCGCAGCTGCTCGTAGCGGCGGCGGTCGGCCATCCAGTCGTGGATGATGTGGCCGAAGTCGGCGGCATTGTTGATGAGCTCCACGCCGGCGCCGCGGTGGAAGAATTTCACCGTCAGTTCCTCCTGCGGCATGATGCCCCCGATGGCGTTGAAGATGATCGGGCAGCGGAAATGCAGGGCCTTGGCGCAGGTGGTGGTGCCGCCGCGCGTGACGATGGCGTCGCTCACCTGCATGAGCAGGTGCACTTCCTCGGAAAAGCCGTCCACGAAGCAGTTGAGTTCCGGGTGCTCGGTGCGCCAGTGCACCAGTTCGTTGTAGGTCTCGCGGTTCTTGCCGCAGATGACGACGGCCTGAATCTGCGTGGCATGCGGCAGGAGTATCGGCAGGAGCTCGCGATGGTTGTTGGCGCCGTTGCCCCCGGTCGCGAGGAAGACCGTGAATAGATCCGACCGCAGTTCGAGTTTCTCCTCGATAAACGCCGTGCGGGCCCCGGCGCTGAGCACCTCGAGGTGCTGGCGGGGTTGCATCAGGTGGCCGCGCACGCGGGTGCGCGCGGCGGGCATGCCGAGCTTGACGGCGTAGTCGCGCGCCGTGGGCGTCCGGGAGATATAGAGGTCGGCGCTGGGCTCGACCCAGTTGGCGCTGTAGCCGAAGCCGCCGGAGAATTCGCCGCAGTAGGTGGCGCAGCGCACCTGGTCCGCCCCGAGAATCTTGCGCGCGAGCTGGAAATAGCCGCGGTTGAGGCAGTCGTGCACGCTGAAGACCAGGTGCGGCTGATATTCGCGGAGCACCACCGTGTAGTAGTGGCGGCCGAAGCTGACCGAGCGGCGGTTGAGCAGGCTGAGCAATTCGACGAACAGATAGAAGGCCTTGTGCAGCCACGGGGATTTTTTCTGTATCCAGTTGTAGAAATTCACGCCCGCGCGGAAGAAGCCGGAGGATTTCTCGAGCATCTGCTCGATGCGCACGTCGACATCGTGGCGGTAGAGCTCGAAGCACCACTCGGCGAAGGCCTGCGCGCGCGCGTCGTGGCCGGCCCCGGTGCTGGAAGTAAGGACGAGGATGCGGACGCGCGCCATGGTCAGAGCCCGAAATACTTCGCCAGGATTTTCCGGCGGAGGGAGAGCGAGCCGAGTCGGGCGAGGAACGGGCCGAGCACCGCCTGGAAGAATCGTCCGGAGCGCACCGTGCCGCTGCGACCGCGGCGCAGGGCGCGGCGCAGGTTCTCCGCCGCGCGGGCCGGCGCGGGAGCCGTGGCCATCATCTGGCTGAACGTCGCCCAGGCCCGCTGCTGGCGGGGATCGGTGATCGACGCGGGGCGGCGGACCGAGCCCTCGAAATCGGTGCGGTAGTCACCGGGGCGGAAATCAATGATGATGACACCCGTGCCCTCCGTCTCGAGCATGAGGCTCTCGTTGAGCGCGGAGAGGCCGGACTTCACCAGATTGTAGGCGGACTGGTAAGGCAGGGGAAACTCGGCCCCGAGTGATGAGATGTTGACCAGCGCGCCGCGCCGGCGGGCGAGCATGCCGCGCAGCGCCGCGTGGCTGAGCCGCGCGGTGTTCACCAGCATCAGCTCGATCTGTTTCTGCCAGACGGAGAAATCCGTCTCGGCAAATCCGCCGAACACCCCGTAGCCGGCATTGTTGATGACAATATCAAAGCCGCCGGTGGCGCGGTCGGCCTCGAGAAAAGTTTTCTCCGCGGCGACGCCATCGGCGAGTTCGAGCGCGACCGGGTGGAACTTTTCGCGGGCGGTCAGCCGCGCGGCATCGCGGGCCGTGCCCCAGGCCTCGATGCCCTCCGCCAGCAGCATCTCGGCGAAGGCGCGCCCCAGGCCGGTGCTGGCACCCGTGACGAAGGCGGTGCGGTAGCGGGCGGATAGCTTAGTGCTCATGCGGCCGGCAGATCAGACCGACTTGAAAACAAGGCAGACGTTGGCCCCGCCGAATCCGCTGCTGTTGCTGAGAATGACGTTGGGCCGGTGCGGCAGGGTGGCGCGGATGATGTTCAGGCCCTCGCAGGCCGGGTCGATCTTCGAGATGTGGGCCGAGCCGGGCATGAAGCCCTCCTTCATGGCGAGGGCGCAGAATCCCGCCTCCATGGCGCCGGCGAGCGAGAGGCCGTGGCCGGTCAGCGCCTTGGTGCTGCTGATGGCCGGGCGCGTCGGCGAGTTCTTAAAAATGGCTTTGAGCGCGCGGGCCTCCGAGAGATCGCCGATGGGCGTGGAGGTGGCGTGGGCGTTGACGTAATCCACGGACTCGACTGTGACGTCGGAATACTTCAGGGCGTTTTCAATCGCCATGCACAGGCCCGCGCCGTCGGGATGCGAGATGGCCACATTGTAGCCGTCGGACGCCTGGCCCCAGCCGGCCACCTCGCCGTAGACCTTGGCGCGGCGACGCGTCACTTCCTCCTCGCTTTCCAGCACGAGCACGGTGGCCCCGCCGGTGCCGACAAATCCGTCGCGCGCCACGTCGAACGGCCGCGAGGCGATGGACGGATCGCTCTGAAGCGAGAGGGCGCGCATGCCGGCGAACGGCAGGATGCTCTCCACGTTGCCGTCCTCGGCGCCGACCACAAACATGCGCTTTTGCCGGCCGAGTTTGATCTCATCGTAGGCAAAACCCATCGCGTGAGCCGACGAGGCGCAGGCGGAGGAGAAGCCGGTCGAGGCCCCCTTGATCTTGAATTGCGAGACGAGGTTGAAATTGACCGTGCCGGAGATGGAGGCGACCACGCCGAGTGGCGGGCAGCGCATGACGCCCATCTTTCGCATCCGCTCCAGATGGTGGCCGAGGAGAAAAGGCGATCCGGCGGAGGCGGCGTAGAGTCCGGTGTGCGGGTTGGACCAGTCCGCCTCGGTCAGCTTCGCATCCTCGACCGCCTGTTGCATGGCGCAGTAGGCGTAGATCCCGTGCGGCGCCATGCCGCGCAGGGTTTCCCGGCGGATGTTGTAGCGCGCGGGGAAGATCCAGTCCTCGGCGTCAGTGGTGTCGGTCTGGAAATCCCGGATCGGCGCGGCGACCTTGACCGGCACCTCGGCTTTCTGGAAGGGCGGAAACTGCACCATGCCATGGCGCAATTCGCGCAGGCTCTCCGAGACCGCCACGGCGCTGTTGCCAATGCTGGTAATGAACCCGACGCCGGTGATGTAGACTTTCCGCATGTGGGGTTGGACCGCGGTCATCGCTCGGGGAGCCACGACAGAAGTGCGCGTATGAAAACGCTTTTCCCGACGCGGTCAACCACCGCAGCCGTCCTCGGGTCCACGCCGTGCGAACTCAGGCGTTGACCGCGGCCTGCGCCGGGCCGGAAGCGACCGCGACGGCGGGCGACACCTGCGCCGCGGGCTCCGCCACTTCCTCGGCAAAGGCGAAGGTGAGCGTGATTTCCTCGGCGATGGCCGCCTTTTCCTGGCCGACGCGGATCTGGCCCTCAAAGGTCGCGAGCGGCGACTTGAGCCGCTTCGGCTTGATGGAAAGATTAAGCACGTCGCCCGGCCGGCACACGCGGTGGCAGCGGACGCCTTCGCACGAGGTGAAGAAAATGGTGCGGTGATCGACGGTCTTGCCGGCCTCGCCGACCTGACCCTCGAGCAGGAAGAGCACTGCGAGCTGGCCGAGCGCCTCGAGCATGATGGAGGCGGGCAGCACGGGGTTGTCCTTGAAATGACCCTGCAGAAAAAACTCCTGGCCGCTGATCTTGTATTTGGCGTTGGCGCCGTGGGCGTTGACCGAAGCCTCGCCCAGGAAAAGGAACGGCGGCTGGATCGGCATGATCGACACGATCGCCTCGATCGGCAGGAACTTGGTCGGCTTCGGCAGTGGCAGGCCGCGGATCTTGCACTCGATGAATGTTTTCACGTCGCCAACGGTGCGCAGATGACGGAGCTCCTCGTTGTTGATGGTCATCTGGAGCACATCCTCCACGAGGATGACGATTTCCATCATGGTCAGCGAATCGATGCCCAGATCCTCGATGATGCGCAGGTCGTCCTCCGCCTCCTTCAGTTTGGCCCGCAGGTCGGGCTCGACATAGCGCTCGATGATACCCAGCACAATGGCTGGCAAATGCTCGGTGTTGCCGGTCTTGCGGAATTGTGCCGCGGCCTCGTAAGTAGCTGCAGAACAGCGCTTCAGGGCCTCACGAAGATTAGCATCATCGTCGGGTGTGAACGGTTTGAGCGGAACGCCCGAAGGATTGGTTACTGACTGTGCCATTGCCCGGGTAAGTAAGTTAAGGCTGGCGAATATGTAAACCCAAAAAAATCCATCCCCGTCGGCCTGAAATTATCGCGTTTTACGCGTGCAATTTAGCCTGTTGACTTGCCACGGCTTGCGCGACCACATGCCGATTCCCCGCGCTTAACCGGCCTCGCCGGGTGTCTGGTTTATCTCATTTTCACACGGCAGATGCAGTCACCCGCTTCCAGCAATACCGCCCCGCCCGCCAGGCATCTGGTGCTCGTCACGCACGAATTCTACCCACATCGCGGCGGCATCGCGGTTTATGCCGCGGAAATGGCCCGCGCCGCCCGGCAATTGGGTTATGCCGTCGAAGTCTGGGCCCCCGCCCTGCCGGAAGGCGTGCCCGATCTGCCCTGGCCTTTTCCGGTCCGGCGCCTGCCGCTGGCCGGCGACCACAGCCTGCTGAGCCAATGGCGGATGGCCCGCCAGCTCCTGGCGCAGCGTCCCCGCCTCCGCGAGGCAACGCTCTATATCCCCGAGCCCGGCCCGCTGCTCGCCATGCTCTTGCTGCAATATTTCGACACGCTCCGGCCGGCGCAGCTCATCCTGACATTTCACGGCTCAGAGATCCAGCGGCTCGCCTCGCGCCGTCTGCTGCGTTGGAGCACCACCCACCTGCTGGCCAAGGCCACGCGCATCAGCGTGGTCAGCACGTTTGCGCGGGACCTGCTGCGAAAGCATTTTCCGATCTCCGCCGACAAAGTCGTCATCACGCCGGGTGCGCTGCGCACGGATCTCACCGTGAGTACGTCCGCGCCCGGCGCCAAACCCGCGGGCAAGACCATCATCCTCACGGTCGCCCGGCTCAATCCGCGCAAGGGCCAGCTCGAGGTCATCGCGGCGCTCAACGCCCTGCCCGCGACACAACGCGCCTCGCTCGAATACTGGCTGGTCGGTGCGCACAGCAAGGAGAACTACGCCGTGACCTTGGCCGCGGCTGCCGCGGCCGCCGGGTTTCCCGTCAAATTCCTCGGCGACATCCCGGATGACAAACTGGGTGCGATCTACGCACAGGCCGACATCTTTGCGATGACCAGCATGCCGCACAAGCAAAGCGTGGAGGGATTCGGTCTCGTCTACCTCGAGGCCGGCGCCCATGGCCTGCCCGTCGTGGCCCACGCCATCGGCGGCGTGCCCGAGGCCGTCGCACACGAGGAGACCGGCCTGCTCGTCGCGCCCGGCGACAGCGCCGCGCTCACCGCGGCCTTCGCGAGACTGTTGGGTGATCCGGTGCTCCGGCGCCGGCTGGGCGAGGCGGGTCGCCTCCGCGCCAGCCGCCGCACCTGGCGCGACTCGGCCCAATCCTTGTTTGGACAACCGGCCCCCGCCCCGTAGCCTGCCGCCATGATCGAATCGCGCTCGCAGATCAACGTCCGCTATGCCGAGACCGACATGATGGGCATCGTCTATCATGGCAGCTACCTGCCGTGGTTCGAGGTCGGCCGCACCACTCTGCTCAAGGAATGCGGCATCGTCTACCGCGAGCTGGAAGCCCTGGGCTACCGGCTGCCGGTCATCGAGCTCGGCGCCAAGTTTTTCAAACCCGCGCTCTACGACGACATGGTGACCGTCATCACCCGGCTCAAGGAACGGCCGCTGCTCCGCATCCGGCTCGAATACGAGGTGCGCCGCGGCGACGAACTGCTCGTCACCGGCTTCACGGTCCATACTTTCATCGACCGGGCCGGCGAGCCCGTGCGGCCTCCGGCGCAATATACGGACAGGATGCGCGAGCTGTTTCGCAAACTGTAGCGGCGCTCTATGGGCCTCGGACGGCGGTCACAGACTGCTGCTACAGGAATATTCCGCCAGCACGGCCTGGTCGGTTTCGCCGGCCCGGGCCGTCTGGAGAAACCTGGCCGCTTCGCTCTTGGCGATCTGCTGCACCGCCCATACGGCGTGCGCCCGCACCACCGGTGATTCATGGACGGCGAGTTTTCCGAGCACCGGCAGCAGGCTCGCATCACCGGCATTGCCCGCCACCACGCAGGCATTGCGCAACAGGCCGGTGAGCTTCAGCCGCTTGATGGCGGTGCGCCGGAAAATTTCCGCAAACCGCACCGGCGTCAGCTCCAAAATCTCCCGCAGGTCCAGCTCCGCGAGGTCATCGCGCGCAGCCAGCAGCAGTTTCCGGCCGGCCTGCGCAAAACGATTCCACGGGCAGACTTCGAGGCAAACATCGCAGCCATAGATCCGCGTGCCGATGCCCGCGCGCAACTCGCGCGGGATGATGCCCTTGTTCTCGATAGTCTGGTAGGAAATGCAGCGCCGGGCATCCACCACCCCCGGCCGGGGAAAGGCATCCGTCGGGCACGCATCGAGGCAGCGCGTGCACTTGCCACAGAGCAGCCCGGCGGGTTCATCGCCGCCGGGCGCGAGCGGTTTTCTGCGCAGCGAGTCATCGGACGCGATTTCGACCCGCGTCAGAATAGTAGCCAGAAACAGCCAGTTGCCGTGTTTTTTAGAAATCAGCATGGCGTTCTTGCCCAGGAACCCGAGCCCGGTCCGCGCCGCCCAGCCGCGCTCCAGCACTGGTCCCGTGTCCACATAGTAACGGTAATCCGCCGCGCCGATCGCGCACATTTCCTCCAGCACCCGGCCCGCCGCCGCCAGCCCGGGCTTGATGGTGTCGTGATAATCCTCGTGCAGGGCATAGCGCGCCCACTGGGGCCGGGCCTCTGTTCTCCTTCCTCTGACCTCGGCTTGCCCGCCACGGTAATTGACCCCGAGCACGATGACGGACTGCGCCCCGGGGAGAACCAGGTCCACCTGCATGCGTTTCGCTGCCGTGCGTTCCATCCATTGCAGATCGGCCTGGTGGCCGGCGTCCAGCCAGTCGCGCAGGCTGGAATTCTCCCCGCCGGCGACGGCTGCAAACCGCACCTCGTCAAAGCCCAGCGCGTGCAACCGCGACCGGAGCGCCTCGCGCGGCGCGCCCTCGACCCTCAACGCTGCCGGCGCGGTCATTTTTTGTGGTGCGCGGCCTCGAGCCGGTAGACCCGCAGCACATGCGCGACGATTTCCCGCAACGGCCGGCTGTCGGTCAGCACAATGGTGCCGGTGCGCCGGTAAATCCCCTCCCGCTGCGCGTAGAGCTCCCGCAGCCGTTGCTCGGGATTCTCCACCTGCAGCAGCGGCCGGTGAGTTGTGTGCCTCGTGCGCCGGAGGATGGTGTCGATCGGTGCGTGCATGCACATCACCACGCCACGGCTGCGCAGCAATTCCAGCATGCCCGGCGGCACGACCAGCCCGCCGCCGCAGGCCACCACGCATTTTTCCGCCGGATGCCCGTGTTCGACAAACTCCCGTTCCAGTACGCGGAACTTCACCTCGCCATCCTCGGCGAATATTTTTGCGACCGGCCGCCCCTGGGCGCGCTCGATCTCGTGATCGCTGTCGAGGAATTGAAACCCCAGCTGCCGGGCGACCTGCCGGCCGACCGTGCTTTTGCCCGTGCCCATGAAGCCCACAAGATAGAGATTGGTGTCCGCGGGAGTCATTCGCTGGTCCTGACGCAACACCGCGGAACTCCCGGGTGCAAGTTTGCGTTGAGTCCTATCGCGCCCCGGTCTTTCGTCTGACCCGCCCCGTCATGTCCGCCCCGCCCCGCCCCGATTACACCTTCGCCAGCGACAACACCGCCGGCCTCGCCCCCGAGGCGCTGGCCGCGCTGATCGCTGCCAACCCGGACCACGCCCCCTCCTACGGCGAAGACGAGTGGACCGCCCGCGCGAAAAAACTGTTCAGCGGGGTCTTTGCGACCGAGTGCGAGGTGTTTCTGGTTTTCAACGGCACCGCGGCCAACGCGCTCACGCTCGCCCATTTCTGCCGCAGTTACCACAGCATCATCTGCCACGAGGTGTCGCATGTCGACACGGACGAGTGCGGCGCGCCGGAATTCTTCACCGGGGGCAGCAAAGTCATCGCCCTGCCCGGCCCCGGGGGCAAGCTGCAGCCCGCCGACCTCGAACTGGTTTTCTCGCGCGGGCACGGCGTGCATTACCCGAAGGCCGGCGCGCTTTCGCTCACGCAATCCACCGAATGGGGCACGGTCTACACGCCCGACGAGGTACGGGCGCTTTGCACGGTGGCCAAAAAACACGGGCTCGCCGTGCACATGGACGGCGCGCGCTTCGCCAACGCCGCCGCCGCGCTAGCCGCCCGTGGCGTCACGCCCGCCGACCTCACGTGGCGCGCCGGGGTGGATGTGCTTTGTCTCGGCGGCACCAAGAACGGCATGAATACCACCGAGGCAGTGGTCTTCTTCAACCGGGAGCACGCGAAAGAGTTCGAATACCGCGTCAAGCAGGCCGGGCAGCTGGCCTCGAAGATGCGCTTCGCCGCGGCCCAGTGGGTCGGCATGCTCGAGACCGGCGCCTGGCTGCGTCACGCCGCGCACGCCAACGCCATGGCGCAGAAACTCGCCGCGGCCCTGCGCGCGCTGGGCATGAAGCTGCTCGTCGAGCCGGAGGCGAACGGCGTGTTCGTTGAACTGCCGCCCGCCACCGCGGCGGCGCTGCAGGCGCGCGGGTGGCATTTCTACAATTTCATCGGCGAGCACGGCTACCGGCTGATGTGCTCCTGGGCCACGACACCGGACACCATCGACCGTTTCGTCGCTGAATTGCGGGTCGTGCTGCCCGAAAGGTGAAAATAAAAACGCCTCCCGCGCGGAAGGCGTTGGAGCTGCCGGACTGGGTCCGGTCTTACTTGCCAGCCGGGGCCGGAGCCGCGGGCGGGGCATCCTTGGCGCTGAGCACCTCGACCTCAAAGACGAGACTCGCGCCGGGTGGAATGCCCTGGTTGCCCGAATCGCCGTAGGCCAGCGACGGCGGGACGTAGAGTTTGATTTTGCCACCCACGCCGATTTTTTGCACACCTTCAAACATCCCGGGGATGACGCCCGTGGGAAATTGCTGGCTGGCCGCCTGCAGGATGAAGTCGTAGGGCTTGCCGCTCTCCGCGGTGCTTTCGAGCATCTGCCCGCTGATGGAAGACAGGGTGTAAT
>JAYUGX010000078.1:0-4284 GCA_043738215.1 Lacunisphaera sp.
GACGACCATCTCCAATACGTTCACCGCGGGCAGCCTGACGACCAACGCAGGTGGCACGACGGCGATCAACGGCGGGCCGGTGACGACGACCGGGGCCCAGACCTACAACGACGGGGTGGTGCTCCTGGCGAACACGACGTTCAACGCATCCGCGCTTACCTTCAACAGCACCGTCAACACGGGCCCGACCGCTTTCCCGCTGGTCTCCGGTGCGTCAGTCAATGCGGCCACCACGGGGCAGAGCGACCTCATTGCGAATGTTTCCGGGCTCACGGTATTCAACGGCCCGGTCGGGCAGATCAGCCGGCTGGGCGATGTGACGACCAACGCGGCCGGCACCACGGAAGTTCACGCGAATTTCAAATCGGTCAGCATCACCTTTAATGACCCCGTCACCTTCTCGGCCACGGGCGCGGCCACGGCACCACTCACGATTGATACCACGGGCAAGCAGATCTACACCAGCTCGACGCCGGTCTTGCTGGGCTCGGACATGATCTTCAATTCGACGTTGAGTGCGGTCTTCCCCACGCCGGCCGCCTTGACGGCCGGCACTCTGCCCGATGGCATCAACTTCCAGCACGGCTTGAGCGCGACAGGCCGCGTCCTCACGCTGACGGCGCCGGGGGCCACCATCAGCAACGGGGGCGACTTCGGCGCAGCGAATGCGCGGCTGAGCCGGATTTCCGCCAGCGGCCGCTACATGGTAGTGGGGGGTGACATCTGGAGCGAGGGCAACATTGCCCTGGCCATCGGCACCGCTAATGACAACTCGGCCAACGATTTCCTGAAGTTCACCAGTCCCACTGGGGCCGCGCGCAACACCACTGTGGATTCCGCGAGCGGCGAGATCATTCTCGGCAGTGGCGCCACCGGCGGGGCCGTCAAGACGAGTGCGCCGTTGCGTGCGTCAATTTTCAAGAACAATGACGGCGATCTTTATCTCTTCGCCAAGAAAGTGACCATCCAGCCATTCGAGCGTCTGGCGGTCCGCAATGGCTCGCTGATTGTCATCGCCGATGGCACGACGCCGGACCTTTTCGGAATCACGATGAGCAACACGGCGGTTTCAAATTACCTGGTCCTGGTCAGCACCACCGCCAACGCTCAAACCCCGGGCATCTTCCTGCGTTCGCGCGGACCCGCCGACGTCGTGGTTTCGAGCAGTGGTACTGTAGGCCGGGACCAGGGGACTGATCTGATTGGCGGCGCCGTGCTCTTCTTTAACACCAATTATAGCAATGCCGGCACTTTCCCGACCCGCACGGTGTTTGTCCCCGCGCCCGCGCCCGCCGGGACAGCCGGCTTCTTCGACTACAACATCTTTACCGGAAACATTCAGTCGTTCGCCGGATTGCTCACCATTGACATTAAGCCCGATGGCGCCGGGGTGACGAACAATGTGTTTGTCGCCGACCTGCTGGTCACCAATTCCTTCCGGCCCACCCGGCCCAACCTGGTCTATCTGGATCTCAGCACCGTGCCAGGAGCTGGCGCGGGCCCGTTCATCGATCCGGGTGCAAATCTATTCGGCCTCACCACCGACTTGCCACTGCGGAGTCTGGCATCTTCTGGCGCGGCCCCGCGCACCGTCCTGCAGCAGGCCTTCACGCCGAACGTGCCCCGGGAGAACACGGATGCCGCCCCGCCGGAAGTCGACCTGTCCCCCGCCGTGCGGGAGCAATTGCAGGCCCTCGGCATCTACGCCCGGGCCTTGCGGCCGGCCGAGCTGAAGTCCCGCAAACTGCGGGCGGGCCTGTTCGTGACGGTTCCGGAACGGGAACGTCCGCGGGATTCCGAGTACGAGGTCGCGGACGCCCGGGTCGAGGACCGGGCGGTGCGCGAAGTCATCCGCCTGGCCACGGCCACCGGTTTGCTCGGCGCGGACCAGCACAAACTCGACGACGTCGCCCGTTCGCTGGCGGCGAGTTTTGAGGCCTTCTCGGCCGCGTCCACCAACACGGAGGCAAAGGACTTCCGCGCCTGGCTGGAGGCGAACCACGAGCCCGACGCGGTGCGGGTGCTGGAGTATGTGAAGACGCTCCAGGAGACCCTGAAGCGGATCGAACTGCTGGGTCTGACCCGGCAGGAACTCGCCAGCTCGAAGGCCCAGATTTACGGCAGCATCCTTCGCGCCCGGCTCAACACCGAACCGGAATTTCTCCGGGCCCTGGTGGAGGGCACACCCGCCTCCGCTCACGCGTCCTTGCCCAACCCTCCGACCGGCCGGTCGGACACGGTTGCTGCCCTGGCTCCACCCCAGTGAGTTTCCGGCGCCCTGATTGAATTCCAATTGATGTCCAGGCGAAGGCTGCCCGCAGGACGGGCCTTATGACGCACGATCCTTGGGTTTAACTGGAAGGATAGGCGGGCGGGGGGAATCCACGAGTCTCGCTTGATTCCTCTCTTGTGCCCCGGGCCGGAATAGTTATCGAAGGAGGCTGCCTCATGGATACTTCACCGAGTTTCGGACAACCAAACCGCCGTCTGGCGGCGGTGATGTTTCTCGATATGGTTGGTTACAGTGCGATGATGTCCAAGGACGAGGCGCGGGCACTGGCCTGCGTGGGGGAATTGGAGAAGCTCCTGCGGGCCGAGGTCCCGCGCCACGGAGGCCGCCTGGTCAAATTCCTCGGCGACGGCTCGATGGCTGAATTTCCCACCGCCCTGGCGGCCGTGCGCTGCAGTCAGAGCGTCCTGGCGGCCGTCGAGTCCAACAACGCCTGGGTGCCGGTCAACAACCGGTATGCCGTCCGCATTGGCCTGCATCTCGGCGAACTCGTCGATGTGCAGGATGACATTTTCAGCGACACGGTGAATGTGGCGGCGCGGGTTCAGCCCCTGGCGGATCCGGGCGGCATCGCGCTGACGAGCTTCATTTATTCGCAGGTCAAAAACCAACTGGACCTCAAGGGCATCTATCTCCCGCCCCAGAAGCTGAAGAACATCCCGGAAAAAATCCGCATCTTCCTCGTGGAGCCGGTCGGAGTGGGTACCACCGGCCGGACCATCCGCCGGCACAAGGCCCTGGTGACCAAGGCGGTCATCGGCGCAGCGGTGTTGTTGTTGGGATTGTGGCTGGCCTATCATTTTCTTGGCGGCCAACGCTGAGCCACTTTAGAGAATAAGGCGGCCCGGGGTGCTCGGGCTGGCAATGGACGGAACCCGGGAGTTGAGCTTTGCCGGCTGCGTGGGCGCATTCCAGCAAAGGCTTGTCTGTGCCAGTGGGGTCACTCAACTCTTTTGCCTGACGACTGGTCAGGACAAATGCCGGGTTGGCAGCAGCCAACAACGGCACATCCTCAACATTCAACTGCCGAACCATGGCCCAGCCCGAAGCCCCCAAGATCATCTTCTCGATGCTCGGCGTCTCGAAGAAAATCGAGCGCAAGGAAATCCTCCGCGACATCTCCCTGTCGTTCTATTACGGCGCGAAGATCGGCGTTCTCGGGCTCAACGGCTCGGGCAAGTCCTCGCTCATGCGCATCCTGGCGGGGATCGACCCGGACATCGACGGCCGCGTGCACTTCGAGCCGGGCTACACCGTCGGCTTCCTGCCACAGGAACCGTCGCTCACCGCCGGCGCCACGGTGCGGGCCTGCGTCGAGGAGGGCGTCAGGCACCTGACCGACCTCACGGCGGCCTACGACGCCACTTGGGATGAACTCTCCGCAGCGACTGACGACAAGGCGAAGGACGCCATCAGCGACAGGCAGGCGAAGCTGCAGGAGGAAATCGACCGGCTCGGTGCGTGGGACGTCGCGCCGGTCGTGGAGCAAGCGATGGACGCGCTCCGCTGCCCGCCGGGCGACCAGCTGGTGGACAACCTCTCCGGGGGCGAACGCCGGCGCGTCGCGCTTGCGCGGCTGCTGTTGCAGAAACCCTCCATCCTGCTCCTCGACGAGCCGACCAACCACCTCGACGCTGACAGCGTCAATTGGCTGGAACAGCACCTCAGTCGTTACGAGGGCACGGTCATCGCCGTCACGCACGACCGTTACTTTCTCGATAATGTCGCCGGCTGGATTCTTGAGCTCGACCACGGGCACGGGCTGCCGTTCAAGGGCAACTACTCGTCCTGGCTGGAGCAGAAGCAGGCGCTGTCCGCCGTCGCCGAGCGCACCGAGAGCAAGCGGCAGAAGGCGATGGCCCGCGAGCTCGAGTGGATCCGCTCCTCGGCCAAGGCCCGGCAGTCGAAGGGCCAGGCGCGCCTCAACGCCTACGAAGCCATGCTCAAGCAGGATGTCGCCGAGCAGGAGAAGAAATTCGAGATCATCATCCCGC
>JAYUGX010000079.1:0-28165 GCA_043738215.1 Lacunisphaera sp.
TCTATGAGCGCCGTTCGGGCCGGCGGTCGCAGACCGCCGCTACAGTTTCGGAAAATAAAAAAGCCCCGGATTTCTCCGGAGCCTTTTAAAAATCTATCCGGCAACTCAGTGCTTCAGGATGATGAAGTCCACGCGGCGATCCTTCGCCCAGTCGGCTTCGGAGCCGCCCTGCTTGGCCTCGGTCGAGCCCTTGGAGAGGGTTTCAAGGCGCTTCGGGTCAACCCCGAGGAACTCGAGATATTTCTTCACGGAGCTGGCGCGATGGTCGCCGAGGCCGAGATTGTATTCGGCCGTTCCGCGCCAGTCACAATAACCGATCAGCACCAGACTCTTGTCGGGATTATCCTTGAGCCACTTGGCGGCGGCCTCGGCCTTGGGGCGCTCAGTGGCGGCAATCGCAAAACGGTCGAGGGCAAAGAAGATCGGCTCCACGACGCTCTTGTTGTCTTCGGAAGGAGTGCCGGCGTCAGGATTGCGTGCGGTGAGATTGGGCGGCGGGTTGCCGTCGACGGCCACCTGCGTGGGATCGATGCCACCGGTATTGCCCATCGGCGCAGTGGCTCCCGGGTCAGAGCGCATGGGTTTCTTGGTGCAGGCCGTGAAAAAGAGGGCGGAAACGGCGAGCGTCAGGCCGAGGATTTTGGAGAAATGCTTCATGATGGGCGGTGAAAAGGAGTGGCCGTGTTATTGGTTAAAGCCCAGAGGCGCGCAAGAACGAAACTGCGGTACGCCGGGTGCTCACCACGTTTGGGCGCGGTGGTCGATCAGACCGATTTCCAAGGCGTAACGCGTGAGGCTGGCGACGTCGTGAAGCTTGAGCTTGCGCATCAGGTTTGTGCGGTGGTTGTCCACGGTCTTGACGCTGATGCCGAGCTTCTGGGCGATTTCCTTGGTGCTGTTGCTTTCGGCGACGAGCTTGAGGATTTCGCGCTCCCGGTCGGTCAGGGTGTCCATGCCGGACGCCGGGCTACTGTTGGCCACGACGCTGCGGAGGAGGGCGGCCACGCCGGGGCCGAAGTAGGTGCCGCCGTGGGCGATGGTCTCGAGTCCCTTCTTGAACTCGCCCAGGCCGGCTGTCTTCTCGACGAAGCCATGGGCACCGGCCTCGAGCATTTCGCGCACGAGGGCCGGGCTCTCGTAGGCCGAGAAGATAAGCACCCGGGTGTTTTTCAACTGCTTGCCTACGCGTCGGAGGATGTCCACGCCGCTCAGGCCGGGGAGGCGGGCGTCCAGCACCAGCAAGTCGGGCTTCAGGTCGAGGATGAGCTGGCAGGCCTGCTGGCCGTCGCCGCATTCGCCGACAATCTTATAGGCGGGGTCGATGCGGAGGATTTCAGCCAGCATCTCGCGGATGGCGGTCTGATCCTCGACAATGACAATGCGCTTGGCTTGGGTGGTGGTTACAGTGGACAAAGTGAGTGAGGGGATGGCCCTAATCGTTAGTAGAGCCCAGACGCTTGTCCATAGGGAAAAACCAGCCCCCGGCCGGGTGAATGGGCAACGGGCTGCAACTGGCGCCGGCGAGGTGGTGGGGCGACTGGGATTCGAACCCAGAACCAATTGCTTAAAAGGCAACTGCTCTACCATTGAGCTATCACCCCGGCCGACCTTCGGGCGCGATATTTTTTCGCCCCGACCGCAACGCAAGGATTATTTGCACGGGCGGGCGGGTAAGTCCCCGGCAGGCTGACATTGACCGCCGGGCCGGGGGTGGTGCAAACTACGGGCCAACTAGCGACTTTCGTGGGAACAATTCTCAAATTTCCGGATCAGAACGACCCTGAGCACATGACCGCCAAGGCCCAGGAAGTCGCTTTAGACCGCATGCTGGTTGACCGCTTTAAGGGCGGCGACGCGACGGCGTTCGACCAGCTCGTCACCCGGTATTGGGACCGCATCTTCGCGATGACCAACCAGCTGCTGCGCAACCAGCAGGACGCCGAGGAGGTCACGCAGGACGCCTTCATCCGCGCGCATCGCGGACTGGTCAGCTTTCGGGGCGAATCGGCCTTCTCGACCTGGCTCTACCAGATCGCCACCAACCTCGCGCGCAACCGCTATTGGTATTGGTGGCGGCGCAAGCGCGACAAATCCATCTCGTTCGACGCGCCGGTCAGCGGCGACAACGACACCACGCTCGCCGAGCTGGTCCCCGCCGAGCAGGAGACGCCCGAGGATGCCACCGTCACGCAGGAGTTCGTCAACCGCGTGGCCGAGTGCATGGAGCAGCTCAACGAAAAGCACCGGGAGATCCTCATCCTGCGCAACGTGCAGAATTTAGCCTACGAGGAAATTGCCGACATTCTCGGCATCAGTGTGGGCACCGTGAAAAGCCGCATCGCTCGCGCCCGCGAGAGTCTGCGGGAGAAACTGGGGGAGGATTTTCAGCCATGAAAGACAACCGCTTCATTGAACTCGTGAATCTCTACATCGACCGGCAGATCACCGCCGCGGAAACCGCCGAACTGGAGGCCGAGATGCAGGCCAGCCCGCGCCGCCGCGCCGTTTACCGGCAATATTGCCAGATGCACCGCGCGACCAAGTCGGTCTACGAGAGTTTTCGCGGCCATGCCACCGAGCCCCAAGCTTCCCAAGCGGCCGGCCAGGGCGTCATCGCCAATTTTGAGAGCCAACGGCGCCACCGGCGCTTCCGCTGGACCTACTATGCCGGCGGGCTCGCCGCGGCGGCCTGTCTCACGTTGGCGCTGGTTCGCTTCAATACCCTGGCGCCGCGGGTCGCACCGGCCCGCACGATCACGAAGGTCGAGACATTGCCGACTGCCGAAGTGGTCATGGCCGCCGCCCCGGTGCGGGCGCGGGAGGATGGCCCGGCCAGCCTGAACAAGCTTATCACCGCCGAGCCCAATTACGCGGAGTTGCTCACGGCCATGCGGCAGGAGGAGAAGCGCGCCTTTGCGAACGGCCAGATCCAGCCCAACCCTGTGCCCTCGCTCTTCGATGACGGGGTGTTTGATTCGCGGCAGCTCCAGCCGGCCAACAGCTCGCGGGTTTTCCGCGGAAAGCAGGCGCCCGCTCCGCAAGCGGAGTTCACCGCCTTTGAGTTCCGGCACTGAGGCTTAGCCCAGTGCTTTCTTGATCAGCGCCTCGGTCGAGGCGGTGGGGCCCAGCCCGACCCAGGCTTGCCGCACCGCCTTGTCGGCATCCGCCGCCTTGTAGCCCAGTGCCGTAAGCGCCAGCACCGCATCGCGGATCTTGTTCTCGGCCGGTGCCGGCCCGCCCTTGCCCGGCTCGTTTCGCGCAGGAGTGACGACACCCAACCCGGCGGGATTCAACTTGTCGCGCAGTTCGATCACCAAACGCTCGGCGGTTTTTTTGCCGATGCCCGGGCACTTGGCCAGAAGGGCCACATCGCCCGCCGCGATGGCGCCCTTGAGGGTGGCGAGGGAGAGCTTGCTGAGGACGCTTAACGCCATCTTCGGGCCGACGCCGGTGACCTTCTCGACCAGCAGACGGAAGAAATCGCGCTCCTCCTCGGTGGTGAAGCCATAGAGCGTCTGCGAGTCGTCGCGATACACTGCGAGGGTCTGGAGTTTGACGGTCTGGCCGGGCAGGGGAAGACGCTCGGCGGTCGTAAGAGGGATGTGCATTTCGTAACCCAATCCACCGGTCTCGATGATGGCCGTCAGCGGCGTGGCCGAAACGAGGGTGCCGGAGATGCTGGTGATCATTTTAGACCGAGCACGTCCTGCATGTCGTAGACACCGGGCTTCTGCCGCACGACCCAGTGCGCTGCCTGGAGGGCGCCGCGGGCAAAGATGGCGCGATCGCCGGCCTTGTGCGTCAGTTCCAAGCGCTCGCCGAGGGTGGCAAAAATGACGGTGTGGTCGCCCACGACATCGCCGCCGCGCAGCGAGTGGACGCCGACTTCCTTGGACGAGCGCTCGCCGGTGATGCCGGAGCGTCCGTGGCGCAGGGCCTTGGTGGTCAGCTTGCGCTCCGCCAGAATGATTTCCAGCAGCCGCGCGGCGGTGCCGCTGGGAGCGTCTTTCTTGAAACGGTGGTGCAGCTCGACGACCTCGGCGTCGTAATCCGCTCCGAGCACGGCGGCGGCGCGCTGGGTCAGCGCGAAAAGCAGGTTCACGCCGACGGAGAAATTTCCCGCCCAGACGCACGGGACTCTGGCGGCGAGAGCGCGCAGGTGTTTCTTTTCCTCGGTGCTGTGCCCGGTGGTGCCGATGACGACGGGTTTCTTCCGGGTCACGGCGAGTTCCAGCAATTGCCCGGTGGCGGAGTGCGCGCTGAAATCGATCACCACATCGCTTTTGCCGATGGGCCTGGCCAGGTCATCGCCGAAATCCGTGGCCGCGCAGATCTTCGCGTCCATGCCAGCGGCCAGGTTGGCGATGGTCTGGCCCATGCGGCCCTTGGCGCCATTGAGGAGAATCTGAAGCGGCATGGCGGATCAGCCCCTTTTGAAAGCGGCGAGTGTGGCAAGGAGGGTCTGACGATTGGCGGCGCTCAGCGGGCAGAGCGGCAGCCGCACTTCATCGGAGCCGATGATGCCCGCGCGGGCCATCGCCAGCTTGATCGGCGCCGGGTTCGATTCGATGAAGATGCCCTTGAAAACGGGATAGAGCCGGCGGTGCAGCGCCCGGGCCTTGGGGTAGTCGTGCGCCAGGGCATGCGACACCATCCGGCCGATCTCGCGCGGCCAAAGATTGCTCGCCACGCTGACCACGCCCCGCGCGCCGACGGCCATGAAGGGGAGGGTGAGACTGTCGTCGCCGCTCAGCACGGTGATGGAGTCGCCGAGGGCGGAAATGATCTGGTCGACCCGGTCCACGTTGCCGCCGGCTTCCTTGATGTGGGCGACATGCGGATACTTGGCCCGAAGCCGCTCAATGACGTCTACGCCGATTTCCACGCCGCAGCGACCGGGGATGGAGTAGAGGATGATTGGTTTGTCCGTGACCTCGGCGATCCGGCCGAAGTGCTGGAAAAGGCCTTCCTGGGTCGGCCGGTTGTAATAGGGTGCGACGAGCAGCATACCATCGGCGCCGGCCGCGTCGGCCGCCTCGGTCAGATCGATGGCCTCCTGCGTGGAATTGGAGCCCGTGCCCGCGATGACCGGCACGCGGCAGCGGGCGGCCTCGATGGTGCAGCGGATGATGTCGAGGTGCTCCTCGTGGGTGACGGTGGGCGATTCGCCGGTGGTGCCGACCGGCACCAGGCCGTTGATGCCGCCCTTAATCTGGAACTCCACCAGTTTGCGCAACTCGCCATAGGCGACCGTGCCGCGCCGGAAGGGCGTGACCAGGGCGGTATAGGTGCCGGTGAAGCGACGATTCATAGGAAAGTTACCTTGAACGATGGAAAGAGACGCTGTAGGGAAAGCACAGCTTTAAAGCCGGTTCACGCATAAAATTCCATGAGCACGACACTTCACACTGAAATTGTTAACGATCTGCTTAAACTGGCCGTCGAGAGCGGCGCCAGCGACATCGTGATCAAGTCCGAGAAACCCGGCTATCTCCGCATGGGCGGCCGGCTCCGGCCGGTCGAGATGGACCCCATCACGTGCGAAACCGCCCAATCATGGGTGGACGAACACGTCCCCAGGATTTTCAAGGACAAGTGGGAGAAGGACGCCCAGGTGGACTTTGCCTACGCGGCGGATGACATCGGGCGTTTTCGCGTCAACGGCTTCCACCAGCGGGGCCTGGTAAGCATCGTTTTCCGCCACATCAAGAGCCGCCCGCCGACCTTCGAGGAACTGAAGATCGAGTCCGCGACCCTGATCAAGATGGCGCAGGCCAAGGACGGCATCCTGCTCGTCTGCGGCGCCACCGGCTCGGGCAAGAGCTCCACCATGGCCGCCATGCTGAACTGGATCAACCAGAACATGGACAAACACATCGTGTCCATTGAGGACCCGATCGAATACACCTTCAGCGACGACAAGTGCCTTTTCCAGCAGCGCGAAATCGGCCTCGATGTGCCGAGCTTCGAACTGGCGATCAAGTCCGTGCTGCGTCAGAACCCCGACATCATCCTCATCGGCGAAATGCGCGACCGGGAGACCTTTGAAACCGCCATCTCGGCCGCCGAGACGGGCCACCTGGTCATCTCCACCATGCACGCCGCCACGGTGAAGCAGTCACTGACCCGGTTGTTTGAGTTTTTCCCGCCCGAGCAAATTGAGCAGGCCCGCCGGCAGATTGCCGGCACGCTCCGGGGCTTTATCTGCCAGAAGCTGATTCCCGCCCTGGAAGGCGGCGGGCGTTACGCGGCCCACGAGATCCTCATTGCCGACGCCACGGTGAGCAACCTGATCCTCGACGGCAACAACGACAAGATTCAGCAGCTCCTGGAATCGAGTTCCGAAGGCGGCTCCAAGTCCTTCAACAAGGATCTCTACCGCCTCATCAAGGAGGGCAAGATCAGCAAGGCCGACGGCATGCGTTTCTCGCCGAATCCGCCGGCCCTCGAGATGAACCTGAAGGGCATCTTCTTCAAGACCTGATGGCATGGCGCGCCGTCACCGTTGGTTCGTTTCTGCTCGCGGCGGCCGTGAAGAACGCCGGCCAACCGGCAGCGTGTCGGGCCGAATAAAACCACGATTGCCGCCGCTGGCAGAAGACAATAAATACTTCCCCCAGCTGAAAAGCTTTTAGGGCTTGGTTTTTGGGCGGCGGGCCGGTTTAACCGCCCTTTCCTCTATGTCACTCGCGCTTATTTTTGCCGGGCAGGGAGCCCAGAAGGTGGGTATGGGCAAGTCGCTTTACGCCGGCTCCGCGGCCGCCCGCACTTTCTACGACGAGGCCAACCGGGTGTTGGGCTGGGATCTGGCGAAAATCAGTTTTGCCGGCCCGGAAGCTGAGCTGACCCAGACCAAGGTCTGCCAGCCAGCGCTCCTGGTGCACGGGCTCGCCGTGGTCGCGGCCTTGCGGGAGATGGGCAAGCTGCCCGAGGTGAAGTTTACCATGGGCCTGAGCTTGGGCGAGGTCACGGCGCTGACCGCGGCCGGGGTTTTTGATTTTGCCACCGGACTGAAAGTGGTCGCCGAACGCGGTAGATTGATGCA
Source organism: Lacunisphaera sp. (assembly GCA_043738215.1). GTDB lineage: Bacteria > Verrucomicrobiota > Verrucomicrobiia > Opitutales > Opitutaceae > Lacunisphaera. The sequence continues at coordinate 7,046 of JAYUGX010000079.1, forward strand.
GCTGGCCTGTGAGAAAACCACCGGCGGCATGGCGGCCGTCATCGGAGAGGAACGCGCGAAGGTCGCCGAACTTTGCCGGGAGTTCGATATCGAAGCGGCCAATTTCAACGCGCCCGGCCAGATCATCATCTCGGGCGAGAAGGCGAAGGTGGAGGCGGCCGTCGCTGCCGCCAAGGACCGTGGCATGAAGAAGGTGGTGCCGCTCAATGTTGCCGGCGCCTACCACAGCCGGCTGATGGAGCCGGCACGTGCGGCCTTTGCCGCTTATCTTGCCGGCGTATCATTCAAGCGGCCGCAGTTCCCCGTGTTCAGCAACACCACGGGGCAGGTCGTCACCGAGCCCGATCAGATCCGCGAGGCCCTGGTCCGCCAGATCGTGTCGCCCGTGCTCTGGGAGGACTGCATGCGCTCTTGCGCGGCGGCGGGGGCGACGGAGTTCTGGGAGTGCGGCCCGGGCGGGGTGCTCGCCGGGCTGGCCCGCCGCACGGAAAAATCGTGGACCGTCAAAAGCTTTGCCGAACTGGCCGACCTGCCTGCCTAAGTGAAAGACGCGCCCCTCACTCGCAATTTCTGCATCATTGCCCACGTCGACCACGGCAAGACGACGCTGTCCGACCGGCTGCTCGAATACACCAGCACGATCACGAAGCGAGTGATGACCGCCCAGCACCTTGACTCGATGGATCTCGAGAAGGAGCGGGGCATCACGATCAAGATGCACCCGGTGACCATGACCTATCCGGCTCAGGACGGGAAAATCTACAAGCTAAACCTCATGGACACGCCCGGCCACGTTGACTTCGCCTACGAGGTCTCCCGCTCGCTGGCGGCGTGTGAGGGCGCGCTGCTGCTCATCGACGCGGCGCAGGGCGTCGAGGCCCAGACGGTGGCAAACGCACACCTTGCCTTCGCGCAGGGTCTCAAGGTCATCCCGGTCATCAACAAGATCGATCTGCCCAGTGCCAACCTAGAGCTTTGCACCCGGCAGCTGGAGGACATCCTGACCATCCCGGCCGAGGAGGCCATCCTCGCCAGCGGCAAGTCCGGCATCGGCATCCTCGAAATTCTCGAGGCGATTGTAACCCGGATCCCGCCGCCACGCTGGACCAATTACCCGACGACGCGCATGCTGGTGTTTGACTCGAAATACGACTCGTATCGTGGCGTCATCTCGCACGTGAGAGTTTTCTCGGGCACATTCCGGGCCGGGGAGATGATGATGCTCATGAGTTCCGGGCAGAAATCCGAGATCAAGGAGGTCGGCATGTTCCATCCGGGCATGATCAAGTGCAAGGAACTTGGACCCGGTGACGTCGGCTACATCGTCAGCAACATCAAGAGCGTCGAGGAAATCAAGGTCGGCGACACCGTCACGCATGCCAACAAGCCGGCCGCCGAAATGCTGCCGGGCTACAAGGAAGTTCGTCCGATGGTCTATTGCGGCCTCTATCCCTTGGAATCGGATGATTACGAGAAACTGAAGGTCGCCATCGGCAAGCTGCGGCTGAACGACTCATCGTTGATCTACCAGAACGAGACCTCGGTCGCGCTCGGGTTTGGTTTCCGCTGCGGCTTTCTCGGCCTGCTGCACATGGAGGTGGTCCAGGAGCGCATTCGCCGCGAGTATGACGTGGAGATCATCTCGACCTACCCGAGCGTGGTCTACAAGGTGAAGAAGCACGGCGGCGAGGTCATCGAGGTGGACAATCCCATCAATCTGCCGGACCCGGGCACGATTTTGGAAATCAGCGAACCGACCATCAAGGCGTCCATTCACATTCCCAACGAGTTTCTCGGCGACATCATGGGCCTGGTGATGGAGAAACGCGGCAGTTGCGACCACACGACCACCCTGGACGGCGCGCGGGTCATGCTCGACTGCACGCTGCCGCTCAACGAAATCCTCGTCGATTTCAACGACCGTCTGAAGAGCATCACCCGCGGCTACGGCTCGATGGATTACGAATTGGGCGAGTATCGGGCCTCGGATCTCGTCCGTATGGACATCCTGGTCAACGGCGACCCCGTGGACGCCTTCGCCAGCATCGTGCACCGCACCAAGGCTGAAGGGCAGGGGCGCACCCTTTGCGAGAAGCTGGCCGCCATCATCCCGCCGCAGATGTTCAAGATCGCGGTGCAGGCCGCCATCGGCGGCAAGATCATCGCCCGCGACAACGTCCGCGAGATGCGCAAGGATGTGACCGCAAAGTGCTATGGCGGCGACATCTCCCGCAAACGGAAGTTGCTCGACAAACAGAAGGAGGGCAAAAAGAAGATGAAACAAATCGGCCGCGTTTCGATCCCACCAGATGCCTTCATCCAGGTTTTGAAGACCAACAGCTGACCCCATGTTCACATTTCTCTATTCCGAGCAGAAAAAGATGCGGCAGAACGCCGAGAACTGGCTGGAGGTGGCCGACCGCGTTCATAAGTTCCGCCGCGACCTGCTCACCGCCGGGCAGAACCAGAAGCTGCTGACCGCGGCCGGGACGCTGAAGCAGCGGCTGAAGGAGCGGGCCGATGCCGGCAAGCTCAAGCTGGCGATCGAGTCCCTGGAGGGCGCCTTGCGGGACACGGGCGGGCGGCTTTACCCGGTTTCCTCGATGATCGAGAATGTCGAGTTCTTCGTCGTCGCGGCCATCGTCATCCTCGGCCTGCGGGCGTATTTCGTGCAGCCCTTCAAGATTCCGACCAATTCGATGTGGCCGACATATTACGGCAAGACCCATGAGACCGACGCCCCGGGGCAGACGCCCGGCATCCTGAGCAAGGCCTGGCGCCTGGCCACCCTGGGCGCCTGGCATTATTCAATTGTGGCTCCGGCCGACGGGGAGCTCAAACTGCCGGTCTTTGCCGATCGCACCCTGGCCTTTTCTCCGGCCCCCGGGCGAACCTTCGGCATCTTTCCGACCACCGAGCGTCAATACCAAGTCACGGTCGGCGGGGAAACCGCCAGCCTCGTCATCCCCGGCGACGGCACCAGCACGGAAGATTTCCGGTTTGAAAAGGTGTTGAACGACGTGATTGCCCGGAAGGGCGAACATGCCTCGTGGTTCGATCTCGTTTCCGCCGCTGCCGCGGGCGCGAAGGGCAACCTGGAATCGACATTCATGCTGGCGAAATCCGGCGGGCAAACGACCGAACGGCGCATCTTTTGGATTCCCACCGGCCTGATGTTCAAGAAGGGCGAGCCCGTGCTGTCCTTTGACATCCTGACCGGTGACATGCTCTTCGTGGACCGGATCAGTTTCAATTTCATCCGTCCTCAAATCGGGCAGGGATTCGTTTTCCAGACCCGCAACATACCGGATATCGGCACGGACCAGTATTTCGTCAAGCGACTCGTGGGCGCCCCGGGGGATGTGCTGGAAATCAAGGAACCTGTCCTGTGGCGCAACGGCCAGCCTATCACCGGTGGGGAGGCCTTCTCGCTCAACGCCAAGCGCACGCCCCCATATCGCGGTTACTTTTACCCAACCCCGGGCAATGCCAAATACCTTGGCCAGGGCGAGGAGCTTAGAATCCCGTCCGGGCGCTTTTTTGCGATGGGGGATAACTCCGCGGAAAGCGCCGACAGCCGCTATTGGGGATTTGTGCCGGAGAAGGACGTCGTGGGCCGTCCGCTATTCATCTATTATCCGCTGACCAAGCGCTGGGGCCCGGCCAAATAGGCCCGGCGAGGACTCGTTTGGTTCCTGCCGGCACATCCCTAATGCGCACAATAGATATTATGTCTATAATATACTAGTATGTATATGAGGTACTTAAGCTAGATTCAGAAACCCCTGTATCTCTTGCAGGCACTCCTGCCCTGCATCCTCGAGCACGTAGTGCCCTGCCTCCTCAAAATAGTCGGCATTGGCCCCGGGCAGTATCACCCGCCACCGGTTGTAGTAATGCCGGTTGAAGCAGAAATCCATTCCACCCCACAAAATCCGCACCGGACGGTCGCGCAGGATCACCAGCTTCCGCTCCACTTCGGCCAATGCCATGTCACTGGCGCTGCCCTGACCCATCGGAATGTCCACGACGAAGCGATGTGTTGCGATCCGGTTGGCCCAATTGTCGTAAGGATACAAATAGCCGCGTGTCACGTCCGGGTCCAGTGCTTTGGTGACCGCCATCCGGGTCGCAGGCCAGGCAAAGCAGTTGAAACGCCGCACCAGCCATTCACCCAGCCCCGGAATCCGACACAGCCGGATGCGCAGCGGTATCTGGGTATCGGCAAACGCGGCGGTGTTCAAGATGACCACCCGGCCGAGTTGTTCCGGCTTGGCCAAGGCCGCCCCAAGTCCGATCGGGCCGCCCCAATCGTGCACGACCAGGTGAATCTTCCTCAATTTCAGGCTGTCGAGCAGCGCCCGGAGGTTCTTGATGTGTTCGCTGAGTGTGTAATCGAACCCCTGCGGCTTGTCTGACAGCCCGCACCCAAGATGATCCGGCACGATGCAGCGGATCTTCCCGCACAATCCCAGCACCAGGTTCCGGTAATAAAACGACCACGTCGGGTTGCCATGGACCATCACGACCGCCTCGTCGCCTGTGCCCGCGTCCAGATAACTCATCTGCCCGCGCCCGGTATCGAACCGCTTTGGCTCAAACGGATACAATTTAACGAGCCAGTCGGGAAGAGACGCGGACATACTCTCAGGGATAGTATCCTGTCATTCTGAACGAAGTGAAGAATCCATCTGGATATCCGGTGGCGAGAGTCGCACTGGATTCTTCGCTACGCTCAGAATGACACACTGAAAGTGACTGAAAGTGAGTCATCATCACCATTCCACCGCCAGCATCAGGCAATTGATACCGCTGCCGATGCCGAGCAACGCGGCCTTGTCCCCGGGCTTCAACGCCCCGCCTTCCACCGCCAGCGCCAGAGCCGTCGGCAACGCAGCCGAGCCGGTGTTGCCAAGGGTCTCAAAGGTGGAAAAGTCCTTCTCCAAATCCAGACCGACAGCCTCGTAGAGTTTCCGGCGGTGCGTGCTGCCGACCTGGTGGCAGATGATCCGTTGCGGGGTCTCCCGGGTCCAGCCGGTCACCTGCTCAAAGAGTTTCCAAGTCTCCCCGGCCACTTCCACGCCGGCCAGCAGGAGTTGCTCCGAGTCTGTCTGCATCGCGAGCCCCTCGCCGGCAGTGTCGCCCTGACAAAGCTCGCTGTGCTGCGTGGCGGCCAGACCCGCCCCCGCTTTCAGCCGGTGCTTGCGCGTGCCTTTCGGCAACATGTCTTCATGGCAGACAATCGCCGCCACGGCCCCCGACCCGATGGTAAGATTGGCAAAGAACGGCTTGATGTCGTTCCGGTTCAGCGGCGCGGACAGCAAATGCTGAATGGTCTGCTCGACCAGCGGCCGCCCGTTCTCCCCCGCCACGACCATGCCGCAGCGGATCTGCCCGGCATCGATCATCGCGCCGAGCGTCACCAGCCCGTTGAGAAATCCGAGGCAGGCGTTCGACAGGTCAAAGATCTGCGCATGCGGCCCCAGCCCGATCTTGTGGTGGGCAAAGGACGCCGTGGCGGGCTCAAGCATGTCGCGCGACACGGCGCAGTGAATGAACACCTCCACCTGCCCCGGCTTGACGGACGATTGTTTCAAGACCGCCTTGCCCGCCTGGGCGCTGGCGTCGGACGGTTTGGTGCCCGCCGGCCACATGCGCCGCTCCTTGATGCCGGTCATCAATTCGAGGCGCCCCGCCGGCAGCTTGAGCCGGTCGTAGAGTGGCCGCAGCCGCTCCTCAATCCCGGCCGAGGTCCAGGTTTCATCCGGCAGCACGGCCGCCAGAGACTCGATGCAGGCGTGGTGAAATATCATGCGGAGGCTGGCATGTAGGAGCCTGCTTGCAACCGATTCGGAACGCTCGCAGACGGATTATACGTTGAATCGCCTGCAAGCAGGCTCCTACAAAAGAATGAAGAAATGGTCATTGGACCTTGAACTCACGTCGGCTTCTCCGACCGCATCGCCAGCCGGATGATGTCCTTGTCAAAAAAGTTCGCCCCCAGCCCGGCATCGATGACCAGTGTCGTGCCGTTGATGCCGCTGCTGCGCTCGCTCAGGAGGAACAGCGCGGCGTTGGCCACCTCCCGCGTCTCCAGGTTGCGCTTCCGGAAGGTCAGCTTCTCGGCGTAGAGGTAGCTCTCGAGGTAGCCCGGGATGCCGGCCGACGCGCTTGTCTTGAGCGGGCCGGAGCCGACGACGTTGAAGCGCACCTCGCTGTCCGCGCTGAACGACTTCGCGAGGAACCGGCTGCACGACTCCAGCGCCGCCTTGATCGGCCCCATGTAGCCATAGTTGTCCGGCGTCACCTGCAGCGAGGAGATGCCGATCGTGACGACCGAGGCGTTGCGCGCGAGGAGCGGCTTGAGCGCGTTGGCGAGTTCGACCAGTGAAAAGGCCGAGATACCCATCGCCTGCAGGAAGTCTTTTCGCTTGGTAGCCTGAAATGGCTTGAATCCCTCACTGTAGTTGGCGAACGCGATCGAGTGCACCACTCCGTGCAGCGGCATGAACCCCGCCTCGCCGAGCGCACCGAGCTCGCTGGCCAACTGAACGCAAGCACCCTCCTCCTCCACGTCGCACAGCAAAACCGGCCGGCCGGCCAGCAGCGCGTCGAGGGATTTCTTCCGTGCTTCGGAGCGCACGCTGTAAATCACCCGCGCGCCCTGCTCCTCCAGCGTTTTGCCGATGGACCAGGCGACGCTCTTTTTGTTGGCGACGCCCATCACCAGGATGTTCTTGCCCGTGAGATTGAGAAAATCGCTCATGCCGGTCCCTCCGGCGTCTTCCATGCCACGGAAAAATCAACGTTTAGCACCCGTTTGTCGCCATTCTTGATGCTGCCGGACATCATGTAGAAACCGCCGGCCATGGACGCGATCTTGACATCGATGGTGGTAGTGTCGCCCGGGTAGACCGGGCTGCGGAAGCGCACATTCTCGACCTTGGCAAGCAAGGGCACGCCGTCGGGTTTCCCCTGCCCGGCGAATTTTTCCGCCAGCAGCAGTGCCCCGGCCTGGAACACCGACTCGCAGAGCAGCACGCCGGGTGTGATGGGTGCGCCGGGATAATGACCCTTGTAGAAATCTTCCTCGGCCCGCCACGTGCGCCGGGCGGTCAGGGTGTCCTCTGTTCGCGCGACGATCTCATCGATGAAGAGAAACGGCGGCCGGTGCGGGATGAGTTCGGTGACTTGGCTCACGATGGGATTTGTCAGGCGCTGACGGTCTCGGCCGCCCGCTTCTTTTGCGCCAGGTATTTGTCCATCTGATTGGACACGATGACGCCGTAGTTGATGGTGCCGAGCCAGCCGGACATGATGATGCCGACGGAGCCGGCGTGGAAGAGGCCGGGAAGCTGGTTGGGCAGCTCCATGGAAACCTTCAGGCCCTCGAACTTGGTGCCGAACGAAGTGCCCGCCCAGTGGCGCGTGTAATGCTCGATCGTGCACGGCGTTGCAGCCTCCGTCCAATCCAGCTTGCCGCGCACGCCGGGAATGTGCCGCTCCAGTGCACTGATGGACTCCTCGATCAGGCGGGCCTTCTCCCTTTGGTATTCCTCCTCGGTGAGGTTGTTCCAGGCGTCGTAGGTGGAGTTGAGCGAGCAGACGACGGTGTAGCGGTTGGAGCCGGGTCTGGTGTCGGGATAATAAACGGAAAACGTGCGGCTGGTCGTGTGCAGGTCGACCAGCTCGTTGGTGGAAAACTTCGGCGCGTCAGACGTAAACACCAAGTCGCCGATGTGCGGGATGGACTCACCCTTTCGGATGCCAAGGTAGACCTGACACGAGCTGCTGTTGATGCGAACCGCATTGGTCTGGGCGACAAACTCCGGAGCGAAGTTTTCTTCCCCCGTGAGCCGGAGCACGGTGCTCTTGATGTTGGCGTTGGAGAGCACGGCGTCGCAGCGGATGGTCTTGCCGTTGGCCACGACGCTGGTGACGCATTTCCGGCCGGCGACCTCCTCGGTCAACACCTTCTCGACCACCACATGCTTGCGGACCTCGACACCGTTCTTCTTCAGCTCCTCCCCCATCTTCTTGATGAGCAGGTCGGACCCGCCCTGGAAGGTGTAGACGCCCTTGCTCATGAAATTGGAAAACACGATGCCGAAGGTGATGGCCGGGTCGTCCAAGGTGGAGCCGTTGGCGTAGGCGATGGGCTCCATCAGCAGCCGCTTCACGTCGTCGCGCCCGGGAAAATAGCGATCGAACATCTCGGCAGTCGTCTCCGGATTGTTGTCGTAGAAATTCATCGCGCGCAGGTCGCTGAAGAACCGCTCCACCGTCTCGGCCGGCACCGTGAACTTCTCGATGAGCAGCCGGGTGAAGTCCTCCCGGTCGAAGGTGGTGTCGAGCTGAAACTGCGGGTTGATGAACCGGATGCCCTTCAGCTGCACGATCGAGTCGGCGATGTTCTGGTTCCAGTATTTCCGCACCGACTTGATCATGCCGACGGGAAAGCCATGGAGTGAGATATCGAAGATGTGGCCGCCTTTCCGGGTGAACCAGGTGGCCAGCCCGCCCAGCTGGTAATGGTGTTCGAGCAGCAGCACCTTGTGGCCGCACTTGGCCAGCGTGTTGGCTCCGGTCAGTCCGGCCAGTCCGCTGCCGATCACCACGACGTCATAGTGGTTGGAAATTCCTTTGAGCCAGTCGTATGCCATGCGAGCCGCCCAAGTAAGTTTGCCGTCTCCCAAAGCGCAACGCGGAAAACTCTCCCAAGGGTCACCCTTTTGTCCCCGCGCTGCCCTGCAGGACGTGGTAATTCGCCATGGAAATCCCGCTGAGCATGGCACCCACGATGCCCAGGAATCCCTGGTCGGTGCCGCAGAGATAAAGGTTCGACAGGTGCGTGCGGCCGGTGCGGATTTTATCCGGTGCGCCGTAGATCGCCCCGTTGATGTGGCCGGTGAATTTCTTGATGGTGCGCGGCGTGAACATGTCGGTCGCCAGCTGGGCCTTCACCAGCACCGCGTCGTCCACCGGGGGCAGAAAGCGGCGGGCGCTGCGGCTGGCCTCGACAAACCAGTGTAGTTTGTCCGCCTGGTAGGTCTCCTCCGGCAGGTGCGCCCAGCGGTCGTAATTGGCCAGGCAGGTGACGCGGAAGATGCCTTCCGGCAGGTTTGGCCCGCCGTAGGCAAAATTATTGGGCAGACAGATGACGCCGCTGCGGAGATCGACCTGCTCCTTTGCCCGCGCATACTCGAAGCGGTCGGAGTCGTTGAAGAATATGATCGTGTCGTCGCCCCACCCCCACTCGGCCGGCTGGCGGTTGTAGATGCTGATGGTCTCCACGAAGGTCAGCGCGCCGGTGTTGCTTTCGGCCGCTGATTCTTGCGGCGGCTCACACAGCTTCATGGTCTCGGCAAAGCCGATCGAGGAAATGACGTGCCCGGCCGTGATCTCCTCGCCGTTGTCGAGCATGAGCCGCGCGGCCCGGCTGTGCTCCTCGATGATGCGCGCCACGCCGCACTTCATCCTTCGCTCGCAGCCCGCAGTGCGGAGTTTTTCCAACAGCACGCGGATGATGACGCGCACACCCTCCAGCGGCCGGGCGAAACCTTCGAGGTAAAGCGCCTTGAACATGATGACGAACTGGCCGAACTCCATGTCCCGCTCCTGCGCGCTGCCATAATACATCACGGGGCAGAAGATCATGTCGGTCAGCAACGGGTCGGTGATATGCCGGGCAACCACTTCGCGGGCGGACTGCGGCTTGGCTTCGAGCGAGACATCGTCGTAGCTCCGCACGATCTGCACCAGCGCGCGCCAGCCGGCGGCCTGCGCCGGGAATTTTGCGGCTACCTCCGCGTCGAGCACGGCAAAGTCGTTCGTGAAGCGCAGCGAGCAGTCGCGGAAGGCGATGCGGGACTGCTTTTGCGGGCACAGGGCGAACTCCTCGCGCTCGATCCGAAGCTGGCGCAGCAGCTTGCCCAGCGGCGTGCCCTTGACGCCGGGGGCCACATAGTTGGTCATCGCGTGCAGCCCGACGTCGTATTTGCGGCCGTCGAAGCTGTAGAAGCTGTTCAGCCCGCCGGGCGTGTTGTGGCGCTCAAAGATGCAGACCTTCCGGCCGAAATGCGCCAGCCGGATGCCGGCGGCCAGGCCGGACATGCCGGCGCCAATGATGGCCACGTCGTAATGGGAGTCTTTCATGCGGCGGTGTCCGACGCACTCCCTGTCAGCCGCATCGGCTTAACTCAAGCCTTGGCCTGGAACTTCGGGGTCAGGTATTCCGCGCAGCTTTCGAGCGACGCCAGCTGGGCGTAGTCGGCCTCGGGCACCTCGATGTTGTGGCGCTTGCGGAGTTCCATCACGATGTCCAGGAAGTCCATGGAATCCAACTGCAGCTGGTCGCGCAGGCGAACGTCGGGCTTGATGGCGCTGAGGTCCTCGTCGGGGGCGATGTCGGAAATGATGTCGATAACCAGCTTCTTGCAGTTGTCTTTGGTCATGGTGTGGGAAGGAGTTAAGCGACAAACCGCTTAATAACGAGCGTGGAGTTAATTCCGAGCATACCAAAGGAATTATTAAGGATAGCGTCAACCCGTTTTGCGGCCCGGGGCCGGTTGATGACCAGGCCGGGTATATCGCACTGCGGGTCAAGCTCATCGACGTTAATTGTCGCGTGCACCATGAGATCATCGAAACTCGGCAGGTTTCCCGCCAGTTCGAGTGCCCCGGCCGCCCCCATGGCGTGGCCGATGAAGCTTTTGGTGTTGTTGATGTGTGGCGGCGTGCTCCGGCTCTTGAATACTTCGGCAATGGCGACGCACTCCTGGATGTCGCCCTGCGGCGTGGAGGTGGCATGCGTGTTGACGATGTCGATGTCCTCCACGGTCATGCCGGCGTTAATGATCGCCTTGCGCACGCATTCGGCCTGCCGCTCAGGATTGGGCAGCACGGCGTCCGTGGCGTCGGAATTCACGCAATACCCGGCGATTTCCCCGTAAATTTTCGCACCCCGCTTCTGCGCGTCCTCGAGCCGCTCGATGGTGTAAATGCAGCCGCCCTCGGAAATCACGATGCCGTTGCGCGCCTTGTCGAACGGCCGGCTGGCCTTGGTCGGGTCGGCGTGCGCGGCGAGTGCGTTCTGGCTCTTGAAGCCTGCGAAAATCCCGAAGGTCTGCGGGCTTTCGCTCACCCCGCCGGCCAGCGCCAGGTCCACCTCGCCAAGCCGCAGCATCTGCGCGGCATGGATCAGCCCCATGTTGCCGGCGGCGCAGGCGGCGCCGATGGTGTAGGCTGGCCCGGTGATGCCGAGGTTCATGGACACCTCGCCGGCCGCGTTGTTGGCCACCGTGCGGGGGTTGTGGTGGTGGGTCCAGAACTTCGTGTCATATTTGAACTGGGAAATGTTGTAGACCTCGTTCTCAGTCTCGACATTGCCGTGCTCGGTGATGCCGAGATAGATTCCGACGCGGCTCTTGTCACGGGCCTCGAATTTGATGCCGCTGTCCGCCAGCGCCTCCCGGGCGCAATAGATGCTGATGCTCCCCACCCGCGTGCCGATCCGGACGTCCTTTTTCTTCTGGTATTTCAACGGGTCGAAGGTGCACATGCCGGCCGGGTGGCGGCCCATGTAGCGCACGTCGATCTCGGTGATGCCCGACACGCCATTCAGCAGGTTTTTCCGGAACTCCCGCAGGGAGTTGCCGTTCGGGGCGGTGAGCCCCACCCCGGTGAGGACGATGCGGGTTTGCTTCATGCGTGTTCTCCGAAAGGAGCAGATTTGCCTAGCCATCGGAAATCGAAAAGCAATACAAGTCTGGGACATGAAAGTGCTCGTCGCCGGCGGGGCCGGTTACATCGGGAGTCATTGCGTCCGCCAGCTCATCGCTGCGGGCCACGAGCCCGTCGTACTCGACAATTTCGCCTACGGCCACCGCGCGGCGGTCCCGGCAGGCGTGAAGCTCCACGATGCGAGCCTCGGCGACTCCGCGGCACTCGACAGAGTTTTCAAGGACGGCCACATCGATCTCGTCATGCACTTCGCCGCATTCTGCTATGTCGGCGAATCGGTCACGGCACCGTTGAAATACTACCTTAACAACGTCGTGGCCACCTACACCCTGCTCGACGCCATGCAGCGCCACGGCGTGAGTAAATTCGTCTTTTCCTCCACCTGCGCCACCTACGGGGTCCCGGCCAGCCTGCCGCTCGTCGAGGGCATGCCGCAGGCGCCGATCAATCCCTACGGCCAGACCAAGCTCGACGTGGAAAACGCGCTCAAGGCGCTCGCGCACGCCAAGGCGATCAGCTTCGCCGCCTTCCGCTACTTCAACGCCGCTGGTGCGGCCGAGGACGGCAGCATCGGCGAGGACCACGACCCCGAGACGCACCTCATTCCACTCGCCATCGGCGCCGCGCAGGGCATCCGGCCGGCCCTGCAGGTCTTCGGCACCGACTACCCCACTCCCGACAAGACCTGCCTGCGCGACTACGTCCATGTGGACGATCTCAGCCGCGCCCACATCGCGGTCTTTGAAAAACTTGCCAAGCCCGGCGCAGCGCTGTTCTACAATCTCGGCACCGGCACCCCCACCTCGGTCCTTGAAGTCATCAAAGCCGTCGAGAAGATCACCAAGCTCAAGGTGCCCGTGAAATACGCCCCGCGTCGCGAGGGCGATCCGCCGGCACTCTACGCCAACGCCGCCAAGGCACAGAAGGAACTGCGCTGGAAACCCAAGTTCATGTCGATCGAGCCGATTGTCGAAACGGCCTGGCGCTGGCACCAGCAGAAGCCCAGGGGCTACGGGGATCGCAGCTAGCTTGGATTATCTTGAGTGGAGCCACAGCGACCTCGTTGTGGTCGGCGATGATTCCGCGGGCGTGGTCGCCCGCGCTCCAGTGATCATTCTCACGCGGCCCGTCGGGAGACGGGCGCTCCACTCACTTCTTCTTAGCCGCCGACTTCTTCGGCTTGGTGACTGCCGGCACAGTCTCCGCCGATTTGCTCGCGGCGTCACGCGCGTCCAGCGCGGCCTTCACGACCGCCAGCATGTCGGCGGGCTGTGTCGTCTTGAGCTGCAGGTAAAGCTGGTCGAACAAAGTCTCCAATCCGGCGGGCCGGGCCTCCATCGCCGTGCTCTGCCGCACCTCGTCGGGCAGATCCTTGGGCAGGATCGCGTCGCCCTGCGCGATGACGGCGCTGCGATAGACCATGTTCTCCAATTCGCGCACATTGCCGGGCCAGTTGTGCCGGCAGAGGATGGCCAGCGCCTCGGGCGAAACCTTCCGGGCCTTGGTCTTCCTGCCCTTGGCCAGGTTCTGCAGGAAGAAATCCACGATCTGCGGCACGTCCTCCACCCTCTCACGCAGCGGCGGCAGCCGCAGCCGCACGACGTTCAGCCGGTAATAGAGGTCCTCGCGAAACTCCTTCGCCTTCACCAGCGCCTCGAGGTCCTTGTTGGTCGCGGCGATGACGCGCACGTTGACCTTGAGCGTCTCGGAGCCGCCGACCCGCTGGATCTCGCCTTCCTGCAGCACCCGCAGGATCTTTGTCTGGGTGGCCGGGGTCATGTCGCCAATCTCGTCGAGGAAGATGGTGCCGCCGTCGCAGGCCTCGAACTTGCCCAGCCGCTGCGCCGTGGCGCCGGTGAACGCCCCGCGCTCGTGGCCGAACAGCTCGCTCTCGATCAGGTTTTCGGGAATGGCCGAGCAGTTGACCGCCACGAACGGCTTGCCGCCGCGGTGGCTGTGCCGGTGGATGCTGCGGGCGACGAGCTCCTTGCCGGTGCCGCTTTCGCCGGTGATCATCACCGTGACGTCACTCGCGGCGACCTGGCCGATGACCTTGAAGACCTGTTGCATCGGCACGGAGGCACCGACGATGCCCTCCTTGTGTTCCTCGGAATTGATGACCGGCTGGACGCCGCCGGCGGAGCGGATGTCCGCCTGCGTGCGCAGCGCGCTCTCCACCAGTGCCAGCAGCTTGGGCGGGTCGAAGGGCTTCACCACGTAGTCGAACGCGCCATATTTCATCGCCTCGATGGCTGTTTGCGCGGTGCCGAAGGCTGTCATAAGGATGACCAGCTGCCGCGGGTTGGCCGCGCGGATGTGCTGCAATGTCTCGAGGCCGGTCATGCCGGTCATGCGGTTGTCGAGCAACACGACGTCCGGCGGCGAGCGCTTGACCGCCGCCACGCCCTCCTCGCCGCTGGGGGCCTCCGACACCTGGTAGCTTTGCGACGAAAGCACCCGGTTGAGGGAATAGCGCACCTCCTTGTCGTCATCGACGACCAGAATGTGGGGAACTGTGGGGGACTCGGACATGACTTAATGATGCAAAATGATTAGCGCTTTGGGCCAAGCTGGTTCTACTTACCCGCCATGCTAGGCTGGTCAATTAACTTGTTTCGGGTGTTCGGCATCCAGCTCGCGGTGCACGCGAGCTTTTTCCTGCTGCTGGCCTATGTGGGCTATGAGGGCTGGGTTGAGGGTCAACTGCCGGGCATGCTGTGGAGCGTCGCCCTGATCGTGGCGTTTTTCATCTGCGTGGTGCTGCACGAACTGGGCCATTCGCTCACGGCACGGCGCTATGGCGTCCGGGTGCCGCGCATCCTGTTGCTGCCCATCGGCGGCATGGCCCAGTTTGACCGCATCCCGCGCAAACCCGCGCAGGAACTGCTCATCACCATCGCCGGTCCGGCCGTGAATTTCGTGATCGCGGCCATGCTGTTCGTGGCGGTCTGGCGGGGCCTGATCAATACGGAGGACGTCCCAAAATACTCATTTAACAGCCTGATCGACACGCTCTGGTTCTGGAATCTGGTCATGGGCCTCTTCAACCTCCTGCCCGTGTTCCCGATGGACGGCGGCCGGATCCTGCGCGCGATGCTGGCGTTCCGTCTGCCCTACCTTCGGGCCACCTGGTGGGCCGCCCTCATCAGCAAGATCCTGGCCCCGATTTTCTCCATCATAGCATTCTATCAGGGTTGGAACATGCTGGGCGTGCTCTTCCTGTTCATCCTTTTCGTCGGCGATGCCGAATACAAGCAGACCCTCCGCCTCGAACAGGAGGAGCAGTATTGGCACGAGCAGGCCCGGCAGGCGGTGGAGGCCGGGGCCGGCAGCGAGGAGCCCCCGCTCATCCTTCACGGGCCGAACTGATCCGGAGTTTAGACGGAGCCTATTCCGGTGGTCGGGTAAGTCCGCCTTCGCCAAGGCTGCGGGCGGACAATTCTCCTTCCGCTTTGGAAAGAAAATTGGTGGACCCTAGCGGGTTCGAACCGCTGACCTCCTCAATGCCATTGAGGCGCTCTACCAACTGAGCTAAGAGCCCGTAACCAATCCAGCGAAAGGCCTAAAAGTAAGTTTTGGCCCGTGAACGCAAGGACTTTTTATCCGTCCTCCCGCATCCGGAAAGTGACCGTCCAGGTGTCGGGTTTCCGGTTGGGCGTCGGCCCGATGGAGCGCACCCGCCGGAAGGCCTCGAGCACCGACTCGTCAAAGGCTTTGTCGCCGGATGACTTGGAAATCCGCGGGTCTATAATCGCGCCACTGGCGGTGATGGCGAAGTTCACGCGCGCCTCGAACAGGTCGCTCACCCCGGGTGGCGGCTCGTGGGCCCGTTTCAATTCCTGGATGAGCAGCGAAATGTAGGTGTCCATCTGGCTGTGCTCCTCGCGGGTCAATGCGTTGCCGCCCCCCCCGCCCCGCGTGTTGGCGGTCGAGCCGCCCGTCACGCCCCCGGCAATGCCCGTTACGTCGATGTGCGGCACCTTGGCCGTTGCGCGCGGTGGGGTTGTCACCGGCTGTTTGGGCGTGGGATGCTTCTTCAAATACTCTTGGTAGGACACCCGCTCGGATTGCTTGAGCTCCTTGGCGATGGACGGGTCGGGCTTGGTGGTAACCGCTTCGGTCACCTCGGGCTTCGCCTTCACCTCAGGTACCGGCGGCTTGGGCGTCACCCGCGCGGTGGTGTTGCCCTTGGCGGGCGCCACCAATTCGTCGGGCGCCGTGGGCGGGCCGGCCACCAGCTCGAAAATCACCGGCGCGATCCTGTCCTGCCGCGCGACGAACATCGTCGTCACGAAGATCACTGCAGCGGCGAAACCGTGGAGAATCAGCGAGACAAAAACCGCACTGGGAGAATTCGGGCGCATCGCGTCACTTGGCCTCGGTGTCGAAGGTGATCTTGGTCAGGTCGTGCTTCTTGATCTCGTCCATCACTTTCACGACCTGCTGCCACTGCAGCGTGAGGTCCGCGCGGATGCGGATGACCGGCTGCTTCGGCCTGGCGGCCAGCGCGCCGAGGTTGCTGGCGAGCTCGGCGAAGCTCACGCGCTTGGCGCCGAAGTAGAAATTGCCCGCCCGGTCAATGGCGACGGTCTGGAATTCCGTGTCCGGCGGCGGCTTGGCCTGCGTTTTCTTGCCCTCCACCGGCAGGTTCACCGGGATGGTCTGCTCCGACTGGATGAGCGGCGTGGAGATCATGAAGATGATCAGCAGCGTGAAGCCCAGGTCCACCATGTTGGTGATGTTGAGCTCCGCCACGGGGTGCAGGTGCCGGGGACGACGGAAGATCTTTGCCATGGTCGTGTCCTACTTGGCCTCCAGTTCGATCCGGTCCGCGAGGTTGCTCGCGTAGTTTTCCAGCTCGGTGATCATGACCTTCACGTGACCGATCAGGATGTTGTAACCGAAGACCGACGGGATGGCGACGATGAGGCCGGAGATGGTCGTCAGCAACGCGGCCGACACACCCGGCGCGAGCGTCTGGATGCTGGCGCTCTGCATGACAGACACGGCGCTAAACGCCTCCATGATGCCCCACACCGTGCCGAACAGGCCCATGAACGGCGCGCCCGACACCAGTGAGGCGAGGATGATCATGCTCGATTCGTAACGCAGCGACTGACGGGCCAGCGCGCGCTGGATGGCGTTCTCGGCGTGCTCCAGCCGCGAGCGCACGTTGTCGTCGCCCTTCTCCTTGCCGATGGCCGCCGCGCGCCAGTAAGCCTCGAGCGCGTCAGCCAGCAGGTCGGCATAGGGAATGTCGCGCCGGTTGCGGAGGTTCTCCGGCAGGTCGAGGATGTGCCGCTCCTGGCCGAGCTTGCGCTCGAACAGCAGGTTGAACTGCCGTAGTTTCTTCAACTCGGAATATTTGCCGATCATCACCGCCCACGCGAAGATGCTGAATACCGCCAGCAGCCCGATGACGAACTGGCCCACCGGGTCGGTGGTGAGGAAGACGTTCCAGACATTGACGGTGGAGGCGAGCAGCGGGGTCGGCAGGAGGCTGGGCATGTGCGTGAAGTGTTGGCGCGTTTGCGCGGTCCGATCAATGTCAATTCCTCCGCGGCGCGGCTAATTCTGGTTGCGCGCCCGCGCCAACCTTTGTTCGGTGGTGGCGGCTCCTTTTTCCATGCCCACCAAGTCTCAGCCCGCCGGCAAACTCATCTCCTTCGAAGGCTCCGAGGGCAGCGGCAAGTCCACCCAGATCGCCCGCCTCGCCGGGCATCTGCAGAAGCTCGGTCGCGAGGTCGTCGCCACCCGCGAGCCGGGCGGCACCGAGATCGGCGAGCAGATCCGCAACATCATCGTCCATAATTCCAAGGGCGACGAGATGTGCCCCGAGGCCGAGCTGCTGCTCTTCACCGCCGCCCGCGCCCAGGTCGTGCGTGAAGTCATCGCCCCCGCCCTCGCCCGCGGCGCCGTCGTCCTCGCCGACCGCTACCTCGACTCCTCCGCCGTCTACCAGGGCGTCGCCCGCAACCTTCCCCCCGGCCCGGTCAGCGAGATCAACCGCTTCGCCGTCGGCGACGCCATGCCGCACCTCACTGTCGTCATCGACGTGCCCACCGAGGTAAGCCGGGCCCGCATCAGCCAGCGCGCCTCCGGCCTGCCCGACCGCATGGAGCGGGAAAACATTTCGTTCTACACCAAGGTCCGCGAAGGCTACCTGCAGCTCGCCAAACAATCGCCGAAGCGCGTTGTCGTGTTCGACGGCACATTGTCGCCTGACGCGCTCGACAAGAAAATCTGGGCCGAAGTGCAGAAGCGACTCTGATGCCCGCTGCCGCACGCACGCCCTGGCCTTCCGCGCTCGACGGCACGCCGACCGTCGCCGTCATCGAGCGCGCCATCGAGCGCCGGCGGCTCGCCCACAGCCTGCTGCTCCACGGCGAGAACCTCGGCACCCTCGCCCTCGTCGCCCATGCCATCGCCGATCGTTTGCTGAACGATCCGCGCCAGCCGAGCCAGCACTTCCCGCCCAAGGAGCACCCTGACTTCCACGCGCTCCGCCCCGCCGGCAAGATGCGGCAGATCGGCGCCGACCCCACCCGCGAGCTCATCGGCACGATCCAGATGTCTGCCACCGTCTCGCCGCGCAAGGTGGCCGTCATCTACGAGGCCGACCGGATGAATACCGCCGCGGCCAATATTTTCCTCAAGACGCTCGAGGAGCCGACACCGAGCACGACCATCCTGCTGCTCACCACCCGCCCCTACTCGCTCCTGCCCACCATTCGCAGCCGCTGCCTGCACTTCCGGTTCACCGACGCCGGCAGCGAGGCGCTGACCGACGCTGACGAGCCCACCCGCGAACTCTGGAAATCCACCCGCGCGGACTATGCTGCATGGCTCAAGCTGCTGACCGCCGGCGTCGTGGAAAAACGCGCGGTCGCCGACCAGCTCATGGGCGTCTACGGCCTCATCACCCGCTTCAACGCCGTGCTCGCCGCCGCCACCGACCAGGCGTGGAAGCAGCAGAAGGACAAACTGCCCGAGGATATCGACGACGACGAGCAGGCTGCGATCGAGACCGGCATCGCCAACGGCATCCGTCAGAAACTTTTCATCGAGCTGGAGCACTCCACCCGCGCTTTTGCGCAGGAGCGCCTGAAGGCCGGCGACGAATCCGTCCGCCGCTCGCTCACCGCCGCCATCGAGAAGCTCGAGCGCAGCGCCAGCCTTCTCCGCCTTAATCTCAACGAAGCCGCCGCCTTCGAGGATTTCCTGCTCTCTTCCCTCCGGTTGTGGTCTAAGCGCTGAGCACCAGCCGCACGAACTCCTCCCGCTTGTCTATGTGCGGGTTGTGGCCGGAGTCAGCGATGACCTTGATTCGGGCGGCGGGAAAATGCCTCTTGATTGCGACGTGATCCGCCGCCTGCACGTATTGAGATTTGCCGCCGGCGATGAACAACGACGGACCGAGAAAACGGTCGTCCGGCAGCAGGCTGTCCTTCTCCAGCACCGGCAGCGCTTCGGTCAGCACCGGCAGGTTGGCGGTCCAGCGCCAACCCCCGTCGCTGCGCTCCAGGTTCGTCGCGAGGAATTTTCTCATGCCGAGCTCCGGCACGCGCGCCTCGAAGCGCATCTCGGCTTCCTGACGCGATTGCAGGCTGGCGAGGTCGAGTTCGTTCATCGCCGCGAACTCCCCGCGGTGCGCCACCCAGTAATAGTCCTTGGGCGCAATATCCGCCACCACCAGACGCTCCACCCTCTCCGGATGACGGCAGGCCAGCAGCATCGCCGTTTTTCCGCCCATGCTGTGCCCGACCAACACCGCCTTCGCGATGCGCTGCACGTCCAGCCACGCGATAAGATCGTCCATCATTGCCTCATAGGTCATCACGGGGTCATGCGGTGACTTGCCGTGATTTCGGGCATCGAGTGCAAAGACATGGTAATGCTTCGTCAGGTCACGGCCGGTCGTCTGCCAGTTGCGCGAGGAGCCCAGCATGCCGTGCAGCACGAGCATCGGGGGCTGCCCCGCCCCGCCGAGATCGACATGGAAAAGATTAACCACGAAGGCACGAAGAACACGAAGGCCGGCCAGACCAAGCAGAAATTATCCATCCCTCCCCGGCCGGTGCATTTTCTTCGTGCCCTTCGTGTCTTCGTGGTTCAATAAAAACACCCCATGGCAGAGAAGCTCACGCCGATGATGCAGCAATATTTTGAGGTCAGGGCCCAGATATTTTCGCCGATGTTCAGCGCGTTGTTCGCGGACTTTTTTCAGAGTAAGGACAAAGAATATCGGTCCGCGGATGTTCGCCAAAAAACGCTGATTTTAGCCCGGGTGGGTATAACGAAAGGGTATAAGTGGTAAAAAACGCGCGCGAAAATATGCCCGATGCGGCAATATTTTATCCAAGCAGACTTGCGCTTCACGGGCGTTCGCTAAAGGCACTGATTTGCGCCAAAATGGGTATAAAGGTGCGGGTATAAAATGCACAAGAAAGCCGAGCATGCAGAATTTTATCCAGATATTTGACGCTTCTTTTTTGCTAGAACCGCGCACTTTCTTCCTGCCACGCAAGGATCGTTTCTGCCCATCCTTGCCTCTCATGCTTATGCGGAAATCGAAAGATTCGGGACAAGGTTCGATAGATTATCGATGGATTCAAACGCGAAAAAATGTCGCGGCTCATCTCATCGCGGCCTGCCCACAGGTCCAATGGCCTAAACCGGGCATAGATCGTTAGCCATCATGGCCGATACTGGAGCAACATTGCTGGTAGTCGCCACCGCGCTCTGGCTGCTTCAGGTGCCACCGGTCCATCATTAGCTCGAGCAGCCCATCAGGCTGCGACTCCAACCCGTCAAAATCCCATTTGAGCATCCTCATTTCCTTCATCGGTCAATTTTTGGCGGACATTTCCCCAGCAGTTCACAAAGTTCTGCCTTCATGAAATCCCTGCATTTTCTCGCGGTTTTCCTTCTCGCGGCGATCTGCGCCGCTCCAACCGTAACAGCAGCCGATACTCCGGCGGCCGCCAGCCGTCCTGACCCATGGCAGCCACTGAGGCCGCTGCTCGGCAAGTGGGCAGGCGATGTTCAAGGCGAACCTGGCACCGGCAAGGCCGAGCGCGAATACAGCTTCACCCTCAACAACCGCTTCATCCATGTCGCCAACAAGTCAGTTTACCCTCCGCAGGAGAAGAACCCCAAGGGCGACAACCACGAGGACGTCGGCTACATTAGCTACGACAAGGCAGCCAAGCAACTGATGCTGCGACAGTTCCATGTGGAGGGCTTCGTCAATCACTATGTCCTCGACTCCATTTCAGCCGATGGACGCACGATCGTCTTTGTCACTGCCGCCATTGAGAACATCGCCGCCGGTTGGCGCGGTCGGGAGACCTACACCCTGACGGAAAACGACGCCTT
>JAYUGX010000080.1:0-10652 GCA_043738215.1 Lacunisphaera sp.
GAGCGTCCGTCCACCGAAGCCTGAACCATATCGCAAACGGGAATCTTTTCGACCTGGGCCAGCAGGGTGCGCGCGGCCTGTTCAAGCGACACGACCTCGATCCCGGCGCGCGCTATCGCCGCGAGAAACTCAAGGAACAGCGCGCGCTTGCCCATGCCCTCCAGCTCGGCGTGCAGCGTGAAGACATTGAGCGCAGCGGGCCGCAGGAGCGACACCAGGTGGGGCACGATCCGGGCGTCCGGGTAACCAGGCCGGCCGAGCAGCTCGTCGAGCGTGGGCAGGGTGGTGGGGATTTCCAGCGTGGTGAATGTGCGCGCGCCAATGCGCGGAAAATAGGGTCCGGTGCCGCGGGTGTCGCTGGCATAGAGCAAACCGGCGTGGTCGTAGGCATCACGGCTCTGGGCATTGGCCTGCCAGCCGGCGGCGGCCGCGGCGGCGGCCTCGTGGCCGAAGGTGGTGCGAAACAATGCCCGCGCCGCGTTGAACTCGGTGTGCACGGCGGCGGCGCCCATGGTGTGGACGTGGTCCTGCCAGCGGTAGTGGTCGTGGCTGTGGATGCCGACCTCGAAGCCCCCGGTGGCCACGGTGCGCAGCCGCGCGGCGTGCCGGCGCGCGATGTGCGGGGCGGGCAGCAGCGTGCCGTTGAGCAGCGTGCGCAGGCCGTAGAGCCCGACGACGTTGGTGCGGCCGACCTTCTGCAGGAAGCCGGGCCGGAAAATGCGCGTGATGGCGCGGCCGGTGTTGTCCGGCCCGAGAGAGAAGAAGAACGTCGCGGGCAGGCCCGCGGACCGCAGGTCGGCCACGAGGTTGGGCACGCCGATGCGCGTGCCGCGCTCGGTGTCCACGTCGATCTTGAAGGCAAGGCGGAAAGGCATGGGGCCGAGGGGCGCCTATTCGAGCGAATAATCCTTGTGCGCGAGATGGTAGTCCAGGGTCAGACGGATGGCCGTTTTCAAGTCGACCTTCGGATTCCAGCCGAGCTGCTTTCTCACATGGGTGATGGAGGGCACGCGCTTCTGGATGTCCTGGTAATATTTGCCGAAATATTTGCCGGAAGAGACGGTGACAACCTTGGCGTTGGCCGCGTGCTCGCGGTATTCGGGATAGTGCCGGAAGGCGGCGATGATGTGTTTCGCGAGCTGGGCGACGCTCACGTCGTTCTTCGGGTTGCCGAGGTTGAAGATCTGGCGCGAGGCCTTTCCGTTTTTGTTTTCGATGATCCGGAGGAGTGCATCGATCCCGTCATCGATGAAGGTGAAGGAGCGGCTTTGCTTGCCGCCATCGACGAGCTGGATGGGCTTCTGGAAAATGACGTTCGAGATGAACTGGGTGAAGAGCCGCGAGCTGCCCTCCTTCTGCTCGAACACGTTGTCGAGCTTGGGACCGATCCAGTTGAACGGGCGGAAAAGCGTGTAGTCGATGTTGTCCCGCACCCCGTAGGCATAGATGACGCGGTCGAGCAGCTGCTTCGAGCAGGCGTAGATCCAGCGCTGCTTGTCGATGGGGCCGTAGACCATGTTGGTGCTCGCCTCGTTGAGCTCGCGGTCGGGCGACATGCCGTAGACCTCGGAGGTGGACGGGAAGATGATGCGCTTCTTGTATTTCGCGCACTGGCGGACGACGGCGAGGTTCGACTCGAAATCAAGCTCGAAGACGCGAAGCGGGTCCTTGACGTATTGGGCCGGGTTGGCGATGGCGACGAGCGGGATGATGGCGTCGCACTTTTTAACGTGATACTCGATCCACTCGTGCGAGATCATGACGTCGCCCTCGACGAATTTGAAACGCGGGTTGCCGAGGGAGTCGCCGAGCTTGTGGTCACCGACGTCCATGCCGTAGACCTCCCAGTCCTTCTTTTTCAGGATCGCATGGGTGAGGGAGCTGCCGATGAAACCATTGGCGCCGAGGATGAGGACTTTGAGTGGCATGGGAGGGGAGGGGTTAAAGGATTTGGCCGGGTTGCAGGGCGACCGGGGCGCCGCGCCACTCGGTGCGGGTGAATTCGAGCGCGCCGTCGCCCGTGGCGATGACGAGCGGTGAGGCGGCAAGGACTTCCCCCGGCCGGCCGCGGCGACCGCGTGCCGCCGGCGAATCGGGCTCGGCCCACCAGAGCATCAGGCGGGAGCCGGCCACATCGGTGAAGGCTCCGGGGTAGGGATGGGTGACGGCGCGGATGAGGTTGAAGATTTGCGTGGAGGTCCGGGTCCAGTCGACCCGGCCGTCCTCGGGCGTGCGGCCGCCGAAGTAGGTGGCCTGCGTCTCGTCCTGGGGCGTCTCGGGCGCGGTGCCGGCGAGCAGGGCGTCGAGCTGCCGGGCAAGTACGCGTCGGGCGCAGGGCAGCGCCTTGCGGAAGGCCTGCTCGGCGGTGTCGCGCGGCCCGAGGTCCACGCCCTCCTGGTCCACGATGGCGCCGGCGTCGGCTTTTTTCACCATCCGGTGGAGGGTCATGCCAATGCGCGGCTCGCCGTGCAGCACGGCCCAGTTGATGGGGGCCCGGCCGCGGTAGCGGGGCAGCAACGAGCCGTGGAGGTTGAAGGCGCCCAGTCGCGGCAGGGCGAGGATCTGCGGGCTGATCATGTGCCGGTAGTAAACCGATAGAATCAAATCGGGCGCCAGGAGAGCGATGCGTTCCATCCAATCCGGGGTGTTGACCGCGGCCGGCGTGAAGACCGGCACCTGGTGCGCCCGCGCAACGACGGCCGGGGTCTTGAACCAGATTTTCTCGGCCGGGTTGTCCTCGTGGGTGAAAAGCGCGACGACTTGTTCGCCGCGGGTCAGCAACAGCTCGAGGCAGTCGTGCCCCACCTCGCTGTATCCGAAGAAAAGGATGCGGGGCCGGCGGTTCATGGGGATTCGAGGATCTCGCGGATATGATAATTTTGCCGGCTGCGCACTACCTGGTAGGCGCGCCCGACGTATTCGCCGATCAGGCCGATGCCGACCATCGCCACGCTGATGAGGAAAAACAGGATGCCGAAGAGAGTGAACAGGCCGCCCTCCTCCGGGCCGAGGATGAGCCGGCGCCAGGCCAGCACGATGACGAGCAGCAAGCTGCCCCCCGCGCAGCCCAGCGCGAGCATTGTGAAAACCTGCAGCGGGGCCAGCGAGAAACCCGTGATGAGGTCGAAGTTCAGCCGGATGAGCCGGTAGACGGAATAATTTGAAACGCCCGCGTGTCGCGGCTCGTGGCGCACCGCGACCTCGACCGGCCGGCTGGCAAAAGTGTAGGCCAGGGCGGGGATGAACGTGTTGATGGCGCCGCTGCGCACCACGGCCTCGACCACCGGGCGCCGGTAGGCCCGCAGCATGCAGCCCTGGTCGGTCATCCGGATGTTGGTGGTGTTTTCCCGCACGCGATTGACCAGCCGGGAGGCGTAGGTGCGGAAAAAGCCGTCCTGCCGGTCCTGCCGGCAGCCGCCCACGTAGTCGTGGCCGGCATCGACGGCCGCCAGCAGCTTGGGGATTTCCTCGGGCGGGTTCTGCAGGTCGGCGTCGAGCGTGACAATCACTTCGCCGCGCACGCGCTCGAACGCCGCCATGACGGCCATGTGCTGCCCGTAGTTGGCGTTGAAATCGATGACGCGCGTCACGTCCGGTCGCGCGGCGTGCTGCGCGGCGAGGAGCACGAAGGAGCGGTCGGTGCTGCCGTCGTTGGTGAAAATGACCTCATAGCTGCGGCCGAGTCCGTCGAGCACCGGATAGAGCCGGGCGAAAAGCAGGGGCAGGTTCGGCTCCTCGTTGTAGACGGGGATCACCACGGAAAGCTGCCGGGAGGGAGGGAGGGGATTCATGACCGTTGATGGTTTTGCAGGAGGGCCAGGAGTGTGGTGGTGACCCGCGTCACGTCCGACAAGGTCATGGCCGGGAATAATGGCAGGGTGAGGAGGTTGCGGCCGGCGTATTCGGCGTGGGGAAAATCGCCGTCCCGCCAGCCGAGACGGCGGTAGAGCGCGAAGCGGTGGATCGCCGGGTAATGCACGCCGGTGCCAATGCCGGCGGCGTGCAGTTGCGCCATTACTTCCGCGCGCTTGATCGCGAGCTGCGCCTCGGGCAGCACCACCTGGAACATGTGCCAGTTGCACTGCGCGAATTCGGCGACCGGCAGGCCCAGCCCCAGCCGGCCGGCGGGCCACGCCGCGAACTGCTCAAAATAAGCGCGGGCCAGCGCGCGGCGTTTCTTCGTGAATTCCGCGAGGCGCGCCAGCTGGCCCAGGCCGACCCGGGCGGCGACATCGGTAAGATTGAATTTTCCGCCGGCAAATTCGACCTCCATGCCGTCATAGCCGGAGCGCACGACGCCTTGCAACCGGTAGAGCTCGGCGAGCCGGGCTTCCTGCTCGTCGTTCAACACGAGACAGCCACCCTCGATGGCCGTGACATTTTTATTCGGGTGAAAGCTGAAGGACACGAAATCACCGAAACTGCCGATGGGCCGGCCCTGCCAAGTGCTGCCGATCGCCTGTGCGGCGTCCTCCACCACGCGGAGCCGGTGCTTTTTCGCGATCGCGTGCAGCTGGTCACGGTCCACCGGCAGGCCGGCGAGATCGACCGGCAGGATCGCGCGCGTGGCAGGGGTGATGGCGGCCTCGACGCGGTTGAGGTCAATGTTGCGCGTCGCGGGATCGATGTCGACGAAGACGGGCCGGGCACCGACCTCGAGGATGACGTTGCTCGTGGCGACCCAGGAGAGCGGGGTGGTGATGACTTCGTGCCCCGGGCCCACACCCGCAATGCGCAGTGCGATGGCCATGGTGCAGGTGCCGGAATTAAAGGCCCGCACCGGCCGGCCGCCGAAATAGTCCGACAAATTGGCCTCGAAGGCCTTGACCTGCGGGCCGGAGGTTATCCATCCCGAGCGCAGAACCTCGGCTACGCCGGCTATGGTCTCGTCGTCGATCTCCGGCCGCGTGAACGGCAGAAACTCGCGGGCGCCGGAAGGGACGGAGGCCGGGATGGAAGGATTCATTCTAGTAATGGTTCGAAAGCAGCAGATGGCTGGGCTCCTCACCCAGCACGTTGGCATGGAACCAAGGATGCTTTTGCAGTTCGGGCAAGTCGCGACGGCGTGCGACGAGGTAAACCTGCCGCGGCCCGGTCCAGAGTTTCTCGAGGTCGGCCTCGGCCAGAAACCGGCCGCTGCGCTGGGCCTCGGCGTCGAGGAAGATCTCAAGTTCACCCGCCCCATCCACCGTGCCGACCGTGCGGTGCGCGTAGTAAGTGAAGTCCTGGAAATACTCGTGGTAATGCAGCACGATGTCGCCCGGGTCGACCTCGCGGGCCACAATTTCCGCGAGGGACTTGGTGCCGGGGCGCGACAGCACGGGCGAGGCGAGGATCAGGCCGTAAAAGAGCAGGCCGCTGGCGCCGAGCAGCACGGCTAACGCGGGGCGCGGCCGGCCCCGGCGCAGCAGCCAGCCGCCCGCGATTCCCGCGGCCACCAGCGCGCCGGCAGCGGGACCGATCAACGGCCGCAGGTGCGCCAGTTGCTCCGCCGATTTGATCACACCCGGTTTCAACAGTACCACCGCCAGCGCCACCCCCAGCAGAGCGGCCAAACCGGCGGACACACCCAGCGGCCCGTGCCAGGCAGCGGAATCTTTCCGGTTCCATAATTCCGCGAGCTGGCGGCCGATGAGCCAGGCCAGGGGTGGGAACATCGGCAGCACGTAGGGTATGAGTTTCGATCCGGAGGCACTGAAGAAGAGAAGAATGAATCCCGCCCAGAGCACCGGGAACCACTCGTCCGCGTGCGTGACCCGCTGCGGCCAGCCGCCGGCGCAGGCCAGCCGCAGGCTGCGCCACAAGAAACCGGTCCACGGGAACAGCCCGAGCAGCACGATGGGCAGAAAAAACCACCAGGGTTCGGCGCGGCCGTGGGTGGTGGTGGTGAAGCGCAACCAGTGTTCGTGCACGAAATAGAACCAGGCCCACTCCGGGTTGCGCTGCGCAACCAGCAGGTGCCAGGGCGCGGCGATGACGGCAAAAATCAACAGACCGGCGGGCAGTTGGAAGGGACGCAGCCGCCGCCACTGGTTGAACAGCAGCAGCCAGAAAAACATCACGGCGCCGGGCAGCAGGAAACCGATGAGACCCTTGGCGAGTGTGGCCAGCGCCGCGCCGGCATAGAGCCCGTAAAACAGCAGCCGCCGGCGGGGCCCGGGCAGCTCGCGCACACCCAGCAGGAAGCAAAGCAGCACGACGCTGATGAGGACCGACACCACCATGTCGATGAGCAGGATACGGGAGAAGGCCAGATAGAGCAGGCTGGTGGCCAGGACCAAGGCGGCCCACCAGGCGGAGTCGCGATCATGCACCCGCCGCACTGCCGCGTAGAGCAGCAGCACGCCCAACGCGCCAAACACTGCGGGCACGATGCGCACCGCCAGCTCCCTGGTGCCAAAGACCCTGAGGCAGCCCGCGACCAGCCAGTAGACGAGCGGCGGCTTCTCGAAATATTTCACGCCATCAAGCCGGGGTGTCACGAAATCACCGGTGGCCAGCATTTCACGCGGGATTTCCGCGTAACGGGACTCATCCGGCGTGCCGAGCGCGTAGCGGCCGAGCCCGGCGCCAAACAATACCGCGCACAGCAGGAGCAGCCGAACCCCGTCATGGTGCCAACTGCTGGCTGGCAACGTTGTGAGGGGCTCGGGGGGGGCGGGCATTGAATTCACAGGCAGGAAAGACTTGGAGATTCCATGAGTCACGCTGAAACCGGGTGCGCACGCAGAATCAGCTTGGTTGCTGGCGGACGCTGATTTACATCCGGATATGCCATGGCTTTTCCCGGTAACTGGGGACCTGCACCCACCGTCACATGTGACGTGCCCCCTTATTGCACAATTCCATGGCTGATGAATCGTTCGACCTCGTCGGTTGCCTCACCCGCGTGCGCCAACGCGACCAGGTTGCATCCCGCCAACTTGTTGAGCACCTCTATCCTCTGGTCATCCGCATTGTCCGCTCCCATCTGCCCCGGCGCATCGCCGAGGAAGACCTGGCGCAGGACATCTTTCTGAAAATGTTCACCCGCCTCGAGCAATACCACGGCAACGTGCCGTTCCCGCACTGGGTCTCCCGCATTGCGGTCACGACCTGCATCGACCAGTTGCGCGCGCAAAAGCGCCGGCCGGAATTTCGCTGGGCCGACCTGTCGGAGAACGAAGCCGAGGTCCTCGACAACGTGCTCACCGACGAGCGCGACATCACCCCCGGCGACGCCCTCGCGGCCCGCGAGCTCGTCCACAAGCTGCTCGCCCTGCTCAAGCCCGACGACCGGCTGGTCATCCAGCTGCTCGATCTTGAACAAAAGACCATCGCGGAGATCAGTGCCTCCACCGGCTGGAACCAGACCCTCATCAAGGTGCGCGCCTTCCGCGCAAGACGGAAATTGCAAAAACTATTTCAGGAACTACAAAGCAAGGAGAAGTCATGAACCGATTCGAACACCAATGGCAGAAACTCACCACGCTGGCCCGGTCGGCCGGCGATGACCGCGACACCGCGGCCCCGTATGGCTGGGCCACCCGCGTGGCCTCCCGGGCCGCGACCGCGGCGGTCTCCGCCCCGTGGGCGCCGTTCGAGCGTTTCGCCCTGCGCGGCCTGATGGTGGCGGGGGCGCTGAGCCTGGCCGCGGTCGCCTTCAATTATACGGAAATCATGTCCGAGTCGACGGATGATCTGACCCTGACCGACACGGTCGGCGAGATGCTGGATCTTTCGTGATGAGCCAGCCCTGGAAACTTATCCTCGTCCTGATGGGCATCTTCATCGCCGGGGTCGTCACCGGCGCGTTTGTGACCCTGCGCGTGGGCCGGGAAATGATGGCCAAGCGCCCGATGCCCGAGCAGTGGGCCCCGCAGCGCCTGAAACTGCTGGCCGAGCGACTCGATTTGAAACCGGAACAGGTGGAACAGCTCCGGCCCATCATCCGGCGCGACATGGATGAGCTGAACCGGCTGCGCAATTACGCCATGAGGGAGACCAGAAGCGTGTTCGAGCGCATGGAGCGGGAGGTGGCTGAAAAACTCACGCCCGAGCAGCGCGCCAAGTATGAGCAATTCAACAGGGAGTTGCGCGAGCGCATGCGGGCCATGCCAGACCGGCAGAACCGTCCCGGTGGTCAAGGCGGGCCCAACGGGCCGCGGCCGGATCGCGACCGGCCGATGGGTGATCGCCCGATGGGCGAACCCGGCAAGAATCCGGGTCAACGGCCCCCGCCACCGCCGGACAAGCCGCCCGGCAACTGAGCCGGCCAGGCCAGCTTGGGGCGCCGCGCCGGCGCCCCTTTTTATTTTAGTTGAAAGGGGAGGGGGCCGACCTACGTTCCGCCTTGGCCAGGCGCCATGCATGGGGCAGGCGCGTGAACCCCGCCAGGGCCGGAAGGCAGCAACGGTGACGACGTCCTCCCAGTGCCGTGGATTGCCTGGCCACTTAGTTTCCAAGCGAAGCCGGGAAACTAACCTCGCCGTAGTCCCGCACCGGCGGGACGAAGGCGGGTCCTCATGTTCGCGGACATTTTCGATTGCGGATTATGGCTTGGCGGCGGCCGGCGGTAGCAACCCAACATCAGGCTCGCCTTTCTGTTTTTCTGACCTCTGATTTCTGACCTCTGATATGTCCGGTTCCTACCAAGTCATCGCCCGAAAGTGGCGTCCGCAGACGTTCGACGATGTCGTGGGGCAGGACCATGTGGTACGGACGCTGAAGAACGCCATCGCCCGCAACCGCATCGCCCACGCCTACCTGTTCGTCGGCCCGCGCGGCACCGGCAAGACCAGCATCGCCCGCATTTTCGCCAAGGCCCTCAACGTCACCGGCGGCCCCAAGGCCGACTTCGACGTCAACGATCCCATCTGCGTGTCCATCGCCGACGGCTCGTGCCTTGATGTCATCGAGATCGACGGTGCCTCCAACAACGGCATCGAGCATATCCGCGACCTTCGCGATAGCGTCCAATACGCGCCCGCCCAAGGGAAATACAAGGTCTACATCATCGACGAGGTCCACCAGCTGTCCGCCTCCGCCTTCAACGCGCTGCTCAAGACCCTCGAGGAGCCGCCGGCGCACGTGAAGTTCATCTTCGCCACAACCGATGTGCAAAAGGTGCTGCCGACCATCCTGTCGCGCTGCCAGCGCTTCGACCTGAAGCCCATCCCCGACGGGCTCATCGTGCAGCGGCTGAAAAAAATCGCCGCGGCCGAGAAGATCAAGGTGAGCGACGCCGCGCTGGCCAGCATCGCCCGCATGGCCGACGGCGGCATGCGCGACGCCCAGTCCATCTT
Source organism: Lacunisphaera sp. (assembly GCA_043738215.1). Lineage (GTDB taxonomy): Bacteria > Verrucomicrobiota > Verrucomicrobiia > Opitutales > Opitutaceae > Lacunisphaera. The sequence goes on from JAYUGX010000080.1 coordinate 9,285, forward strand.
TGACCAGATGATTTCCTTCTGCGGCACCGAGGTCGGCGAGGCCGACGTGCTTGATGTCTACGGGCTGGTGTCGGTCGAAAAGATCGCCGCGCTGGCGGCCGCCCTCGCGGCCGGCGACCACAAGAAGCTCGTCGAGATCGTCGACGACTGCGACGAGAACGGCCGCGATCTCTACCGGCTGCTCGTCGATGTGCAGTCCCACGTGCGCACGGCGCTGCTCGATTCCATCGCCAAAGGCGGTTCGAGTGCCGCGCTCGGCCCGCCGATGACGACCGAGCAGCTCACGCGGTTGCTCGACGGCCTGCGCGAAGGCGAGGCCGGAGTGAAGCACGGCTTGTCCGAGAAGATCAATTTCGAGGTGGCGTTGCTCAAGGCCGTGGAGGCCAGCCGCGCCCGGGCCATCGACAGCCTGATCAAGGAAATCGCGACGCTGGCCGAGAGCATCCACGAGGACGGCTCAAAAAAAAACGACTGACGTCCGCGCCTGACGGCGCGGGGGCGATAGGCGATAGGCCAAAGGCGATAGGCCAAACCATCGATGAAGAAGAGAGTGCTCCTGCTGCACTCGTGGCGGATGCACCGGTCGGTCCTTCGTCCGAGGAGGAATCAGCGTTTCTGGCTCAGGATGAAACGGGTGAATCAGCCTCACGCCTCACGCCTCACGCCTTAAGCCCGGAGGAGAAGGACCTGCCGGACCTTCCTCCTCTCGAAGACCTCGTGAAACGGATTCCCGCGCCGACCCGCGAACTGATGGAGGAGTTGTTTCGCGCCCGCTTCGTGACCGTGAAGCGCATACCGAAGGCCGCGCTCAAGTCGTAATCATTCCTTCCAGACCGGGCCGATGTCCGAGCGGCCTTGGAGGCTGCGGAGGTAGAGGTAGGTCTGGACGGGTTGACTGGCAAAGGGCGGGGCGAGAATGATGGGCACACGTTCGTAGAGCTTTTTGCCCACGCCCTCCAGGATGTCCAGCCGGGCCAGGCAGTCGTCATCGACGGCCCAGAGTTCGCCCGCGACATCGTGGCTTGCGTCGGTGGAGCGCACCATGCCGGGATGATTTCCCATGGAATAGAGCGTGTAGCCGGCGGAGGTGCGGGCCTCGCCCAGGAATTGCTGGCCAGCGAGGTGGTGGTGATTGCGGCAGCCACGCTTCAGCGTGCCGTAGACAAAAACGCGGTTCATGTCGGCGGGGCGGCGGGCGCGATAGCCTCGACCACCAGCGCGGTGATGTTGTCGCGGCCGGCGCGTTCCAGCGCCGCGTTCAGGAGACGCGACGCCACCGGCGCAGGATCGGCGGCACGCACGATTTCCTCGAGCTGGTTGTCCCACAGGCCCTCGATGAGGCCGTCGGAGCAAAGCAGGAAGCGATCG
>JAYUGX010000081.1:0-4265 GCA_043738215.1 Lacunisphaera sp.
CTTGAGGCATTGTGGCGCGGCGTGCCCTGCGTCTGCAGTGCCCTGCCGGTGCTGCGCGAAAATGCGGACGGCGGCGGTTGCCTCGTGGCGAAAGTCAACGATGTCGCTGACTGGCAGGCCAAATTGCGGGCGGTGCTGACCAATGCGGCGGAAAGCCGGCGGTTGCAAACCGAGGCGATGGCGCGATCACTGCCCCGCTGGACGCAAACGGCGCAGACACTGCGGGATGCTTTGTGCTGACGGGCTGCACGGAATGGTGAGCGGTTGAAAGTTGAAAGCGCCAAGTCCCGACCGCTTTGATGATCGAACTCTCAACCCTCAATTTTCGCCGGGTATCACCCGGTGAAATCACATTTGCTTCACCGCATACGCCATCGCCGCGCCGATCTTCTCGAGGTCTTCGTCGCTGTGCAGCGCGGAGACCGCGGTGCGGATGAGATCCTTGCCCGGCGGCACGGCCGGGGCGATGGACATGACAGTGAACACGCCCTTCTCGAGCAGGGCCTGCCAGAAACGGTAAACGAGCTCTTTCGAGCCGAGCACGATGGGCACGGCGGGCGTTTCGCTCTCCCAGGTGTCGAGCCCGAGGCCCTTGAGTATCTCGCGGTAGCGCTTGGTGTTTTTCCAGAGGCGCTCGAGGTGCTGTGGTTCGCTCTGCATGATATCGAGCGAAGCGGACGCGGCCGCAGCCTGGCTGGAACTGAGGGCGGCGCTGAAGAGGGTCTGCTTGGAACTGGTGCGGAGATACTCGATGAGCGCGCGCGAGCCGGAGACAAAGCCGCCGGTGCTGGCGAGTGATTTCGACATCGAGCCGCACAGGATGTCGACCTTGTCGTTCATCTTGAAATGGTCGACGGTGCCGCGGCCCTGCCGGCCGAGCACGCCGAAGCCATGGGCGTCGTCGAGCACCATGAAGCAGCCGTTGTCCTCGCTGATCTGCGCCAGCTCGGGCAGCCGGCAGATGTGGCCCTCCATCGAGTAGACACCCTCGACCACGAGCATCTTGGGCGCGTTGTGAGGGACGTCCTTCAGGACTTGGCGGAGATCCTCGGGGTTGTTGTGGCTGAAACGTTCGGCGATCGCCATCGACAGCCGGATGCCGTCGAGGAGGCAGGAGTGGATGTTTTTATCGGCGAGAATGATGTCGCCCTTCTGCGCGAAAGCCGCAACGGCCGAGCAGCAGGAAACGTAGCCGGCGACGCTGACGTGGCAAGCCTCACGGCCTAGGAAGGCGGCGAGTTTTTCCTCGAGGGCGGTGTGGTAGGCGCGCGAGCCGTTGGAAATGCGGGCGCCGGTGGTGCTGCTGCCCCAGGCCTTGGCGCCTAGGCCGCAGGCTTCGATGACCTTGGGGTGGAAGGACAGCCCGAGGTAGTCGTTGCTCGACAGCATGATCATGTCGCGCCCCTGCAGCCGGATGTGCGTGCCCTGCTGCGCCTCCATGACGTGGTAGTAGGGCTTGTATTTCAGCCGCATCTTCGTCGCATAGTCGTCCTGCGCGCGCTCAATGATGGCTTTCTGGGTCTTGGTGAAGAGGGAAAGGGCCATAAAAACCGGTGAGGCGACTAGAGGTCAGAAAGCACGGCTTAGCAACCGCAAAGGCCTACGCCCGACGCGGCAGCGTCGACATCCACGCGGTCAACTCACGCGTGTATTCCGCCCACGACTTGAAGCGGCGCGCCCGGACCGCCGCGGCGAGCGCGGCGAGTTCCGCGGGATTTTTAAGCAGGCGCCGCAGTGCGTTGGCGAGGCTGGCCGCGTCCACCGAGTCCAGCGCCACGCAGCCGCCGCCCACGGCGGATTCGCCCACGGCGCCGTGCGCGGAACAGACGCAGGGTTTTCCGTGCTGCAGACTTTCCAGCACGGGCAGCCCGAAGCCCTCGAGCAGCGAGGGATAAACAGTGAAGGCACATTGCCGGTAGGCGGCCTGTAGCCCGGCCTCGCCGGTCGCCCCGCGATAGAGCAGCGGTCGCCCAGCCCGTTGAAGCGCGTTGATTTTCGACAGAGCGCGACCGGCGGTGTCGGCCCGGGCGATGCCGATCAAGTGCAGTTCGAATTGCGCGCCCTCCGCCCACAGAATCTCGCAGGCCTCGACCAGGGCGAGATGGTTTTTCCGGCCCTCAATGGTGCCGACGCAGAGCACACGCGGGATTTTGGCGGCGGATGAATTGTCCCCGGCCAGCGCGGGCGGCGGATCAGCGGCGAGCGGAATGCCCGCGACCGGCGGCGCGTCCGTGACGCCCAGCCACCGCCAGTAGTCGCACAGGCTGACCGCGGAGGCTTCCGAGATGGCGGCGACGCCGTCGAATTGCAGCAGCTCGCGCAGGTAGGCCGGGAGCCGGGCCACCGTGGCGGGCGGGGTCAGCTCGGGATATTGCAGCCCGATCGCGTCGTTGAACAGCGCGATGCGCGGGCCGCGCACTTGGGAAAAAATCTCGGGCCAGTGCGCGCCGGTCCGCGCGGTGAAAAGTTCCGGGCAGATCAGCCCCGTGGCGGCGGGCAGCTCAATTTTGCTGCCGAGCAGCCGGCGCGCGTGACCAGCGAGTCGTTGATGCAGCGGCCACTTGGCGCCGCGCGAGCCGGCGGCCTCCTGCCCGGGGCGCAAGTGGTCGAGTTCGCGGTCCCCCAACAGCCGCCAGGATTTCAGGTAGGGATCGTAGCAAACGCCCGTGACGTTGCCGCCGCGGGCAAGCTCGGCAAACAGCGAGCGCGTCACGCGCTGGATGCCGGTCTGCGCGCGCGTGTGGCTGGTGTGGGTGGCGTCGAGGAGCAGCATGGTTCAGGGGGCAGCAGGAACGAGATCAACGCGCCAGACGGTGACGTTGCGAAGCTCGGCGATTCTGGTCCAGCGGCCCCCCATCTGTTTCATGGCGCCTGGTTCCTCAAATCCGTAAAGCACGGCATAGACCGGCCGATGCTGCTCGTGCAGGGCCTGAAACAATGGGACCATGTCGCTAGGCTGGACCTGATCCCAGCGCACCAGCAAGAAGTCGGTGTAATAATAAAGAGCGCCGCTGACCTGCATGCAGAAGATCGCCGCATTAGCGGGCAGGTTCGTGCGGGCCCAGGCCGCGGCGTTAGGGTAGGCGGCCTCCCCGGATTTATTGTGCAACAGTTCCAACCGGTAGGTCAGGCTGATCTCCCACGCCAGGCTGGTCGCCAGCAGGACACTTCCGATGATTCTCCGCCTTGGAACGGTGGCGGTAAGCGATTGCAGCACGGCCAATGCGAACAGGATGAGGAGGGGAAATACGGGGATGATGAAGCGCAGATACCACCAAGTTTCCCCGGAATGATAGTAGAAGGCATAGAAACCGATCAGCATCACCGCCCACGCACCGAGCACGTAAAACTCCCGCCGACGGACTGCCCGCAAGAACGGGACACCCAACGCCATCAGCACAACCGGGGAGAGCAGCCCCGGGATCCAGCGCGCAAAAAACCCCAGGTTGTGCGCGACATATTCCCGGCTGAAGGCTGACCAGACCTCACCGTAGCCGGTGACAAACGGTGAGCCGTAAACCTGCCGGTTGTAGCCGGCGAGCAGCAGCGCACCGGGCAGTCCGCCCAGGCCCACCCAGAGATAGGATCGCCACTGAGTGCCCAGCGCCAGGACAACCGGCACGGCCAGCAGCAGATTCGTTGGACGCACCAGCACCGCCCAGGCCACTGCCATGCCGCAGGCCAAAGCCCAGCCCCAGCCTTCGCGAGCGCGCAACGCAGCATACAGTGCCGCCATGGACCAGACAAGCGCGAGCAGGTCACTCATCGGCTGCAGGGACACGAAAAGATACAGCGGACAGAGCAACAACCCAACGGTCCCGGCCAGGGCCAGCGACCGGGGCAGTTCCAACCGGCGGGCGAGCAGGTATAGCAGGGCGCCACCGGCCAGCGCGCCGCAGATGTTCAGCGGAATCGTGGCCCAATCGAGCCCGACCAGGAATGAAAAGGCGGCCAAGTGCAGGGGCAGGCCGATCGGGTAGCTGGGTGCCATCAAGTTGGTGCCCGCCCGGGTGGTGAAGCCCAGCGGTTGGTGGATCCCAGGGCGGAGTTCCCCGGCCAAGGTGCGCGCGGCGGTGGACAAATGACCGGCGCGCAGCAGGGCGGCGCTGTTCAGGTAACCGGAAGAATCGGATCCCCCCGCGTAGGGCGCGGTGTGTAGCCGAAGAAACCAAGCATAACCAATCACCATGACGGCGAGGAGCACCGCGGACAGCGTTCGGGGCAAGGGGAAGGCGGTAAGCCGGGCGGGCGCGGGGGTGTCCATT
>JAYUGX010000082.1:0-28159 GCA_043738215.1 Lacunisphaera sp.
GCGGTGCGGCACGGGTTCAGCTCCATCGTGCAGGCCGCGCGCAAGGAATTCGGCCTGACCGATGCCGCCGCGGTGCGCGACCGGCTGCACCAGGCCGACGACGAGCTGCTGCTCCGCGCCACCAAGTTCGTGCGCGCCATCGGCCGCGACCTCAAGCCGCTGGTCGATTCCTATGAGATGACTACGGGACAACCCGTGGGCGAAATCTACTGCGCCTACCTGCCGCCCGCGCTGGCCTGGATCGCCGAGCCCCTCGCCCAAGTCGTGGGCCGCACGCCCTTCAGCATGAATTGCACGGAATGGCTGCCGACGGTCAACTTGCAGTCGGATGACGGCATGCCCGCCTTCGGGCAGCACTGGCTGGGCGCCCTCAGCCTGGTGGCCCTCATCCCCGATCCAAAATCGGATGGCACGCCACGGGATGACGCCGCCAGCCAGGGCCCGTGGCGCATCGATTGCCGGCTCTCCGCCCAGCTGCCCAGCAACGACCTGGTCCGCCGCCGGTTCGTGGCCAACACGATCGCCGCCACGCTCGCCGTGGCCGCCCTCATGTTCACCGGCTGGCAGCTTTACTCCGGCTATATCCTCGCCAGCGACACCGCCGACTGGGAGCAGCGCATTGCGGACAAGAAGAAGGAGACCGATGCGCTCAACCTTTCCACCCGCAACCTGACCGCCGCCTCCGACAAACTCGACCACGCTTATGCGCTCATGGCCGCGCCCTATCAGGTATCGGAGCTGCTCCTCAGCCTCGGCCGCGCCCGGCCGGCCAGCATGCGCATCGAAACCATCAGTTCATTCGACACGGGCCTGGTGATCCGCGGCAGCCTGAACGAACCCTCCGACCGGGCCAGAAACACGCTTCGTCAGTATATGGAAGAGCTGCGCCGCGATGCCACGATCAAAGCCGTCTTTGCCGGCATTACGCAGACCTCCTTTGAACGCCGGGAGGGGGTGGAAGCCTTTAATTTCGAGCTCACCTTCAAGCTCAAGGCATCTCAATAATGAACGTCTTCTTCCAACAGCTTCTGGCGGCGGCCCGGCGCAATCCGCTGATGGTGATCAGCGTCACGCTTATTGTGGTCCTGGGCGGGGCCAATTATTTCCTCTGGCAACGGCAGACCGTCCTCGCTTTGCGCCACGAGCGCGTCCGGCAGGATGGCGAGGCCATGCAGGCGGCGCTGACGGGCCACGCCCGCATCATCAGCCATCTCGCCACGGTGCAGGAGGCCCTCGACCACATCGACAAAAACCTCGTGATGGAGGCCGAGCTGGCGGACAACCTGAATTATTTCTACCAGATGGAGTCGGCCAGCCGTGCCCACCTCAGCCAGTTGAACCAGCTGAGCTCCCAGCCGGTGGCGGAGGGCGTGCCTTACAAGCCCGTTCCTTTTTCCATCCGGGTCGCCGGCACGTATTTCCAAGTCATGAGTTTCGTGCGCGAACTGGAGAATGGCCCGCGCCTCCTCCGCATTAAGAATTACAGTTTCACGCGAGCGGATGCGACCAGCTTTAACCTCGCCCTGGACCTCACCGTCGAAATTCTCGGCCACCCATGAACCACCTGTCCGCCCGTTCCGTCCTTTTCATCACCGGCCTGTTGTTCTCCGCCCCATCGGTCCTGGCCGCCCCGGCCGCTGCCCCCGCGGCACCCAAGGTGGTGGACCGCTTTGACCGCACCAAGGAGCACATCGATGCCCTGCTCAAGCAGCGGTTGAAACCCGTGCCCCTGCCCGCCGTTCTGCCCAATCCTTTTCAGTCCTCCGGCACTGTTCCCGCAACCCCTGTCGCCGGTGGCCCAGGGTCCGGGACTGATCAACCGCCCACGGCTCCTCCCGAGCCGGAGAAGCCGCTCACGGATGATGACGAGATCCTCGCCCACTACGCGGCCACGCTCAAGATCCGCGGCCAGATGATGGTAAATGGTCTGCCCCACCTCATCATCAATTCGTCCCCTTACAAGGAGGGCGGGCTGATCCTGGTTAAAGGCAAGGACGACACGACGTATTACCTGAAGATCATCCGCATCGCACCCAACGAACTCACGCTTGGCTACAACGCGGCGCAGCTCACCCTCCCGCTGAAGTAACGGCAGGGCGGGTTATCCCCCCGCGGATAATACCACTTGCCGCGGTGCACACTTGGAGGGCCCGCGGCTGTCAGCCCTAACCTTGGCGAGGGCTGATCCTCGCGGACAGAGCAGTTACTATCCTGCTTTGGTTTTATCCGTGCCCATCGGTGCCATCCGTGGCTAAAATTCAGCCCGGGTTGATTTCCCGTTTCAACTCGGTCAGGAATTTCTGCAGAATCTCAGTGCGCCGCCGGGCCTCGCGCCGGCCGCTCTCCGTCTGCATCCGGCCCTCGAGCTTGAGCAGCTTCGCATAAAAATGATCCACCGCCGAGGCGCGGTCGTCCGGCGGCCGGTTTTCGCAAAACGGATCCGCCGCCGCATGCAGCGGCCGGCCCATTGCGCCGCCGAGCATCAGGCATCGCGCCAGCCCGACGGCGCCGAGCGCGTCCAACCGGTCCGCATCCTGCACCACCTTCGCCTCGATGGTCCGCGGCGCGAGGCCCGCGGTGAAACTGTGCGCCTCGATCGCGTGGGAAATTTCCGGCAGCGACTTCTCCGGCCAGCCCCACTCCCGCAGCCATGCCACCGCCTGCGCCGCCGCGAGTCGCGATGCCACCGCGCGCTCCGGCGAGTCCTTTGGCACCGTCACGCAATCGTGCAGCCACGCCGCCGGCAGCACGATTTCCAGCCGGGCCTTTTCCGCCGCGGCCAGCGCCCGGGCGTTCCCCACCACCCGCCGCACATGCTCGTGGTCGTGCGCCACGTCGCCACCCTGCGCCGCCAGTTTTTCCACACTGCGTCGTTCCAGTTCGGCAAAGTCCATCGGCATGCCCGCAGCAAAGGCCAGTGTTTCCCGGTGGTCAATGACGCTGGAGCGCGGGCAACCTCGCTCGCGGTTAATCCCCCTGTCTTGCTCCGGATTCGCGTCCCTTCGCGTAATTCGCGGTTAAACTGCCTTGGTAATGCGCATTTGAAATAAACCCCGCCCCGCCTACTCTCACTGCCAGATGAAACTGCCCCGTCTGCTTTTCCTGCTGCTCGCCCTGCCGTCGCTGCTCCCCGCCGCCGAGTCCTTGATCGTGAAAAAGGGCGCCGTGGCCGTCTCGCTTGTGTCCGACGCGGCGGCCATCGAGCCGGGCAAGCCGTTCACTGTCGCGCTGCGGATGCAGCATGATCCGCACTGGCACAGCTACTGGATCGCGCCTGGCACCGGTTACGCAACCTCGCTGACCTGGAAGCTGCCTGCGGGATTCAAGGCCGGCAACATCCAGTGGCCCACGCCGCATATTCTGCGGGACTCCTCCAATAAAATCGTCGGCAACGGTTATGGCGACGAGGCCTTCCTGCTCGTGGAAATCACCCCGCCTTTGCCTGAGTTTGCGACCTCAGTGGCCGGCAGCGCCAAAGGCGCGGGCAGCCGGCCGGAGCAGAACTCAGGACAAACCCCGGGCGGCCAGCAGACCGCAACGGGGTCCCTCGTCCCTGGCAGCACTGTCACATTCTCCGCCACCGCCGAGTGGCTCATGTGCCAGGACGTCTGCATGCCCGGCGATGCGAAGCTCTCCATCACCTTCCCCATCGTTGCCGCCGGCGCCGGCCGGGCCGATGCAAAATGGACCGGGGCCATCGCCGACACGCGCACCAAAATGCCCGATGCAAACACGGAATGGGACGTCACCGCCTCGCACACCGCCACGACCGCCACCCTGCGCCTCACACCGAAACCCGGCACCACGCATGTGCCCCGGGACCTGCACTTCTTCGCCAGCGATGCCTTCACCGATTATGCCAAGCCCCAGGTCGTCACGCAGGAAAACGGTTCCTGGGTCATCACCGCCCCCCTCGATGCCGCCGCCGACAAGAACGCCGTCCGTCTCACCGGCGTGCTGGCCTCGGCCAACGGCTGGCAATCGGGCTCGGGCTACGACGGCCTCGTCATCGACGCGCCTTTGCCTGGGTTTCGCGTCAGCGAGAACCCAGGACAAACCCCGGGCGGCCAGCACGCCGCAACGGGGAGCTCCCCGCCAGCGTCCCCGGGCACCCTGCCCGGGACGCTGCTCCTCGCCTTCATCGGCGGCATCATCCTCAATCTCATGCCCTGTGTCTTCCCGGTGCTGGGCATCAAGATTCTCGGCTTTGTGAACCAGTCGGGCAGCGACCGAAAAAAAATCACCCTGCACGGACTCGTCTTCGCGCTCGGCGTGCTGCTCTCGTTCTGGGCGCTGGCCGCGGTGCTGCTGGTGCTGCGCGCCGGCGGTTCGCAGCTTGGCTGGGGTTTTCAACTGCAGTCGCCGGCCTTTGTCTTCGGCATGGCGTCATTTCTCCTGATCTTCGCGCTCAATCTAAGCGGGCTCTTTGAGATCGGCCTGTCCGCCACCGGGGTCGGGGGCAATTTGCAGATGCAGGAGGGATTCGCCGGCTCGTTCTTCACCGGCGCGCTCGCCACCCTCGTCGCCACGCCGTGCAGCGCGCCGTTCCTCGCCCCCGCGCTCGGCGCCGCGCTCTCCCTCTCCGCCGGGCAGTCATTCCTGGTTTTCACCGCGATTGCCATCGGGCTCGCCCTGCCCTATCTGCTGCTTTCGATGTTTCCCGCGGCGGTGAAAATGCTGCCGCGTCCCGGCGCGTGGATGGAGACATTCAAGCAATTCATGGCCTTCCCGCTCTATGCGACGGTCGGCTGGCTGCTCTGGGTGCTGGCCGGCCAGACCAAGGACGATGACAACGCCCTGCTTTTGATCGCCTTTGGGTTCGTGCTCGTGGCGATGGCCGCGTGGGCCTACGGCCGCTTCGGCCAGGCTTATGGCAAGCCGGGCAGGCAGATTTTCGGCCGGGTGTTCGCCGCAGCCTTGCTGGCGGGCGGTCTCTATACCGGCTGGCCGAAGGCGGCGCAGGCTTCACCCACTGACGGCAGCTATCAGGTCACATGGGAAAAATGGAGCCCCGGGGCCGTCACCACCGCGCAAGCCGCCGGAAAATATGTCTACGTGGATTTCACGGCGCGCTGGTGCGCCACGTGCCAGACGAACAAGGCCGTCGTCTTTCACTCGGCCGAAGTGCTCGCCGAGTTGAAGAAAAAAAATGTCATGCTTCTGCGCGGTGACTGGACCAACCGCGACCCGCTGATCACAGCCGAGCTTGCGCGCTGGAACCGCTCTGCCGTGCCCTTCAATCTCATCTACGCCCCCGGCAAGGCCGACCCCGTGATCCTGCCCGAACTGCTCACGCCCGGCACGGTGCTCGACGCTTTTGCGCAAGCGGCGAAGTAGCCGCGCTCTTCTGGATCGCGCCCCGGGCAATGGAATGGGCCACGGTGCAAGCACCGCGCCAAATGGGGAGAATGCACTCGCCTCCCCGGGACGCATCCCTAACAAGGGGTCCGCCGGGCCATGATGGCCCGGTCCACACTCACTCCATGCCCGAACCACTGCAGAAGGCGGTTTTTCTCAGCTATGCCCGCGAGGATGCGGACGCGGCCCGCCATATCGCCGACGCCCTGCGCGCCTTCGGGGTCGAGGTCTGGTTCGACATGAGCGAGTTGCGCGGCGGCGATGCCTGGGACCAGAAGATCCGCCGCCAGATCAAGGAGTGTGCGCTTTTCATGCCGATCATCTCCAGCCAGAGCGATCAGCGCGGGGAGGGCTACTTCCGGCTCGAATGGAAGCTGGCGGTCGAACGCACGCACTTGCTGGCCGACAACAAGTCGTTCCTCTTTCCCGTGGTCGTCGACGACACCAGCGAATCCTCCGCCAGCGTCCCCGAGCAATTTCTCAAGGTGCAATGGACGCATTTGCCCGGCGGCGAGCCCACGTCGCAATTTGTCGAACAGGTGAAACGCCTGCTGCAGGCCCCGCGCAAGTCCCCCGCCGGGACCAAACCCGCCGTCCGGGCTCATGAAGCGATATCGGCCGCGGGCTCCAAGTCTGGTTTTCCCCTCTGGGCCGCGGCCCTGCTCGGGGTCGCGGTCCTCGCCCTGGGCGCCTTCGTGTTGTTCCGGCCCGCGGCCAATACCACCGTGGCGCCGGCCGGGCCCGCTGTCGCGGTCAAAGCCCCGGAACCGGCCGCCCCCGTCATCAGCGAAAAATCCCTCGCCGTCCTCCCGTTCAACAACATGAGCGAGGAGAAAGACAGCGCCTTTTTCACCGACGGCATCCAGGAGGACATCCTGACCAATCTCGCGCTCATCTCGGAGCTGCGGGTGGTGTCGCGCACGTCGGTCATGCAATATCGCAACACCACCAAGACCATCCGGCAGATCGCCCAGGAACTGGGCGTCACCTACGTGCTGGAGGGCAGCGTGCGGCGCGCCGGCAACAAGGTGCGCGTCACTGGCCAGCTTATCCGCGCCGCCACCGACGAGCACGTCTGGGCCAGGGCTTTCGACCGCGAGTTGAGCGATATTTTTGCCATCCAGGAGGCGCTGGCCACCGAGATTGCCGGGGCGCTCAAGACCGCCATCACCCCGCAGCAGAAAACCATCATCGCCGGCCGCGCCACGACCAACGTCGACGCTTACAACAATCACCTCAAGGCCCGCGAAATCATCCTGTGGTCGGGCGTTTCCCGGGCGACGCTGCCCGAACTCGACCGACTGCTGCACGCCGCGGTCCAACAGGACCCCAATTTCGTGCCCGCGTGGCTGGACATGGCCCGCGTAAATTTCCAGAGCTACCGGTCGCCCACCACCGGGGGCGACCGCAACCAGCTGATGGCCGGGCAGGCCGCGCTCGCCCAGGCCATCCGGCTGGCGCCGGCGGACCCGGCGGTCATCCACGCCCAAGGCCTGGGGGCGGAGGCCAGTGAAGATCTGGCCGGGGCCCGCAAATTTTATGAGCGGGCCCTGCGCCTGGCTCCGGGCGATATCGAGATCCTCATCTCCCTCGGCACTCTGGCGGGCCAGGAACGCCTTTGGGCGGAGTCGATGGGCTACCTCCGGCGCGCCCAAGCCCTCGACCCCCGCAATCCCATCGTCCTTTGGGCCGGCTACAACGCGCTGCTGAACCTGCGGCAATATGACCAGGCCACGCAATACGCCCGGCTGCTGGTGGAACTTGAGCCCAACTCATTTGATGCCGCCGCCGCCCTGGCCTCGGTGCCCTATCTCGCCCGCGGCTCCCGGCAGGAAATGGAAGCCGTCTTCGCCCGGCTGACCCCGGAGCAACAAAAGGACCCCAAGGTCGTGGCGGCGAAGTTCGGCTGGTATTATCATGCGATCGGCGACGCACAGGCCTACGTGGAGCACAGCGACCGGCAGGGCACAGACATCAACTTCAGCGATGCCGATTCGACCCTGCAATATGCCGAGGCCCTCGTTGTCCTGGGCAAGCGCGACCGCGCCGTCGGCCTCGTGCGCCCGTTGCTCGACCAGCTCAAGGTCAGATCGGCCGCCGATCCGGACAACGACCGGATCCTCAGTTCGTTGAGTTACGCCCAGGCGCTGGCTGGCGACCACGACGGCGCGATGGAGACCGTGGCTCGTCTGCTGGCGAAGTTAAAGCCCGGCTACCCGTTGCGGATGCAGTTTTTTGTCCACGCCAACGCGGGCATTGTTTACGCGTGGATCGGGGAAAAGGACAAGGCCGTCGATCAAATCGCGCCCTTGATGAGTGTGCCGACGTCGTCCACCAGCAGCGTGATTGCCCTGCACGCGGACATTGATTTTTCCCCTCTGCGCGGGTTTCCCCGCTGGGAGGCGCTGCTCGCCGATCCCGCCAGCAAACAAGCGTTCAATTATTGAATGCAGAGGCATTCCCCGCGGCTTGCGGCGGGGCTCACGCCTCCCGCACGCAGTGGCCGCCGAGACAGGACGTGCGGCGGGCCGGCGTCCGGCTTTTTTCGTGCCTTTTGCGCCAAACCCCGCATGGCTTTCCCGCCTTGAAAAACCCCGCGCACACCCGGGCGGTCGGCCTGCTGCTCCTCGCGGCGCTTTGCTGGAGCCTCGCGGGCGTGCTGTTCAAGTTCGTGCCCTGGCCGCCGCTGGCCGCCGCGGGCGGGCGCGGGCTCATCGCGGCGGTTTTCCTGCTGCTGATGCGAGGTCGCGCCCTGCGCTTCACGTGGTCGCCGCTGCAGCTCGGCACCGCCGTCGCCTACGCCGGTTGCACCGTGCTGTTCGCCGCGGCCAACAAGCTCACCACCGCGGCCAACGCCATTCTGCTTCAATACACCGCCCCGGTCTGGATCGCGCTGTTCGGCGCGTGGCTGCTGGGCGAGCGGTCCACGCGGGCCGACTGGGCGACCATCGTCGCCGCTTTCGTCGGCATGAGTATTTTCCTGTATGACGGGCTGCGGTTGCACGACCTGGCCGGGATTCTCGTCGCCATCGCCAGTGGCGTGTGTTTCGCCGCCATGATCATGCTGCTCCGCAAGCAAAAGGACGGTTCACCCGTCGAGTCGGTCATCCTCGGAAACCTGCTCGGCTTCGTCATCGGCCTGCCCGCCCTCTGGTCCGCCCCGCCACTGCCCACGAGCGGCCTCGTCGCCTTGCTGCTGCTCGGTGTGGTGCAACTCGGCGTCCCATATCTGTTCTATGCCAGCGCCATCAGGCACGTGACGGCGCTCGAGGCCGTGCTCATCCCCGTCATCGAGCCCATCCTCAACCCGGTCTGGGTGATGCTCGTGGTCGGGGAAAAACCCCGTCCGCTGGCACTCTTGGGCGGGGTGATTGTCCTTGGGGCGGTCACGTGGCGCGCGGTGGCCTCCATCCGCCGCGCCACTTGAACAAATTCATGCCGCGCCTGCTGCTGGTTTTTTTGCTCATGCTTTCCGCCACCAATGTCCGCGCCGCGCCCGGGGAGACGGTCATCCTGCTTCACGGCCTCGGCCGCACCTCCTGGTCGTTCTGGCGTGTGCAACAGGTGCTGCGGCGCGACGGCTATCAGGTCGTCAATGTCTCCTACCCGTCGCGCAAGCATGCCATCGAGGATCTCAGCCGGGATTATCTTGCCCCGGTGATCGCCGCGCAAAGCGCCGCGCCGCGCCTTCATTTTGTGACCCACTCCCTCGGCGGCATCATGCTGCGCTGTTACCTGCGCGATCACCCGGTGCCCAACCCCGGCCGGGTGGTGATGCTCGCCCCGCCCAATGCCGGCAGCGAACTCGCCGACCGCCTGAAACCCAACCGGCTTTACCGCGCCATCAACGGCCCGGCCGGGCAGCAACTCGGGACCGACGGCCTGCCGCGCGCCCTTGGCCTTTGGCCCGGCGGCGCGGGCGAACTCGGCATCATCGCCGGCGACTGCTCGCTCAATCCCCTGTTCTCCTCCTGGCTCCCGGGGCCCAACGACGGCAAGGTCACGGTCGCCCGCGCCCGGTTGGAAGGCATGACTGATTTCATCACCGTCCCCTACAGCCACACGTGGCTGTCCTGGCGTGGCCGCGTCATCGCCCAGATCCAAGCCTTCCTCCGTGCCGGTCGCTTCACGCCGGCTCCGGCGGCCGCAACTGGATGAGCACGTTGGCTAAGGTGACAAGCCCGCCACCGAGCAGCAGGTGCCACGTGAGCCGCTCGTTCGCGTAATCGAAGCCGGCCCAGGTGGAAAAAAGCGCGGGCAGGAACAGCGCCATGAGCGAGGCGAACACCGGCTCGATGCAGTAGATGAGCCCCGCCTCTGTCGCTGTGATTTCCGGCTGCCAGCGGTTCATCAGGATGAACGAGCCAAGCGTGCAGAACAGCGTGAGCAATACCGTGAAACCGAGCCACGGCATCGAGGCCCATGGCGCGAGCAACGCGGCGGGCGCGGGCGCCGTGCCCCAGGCCATGGCGGTGAAGATCACGGCCTCCGTGCCGAACATCGTCAGCGTGACCGGCAGCGCCCGGTTGCCGGCGTAATCCTTCTGACCCAGCACCAGTATCTGCATCATAAAGAAAACCGAGCTGAGCAGCGTCTCCAGTTCGCCGCGACCGAGGTGCAGCGCGTGAAAATCAAAACGCCCCAGCACCGCCACGCCCGCGAGCACCAGTCCGCCGCACAGCCAGACCACGCCCGGCGGCCGGCGCCGCCAGCGCACCGCGAGGTAAGCCGGGATCATGAGGGCATAGAGCTGCGTGAGGAAAGCGGAGGTTGACGCCGAGGTGAACTGCAGGCCGTCGTTCTGCAACAGCATGCCGGCCCCCGCGGTGAGCCCGAGCAGCAGGCCCTGCCTGATTTCGCCGCGCGTGAACGTGCCCAGTTTCGGTCTGGGCACTGCCGCGAGCACAACCGTGGCGAGGAGAAAGCGCGGGGCGATGGTATAGGCCGTGATGAACCACGTGCCGCTCCCCGGCAACACCAGCAGGTGCACGAGCCCGATCGCCTTGATGAGTGGAAAGCTCAGGCCCCAAAACAAGGTGGCGAGCAGGAGCATCAGCACGGCCGGCCGGCGGGAACTGTTGTAGGAGCATGCTTGCAAGCGATGGGTGATGCCCACGTTTTTTATCGCCTGCAAGCAGGCTCCTGCAGGATCGAGCCACCGGCCAAAAACAAAACCGCCGCGGATTGCTCCGCGGCGGTGACTGAAATTTCGCTAGGAGCGGAAGCTTTAGGAGACGTGTTTGCTGACCAGCTTGGTCATGTCAAACATGCTGACCTGCGCCTTGCCCGCGAAGACAACCTTCAGGGCGGCGTCCGCATTGATCATGCGGCGGTTCTTTTTGTCCTGCAGGCCGTTCTTCTTGATATAGGCCCAGAGTTTCTTGGTGAGCTCAGTGCGGGGCACTGGGGTGGAGCCAACCACAGCGGCGAGCGCTGAGTCGGGAGTGACCGGCTTCATGAAAGCGGCGTTTGGTTTACGTGTTGATTTAGCCATAGTGCTATTCGTCATAGAATCCGTTTGATGCAATGCAATGATTTTCTAGAGGGGAAAATCACTTTTTTCAGAGGGAAAACTTGAACGGTTTCGGAAATATCGTCCGGCGGCTTTTGGCTCGCCGGTTTCCGGCGGCCGCCCAAATTGGGCGGCAATGAATTTTTCTGCCGCCCACCCGGTGCTCGAAACGGCGCGCTTGCGGCTCCGGCCGTATGCGCTGACCGACGCGCCGGATCTGCAACGGCTGGCCGGCGACCAGGCCATCGCCGCCACCACGCTGAACATTCCCCACCCCTATCCCGACGGGGCGGCGGAGGTCTGGATCGGCACCCATGCGGCCAAATGGGCGGCGCAGGAGGAGCTTATTTTCGCCATCACCCTGCGGGCCACCGGTGGACTGCTGGGGTCCGCCGGCCTGATGATCCAAGCGGCGCACGGGCAGGCCGAGCTGGGATATTGGATCGGCGTGCCGTATTGGAACCAAGGCTATGCCACCGAGGCAGTCCGGGCGGTGCTCGACTGCGGGTTTCTCACGCTGGAATTAAGCCGCATCCACGCCCACCACATGACGCACAACCCGGCTTCCGGCCGAGTCATGGAGAAGGCCGGGATGCGCCGCGAAGGCTTCAGCCCGCAAGCTCTGAAGAAGGATGGCCGGCTGGTGGATGCGGTCTTCTACGGGGCGCTGCGGCACGAGTGGCCGCCACTGCCCTCGGGTCGCGGCGGGCCCGCCTTGGATTAACCGCAGTGAACACCGGGAACCCGCCGCGCCGCTCTTGCGCGGCAATTACTTGCGTTGATTTGGCCTTGCCTAAAATTCCGTCCGCGCCAGCCTGCCAGCCGTTGGGTTGGTTGTTTGTTAGATTCTATCGCTACGGAGAATTGTCAGGTGAGCGCAGTGTTCAGTGATGATTTGAAATCCGAGGTTCGGAGACGGGCGGTAAGGCGACAGCATCAGCTCTCATCATCACATGGAAAACAGCAAGCTCTACGTGGGGAATCTTCCCTTCGCTAGCACTGCCCAGGACCTCGAGGCCCTGTTTGGCCAAGTCGGCACCGTCAGCGTCGTTGAGATCATCTTCGACAAGTTCACCGGGCGTTCCCGGGGTTTCGCCTTCGTCACGATGGCGAACGGCGACGAGGCCCAGAAGGCCGTGGAGAAGTTCCACGGCCATGAGATGGAGGGCCGCGCCCTAGCGGTCAATATTGCCCGGCCGCGCGAAGAGCGTCCCCCGCGCTCCTTTGGGGGGGGTGGCGGCGA
Source organism: Lacunisphaera sp. (assembly GCA_043738215.1). GTDB lineage: Bacteria > Verrucomicrobiota > Verrucomicrobiia > Opitutales > Opitutaceae > Lacunisphaera. The sequence continues at coordinate 12,114 of JAYUGX010000082.1, forward strand.
CCGTGGTGGTGGTGGCTATCGCGGCGGCGGGGGTGGCGGCGGCCGCGGCGGTCGCGGTGGCGGTTACCGCGGTGGCGGCGACCGTGGTGGCGGTGGCGGCTATGGCCGCGAGTAATCGCATCCCGACAGTCCAATCTCAAAGGTCGGATCTGCTCCGGCCTTTTTCTTTGGCCGGCCGGTCAGCGGGCCAAAAAACGCTTTTCCCATTCCGGTTCGGGCAACGGCGACGACCGGTAGGTGCCGAACAGCGCATAGCGGGAACGCGCGACCAGCTTGTAGAACGGGTCGCGCAACCACGCCGGCAGCACGCGCAGCCATGCCACCGCCCGCCAGGCGCCGCCGACCTCGGCACATGCGGCCAACGCCCCGCTGGTACGCAGCAGCGGCGCACCGGCTGCCGGCTGGTTCCAGTCCGGCACAAAAACCAGGCTGTCGAAATCCGCCGTGGGCAGTCCCCGTGCCCGCAGATACGCCTGCGCGGGCTCACTCTGCAATGGCGCATAATGCAGCCGCCCGGCCCGGTCCGACCGCAGCAACGCGCACACGAGCCGGTTGCACAGTCCGCATTCCCCGTCGTAGAGCAAAACTGGTTGGCGCATGGGCTCCCAGTCTAAAGCATGATGAAGAGTGCGACCGTGAAGTAGATGATCAGACCCGTCACATCCACCAGCGTCGCCACGAATGGAGCGCTGGAGGTCGCCGGATCGAACCCGAGGCGCTTTAATATCAAAGGCAACATCGAGCCCATCAACGAGCCCCAAAGCACGATGCCCACCAGGGCCGTGCCCACCGTCGTGGCCACCAGCAGCGGGCTCGGATCGTAAATGTGCGAGAAACGCGACCAGATGATGATGCGCATAAACCCGATGACGCCAAGAATCAGGCCGAGCATCAGGCCCGCCGCCAGCTCGCGGCGCATGATCCGCCACCAGTCCCGCAGCCGGAATTCCCCGAGGGCCAGGGCGCGGATGACCAGCGTCGCCGCCTGCGAGCCGGCATTGCCACCCGAGCTGATGACCAGCGGGATGAAGAGCGAGAGCACGATGGCTTTGGCGAGTTCATCCTCAAAGTAACTCATGGCCGTCGCGGTCAACATTTCGCCGAGGAACAGCACCACGAGCCAGCTCGCGCGTTTCTGCACCATCTTGTGCAGCGCGATGGTGGTGTAGGGCTCGTCGAGCGCCTCGCTGCCGCCGAGCTTCTGGATATCCTCCGTCGCCTCCTCGGAGGCGACGTCCAGCATGTCGTCCGCCGTCACGATGCCGATGAGCTTGTTGCCGGGGCCGGTCACTGGCAGGGCCACGCGGTCGTATTTGCGGAAAATTTGCAGGGCCTTCTCCCGGTCGTCGGTCGGGGCCAGCGTGGCAAAGTTGCCATCCATCAGGGCGCTGACCTTCGTCTCCGGCGCCGAGAGCAGGAAGCGCCGCACGCGGATATCGTCGAGCAGGTGACCTTCCTCGTCGGTCACATAGATCATGTTCAGGGTCTCCCGGTCGTAGCCGTGCTCGCGGATATAGTCGAGCGCCTCGCGCACGGTCCAGCCGGCATGCACCGCCACAAAGTCGAGTGTCATCATCCGGCCCACGCTGTGCTCGGGATAGGCCAGCAGATCCTGGGTGATTTTGCGCTCCTCCGGCGTGAGCAGGCAGATCAGCTGCATCGCGAGGTCCAGCGGCAGTTCGTTGAGGAAGGTCGTGCGGTCGTCCGCCGGCAGCTCGTTGAGCAGCGCCGCCGCCTGCGGCTGCGTGAGCGTCTTCAGCAGCTTGTGCTTGGCGTTGTGCTCGAGGTAGGAAAACACCGCCGCGGAGAGTTCCTTGGAGCAGCCGCGGAACAGCGCCGCGAGCTGCTCGATGGGCAGTTCGGACAGGATCGGGGCAACGTCGGCCGGCAGCCACGGCGCCAGCTTGGTCTTGAGGGTCGCGAAGTCCTTGTTCGCAATCAGCGTGGAAACCTCGGTCTTGAAATTGCTGGCCAATCCGGGCATGCCGCCAACGTAATTAATGCCCTTCTTCTGGCAACCGCCGAAGCGCCTTTGCGCTTGGACGCCGCCGGCCGGCCTGCCACGCTGCGAAAATGGATGCCAGTTTTTGGCGCAATAGCGCCGCCGTGCTTGTCAGCGGAATGCTGCTCGCCCCCGGTTGTGTCCGGCATGACTCCGCCGGCTACCAGGGTTATCTCGAGGGCGAATTTATCTATGTCGCCGCCCCGCTCAGCGGGCAGCTGGCCAAACTTGCCGTGCAGAAAGGCACGCGCGTTGAGGCCGGGGCGCCGCTCTTCACCCTGGAGCAGAGTGCCGAGCTTTCCCAACTGCGCGAAGCCGCCGGGCGGCTGCGCCAGTCGCAGGCCCGGCTGGCCGATCTCCAAAAGGGCCAGCGCCCCTCCGAGCTGGCCGCGCTCGAGGCCCGGCTCGCTCAGGCCCGCACCGCCGCCGAACTTTCCGCCCGCGAACTGGAGCGGGCCACCAAGCTCCATGAGACCACGGTGCTCTCTGACGACGACTATGATCGCGCCCGCCTCAACCATGAGGCCAACACGAGGCTGGTGGCCGAAACCGCCGCGCAGCTCGCCACTGCCCAGCTCGGTGGTCGCGCGGACGCTGTCACGGCCGCCGAGGCCGATGCGGCCGCCGCGCAGGCGGCGCTGGACCGCGCCGGCTGGAGCGTGGCGCAGAAAAGCCAGGCGGCCCCGCGCGCCGCGCTGGTCTACGACACGCTTTTCCGGGAAGGCGAGTTTGTGCCCGCCGCCACCCCGGTGGTGGCGCTGCTCCCGCCCGAAAACATCAAGGTGCGCTTCTTCGTGCCCGAAGCCGGGTTCGGCGCCCTCAAGGCCGGGGATCTCGTGAAGGTGTCGTTCACCGGCCGCGCGACTCCGCTCGAGGCGCGGATCAGCTATCTTTCGCCGAAGCCCGAATACACCCCGCCGGTCCTCTACAACCGCGAGAACCGCGCCAAGCTGGTGTTCATGGCCGAGGCGGTCCTCGATCCCGCCGCCGCGCGCGACCTTCATCCCGGGCAGCCGGTGGATGTAACCGTGGGAAAATAGGCCCGCATGAGTGCGACGGACTTCGCCATCGACGTCGCCGGCGTCACCAAGCGCTTTGGCAGCAAGACCGTCGTCAACGCCATCGACCTCCAGGTGCGGCGCGGCGAGATCTACGGCTTCCTCGGCCCCAACGGCTCGGGCAAGACCACGTTCATCCGGATGCTCTGCGGCCTGCTTACGCCGGACGCGGGCACCGGCACCTGTCTCGGCTACGATCTGCGCGCACAGCAGGCCGAGATCAAGCGCCACGTCGGCTACATGACGCAGCGGTTCAGTTATTACGAGGACCTCAGCATCCGCGAGAACCTCGACTTCATCGCGCGCATCTACGACGTGCCGGACCGCGCCGCCGCCGTGGAGCACAGCCTCGAGCGCCTCGGCCTGGCCAACCGCAGCCACCAGCTGGCCGGCCAGCTCTCCGGCGGCTGGAAGCAGCGCCTCGCGCTGGCCGCCTGCCTGATCCATTCGCCACAGCTCCTACTGCTCGACGAGCCCACCGCGGGCGTGGACCCGAAGGCCCGCCGCGAATTCTGGGACGAGATCCACCAGCTCGCGGCCGAGGGGCTCACGGTGCTCATCACGACGCATTACATGGACGAGGCCGAGCGCTGCGACCGCCTCGCCTACCTCGCCTACGGCAATCTGCTCGCGCGCGGTTCCCTTGCGGAGGTCCTCGCCGCCGCGCATCTCACCACCTGGACCGTCACCGGCCCGGACCTTCGCGCCCTCGCCGACGCACTGCGCGGGCGCGAAGGCGTCGAGCAAGTCGTCGCCTTCGGCACGACCCTGCACGTGACCGGCCGCGATGCCGCCCGGCTCGAGGCGGCCATCGCCGCCATGCGCAGCCCGCGCCATGAGTGGAAAAAAATCCGCGCCGGGCTCGAGGACGTGTTCATCAGTCTGATGGACACCGCGAAGGATAATTACTCCTGACCCCGATGCCGCGCTTCACCTTCCATCGCCTCTGGGCCATCGTGCTGAAGGAATTCATCCAGATGCGGCGCGACCGCGTGACCTTCGCCATGATGGTCGGCATCCCGCTGATGCAGCTGACGCTCTTCGGCTTCGCCATCAACTCCGACCCGAAGCACCTGCCGGCCGCGATCCGCGCCGCCGACCAGGGGCCGTTTGCGCGCACCCTTGTCGCGGCACTGCGGAACAGCGGCTATTTCACCCTGGTGCGTGAGGCGGAGACCGAGGCTGAGGCCAATGAACTCCTTAAACTCGGCGAGGTGCAGTTTGTCATCAACATTCCCGAGGATTTCTCCCGGCGGCTCCTCCGCGGTGAGCACCCAACCGTGCTCATCGAGGCGGACGCCACTGATCCCGCCGCCACCGGCCCCGCCCTGTCGGCAGTGCGCGCCATTGGGGCGACGGTGCTCGATCGCGACCTTACCGGTCCGCTGGCCCGTCTGCGCGGGAAGGATGGCCCGGTGGATTATTCGATTCATGCGCATTACAATCCGGAAAACATCACCCAATACAATGTCGTGCCCGGCCTTATGGGTGTGGTGCTGACGATGACGATGGTCGTCATCACCTCGCTCGCCATCACGCGCGAGCGCGAGCGCGGCACGATGGAAAACCTCCTCGCCACGCCGGTGCGGCCGGTCGAGGTGATGGTCGGGAAAATCCTGCCCTACATCGCGGTCGGCTACATCCAGGTCACGCTCATCCTGCTCGCCGCGCGATTCCTGTTCGGTGTGCCGATGGTCGGCGGCCTCCCGCTCGTCTACGCCGTGGCCCTGGTCTTCATCGCGGCGAATCTCGCCATGGGCATCACGTTCTCCTCGCTGGCGCAAAACCAGCTCCAGGCCGTGCAGATGGCGTTCTTTTTCTTTCTGCCATCGATCCTGCTCTCGGGTTTCATGTTTCCCTTCCGCGGGATGCCGGAATGGGCGCAATGGATCGGCACCTGCCTCCCCAACACGCACTTTCTCCGCATCGTCCGCGGGATCCTGCTCAAGGGCAACGGCGCCGCCGAAATCCTGCCCGAATTATGGCCGCTCCTCCTGTTTCTCGTTGTCGCGATGACCGTCGGCGTCAAACGCTACCGGCAGACGCTGGATTGAGGATCAGCTTTTCCGCCCGGCGATCTGTTTTGCGACGGGACCATCGAGGTGCATCACCGAGGTGGGGAACGCAAACTCCAACCCGTGGGCCGTGACCGCGCGCATGATGGCGAGATTGAGCTGCTGCCGCAACGCCATGTGTCGCGCGAAGTCGGGATCCTTGATCACGTAGGCCAGCCAGATGTCCAGCGACGACGCGCCGTAGTCGCGAAAATAAACATGCACCGCGGTGGCATCCACCTCGGCCTCCTGCTGGATCAGCCGCCGGATCTCCTGCACGATCCCCTCCATCTTCTCCGGCGTGGTGTCGTAGGTCAGCGAGATCACCTGCTCCACGCGGCGCGAGGTGAAACGCGATAGGTTCACGATCGCCTCGGACGACACCGTCTTGTTCGGGATGATGACGAGCGACCGGTCCGTCAGGCGGATCTTGGTCGAACGCAGGCCGATGTCCTCCACCACGCCGGTGCTGGTGCCGATCTTCACGGTCTCGCCCAGTTTGAACGGCTGGTCAATGGCGACGACGATCGAGCCGAAGAGGTTCGCCAGGGTGTCCTGCGCGGCGAGGGCGAAGGCCAGGCCGCCGATGCCGAGACCGGCGAGGAGCGCCTTCACGTCGTAACCGAGGCTCTGCACGACCATGAGCCCCCCGACCACGACGAACAGCGTGACCAGGGTCTTTTTGATCCACGGCATGAACGCGGCCACGCCCAGCTGTCTCTCCCGCGCCACCTGGTGCGCGTGGTCGAGCAGGGCGTCGAAGCCCCGCAGCAGCCCCCAGAAAATCACCAGCGAGAACGCCACCGTCGAGCCGTTGCCGATGTAGCGATCCGTGTCCTCGGGCAGCTTGAGCACCTTCAGCGCGCTGAAAATGCCCGCCAGCATGATGAAGGTCGCCACCGGCGCCTCGAGCACGGGCAGCAGCTCGTCGTCCAGCGTGGTCGTGGTCCGGGCCGCGAGTTTCTTGAGCTGGTTGAAGATGACGTGGGTGACCACGCGGCGCAGCAGCAGGGCCGCCACCAGGAAAAGCATGGCGATGACGTAGTGCGCCAGCGTGTTTTCACTGCTCCGGACGTCGAAGCGCGCGAGCACGCCATCCACGAGGTGCTCCAGGAAATCCGGGCTGCGCGGCACTTGGCCGGTGCTTACCGCGGCGGCGGCGGCGGTGCTGTTGGCTTGCTGGGCGGCCTCGGCCGCCTGCTCCTCGGCGCGCCCGCCCAGGGCCAGCGCAAGAAACAGCAGTGATTGGATCAAGACACGAAGATGCATGGCGGAAAGGGGCCCTTGGAAAGACTTCCGGAAGCGCTTGTCAACGGTTTGCTGGGCGCTGGACGCGCCGCCAAGCCAGCGCCACCAAAATAACCCCGAGGGCCAGCAGGCCTTCGACCGCATAAATCAGCCAGGGCGCCGGATTGAAAGTCGCCACGATCAGCCGGTCGGTCATGATCATGTCGCCGCCCACTTTGCCCAGGATGGCCGAACCCACGTAGATGATGACGGGATAACGGTCCATCAGCCGGGCGAGCAGATTGCTCGTGAAAACCACGAGCGGAATGCTCAACCCGAGCCCGAACAGCAGCAGGCCGAAGCTGCCCTTGGAGGCGCCGGCCACGGCCAGGACATTGTCGAGCGACATCGTGATGTCGGCCAAGGTGATGATCCAGACCGCGTGCCAGAGGTTGCGGGCCTCGGCCTTGCCTTCCGCCCCGCCCGTGTTTTCCCGCAGCAGCTTGACGGCAATCCACAGGATGAGCAGTCCGCCGATGAGCTTGACGTAGTTGATCGCCAGCAGCTGCGCGGCCACGAAGGTCAGCCCTACGCGCAGGACCACGGCCATGCCCGAACCGATGATGATGCCCCATGTCCGCTCCTTTTTTTCCAGCCGCCGCACGGCAAGGGCGATGACCACCGCGTTGTCGCCCGCCAGCACGATGTCGATGGCCACGATTTGCACGATGGCAAAAAACCAGTCCCAGGGCGTTTCCAGGGTGGGCAGGGCGGTGGCGGCGAGAAAGGGGGTCATGTCGTGGCGCCAAGTTTCCGCGCCGGGCCCGCCGGGTCAATGGCAACTGGCCGGGCCGGTTGCGCCCGGTGTGGAAAATAAAATCACCCGGGTCGCCAAGCAGCTCCCGGCGATTTGGTTCGCCCAAGGCGAACATGCCACCGGTAACCTACTCCTAAGCCACCGGCAGCACTTCTGAATCAGCTTGTTCCATGCCAGCCAGGGTTACGGCCCGAATCACGCCGCCGGGGCTTGTGGCACCCGGCGGCGTTGCACCCACTTTCCGCATTGACACGGAAATTTGTCTGAAACCTTCAGCTGATCGTGATCTTGCGGGGCTTCACGGCCTCGGCCTTTGGCAGGGTCAGCCGCAGCACACCTTCCTTCAGTTCGGCGGTGCTCTTGTTGAGGTCGATGTCGCCTTCATGCGTCAGCGTGAGCTCGAAATCCGCGCGGGGCGTCTCCCGATACAGCATGGTCCAATCGGTGGGCGGGCTCCAGGCGCGGCGGCCGACGATGGTCAGATCGCCGGCCTGCGCAGTGATCTCGAGGCCGGACTTCGCCACACCGGGCAGCTTAACCGTTACGTCGTAGCCGTGCTCGTCCTCGCGGACGTCATAAGCCGGCTTGACGCGGGCCTCGGTTGACTGCGCGGGCTGGCCCTTCGCGATGCGTGTCGTCTGGCCGAAGCTGGGAATGATAGAGCGTATGCGTGTCATGGTGGGATCCTCCGGTTACTTGATTTCGATGGTGACCTTTTTCGGCTTGGCCTCCTCGCGCTTGGGCAGGGTCACGTTGAGCACGCCGTTCTCGTAGGTCGCGCTGACCCTGTCGGCCTGCACCGACTCGGGAAGCGCGATGGAACGATTGAGCGAGAAGCTCTCGGTCACCTTGCCATCGTCATCCGTCACCTTGCAGTTGCCGTTGATGCTCAGGTAACCATTCACCACCTCGACATTGATGTCATCCCGGGCGAGACCGGGCAGTTCGGCGCGAACGTAGGTGTTGTCCTTGTCCTCGTAGAGATCCACGGGGAAGCGGTGTTCGAACGCGGGTGAGGCGAAGTCGCCCATCGCCGTTTCGAACAGGCGGTCGATTTCGGACTCGAGCCCGCTCCACGGGCTGCGGCCGAAGGCGGGCACGAGGGAGGTCGTGCGTGGATAGCTGTAACGAACTAGGTTCATGGGTTGTGTCTCCTGGTTGGGTTGACCTCCCGGTTTATTGCTCGCGGCGTGCCGGATTCCATCCCCTCCGCAAGTCGCGAGAAAAACGGCACTTAGTTTCCCGGGTATTCGCCCGCTGGGAAATTCTGGCCGGGGGTGTGACAGCGTCGCTGGGAAAATCCGGCACTCTGCCGGATAGTGTAGTTCAGGTGCGGCACCTCGCGGCGGATTTTGCCGAGGAGCTGGTAAACCTCGAGTCCGGTGCGCACTGCGCCCATCTTCAGATAAAACGGCTCGGCGGCGGGGTCGGACTTGATGCGCAGCTCGCTCACGCCCAGCGCGCGGGCCTGCCGCACCGCCTCGGCAAGAGCGCGCGCCGGGACAGCAGGGGTGGTTTGAACGCCGCCCTTTCGTCAGTGCTGCTCATTGGGGTAAGCCCCGGTGATCTCCGAATGGCACGGAGCAGCCGGGAGGCGTCCTAATCTCGCCAGGGTAACTCCGCAGCAGGCTGCGGGAAGTGTTTCAGCATTCATGGCGGCACAGTCAGGCGGTTTCCGCGGCTTGCGTCAAAAATATCCGTGCCTTGCGGTGTTCCGTGGGTTCAACTGCACCCTGCCCCATGACCTTCGACTTCGACACCGTCATCGACCGCACGAACAGCGACAGCCGCAAATGGCGCCGCTACGCCGGGCGCGACGTCCTGCCGCTCTGGATCGCCGACATGGATTTTGCCGCCTCGCCGGCCATCCTGGAGGCGCTGCACCGCCGGGTGGATCATCGTGTTCTCGGCTACGGCCAGCCCCGGCCCACGCTGACCCAGGCCGTCGTGCAATATTGCGCAACCCGCTATGGCTGGCAAATCGAGCCGGCCTGGCTCGTGTGGCTGCCGGGACTGGTCACCGGCCTCAACGTCGCGGCCGGGGCCTTTGGGGAAAAAGGCGACGCCATCCTCACTTGCACGCCCGTCTATCCGCCGTTCATGAGCGCGCCGAAAAACATGGGACGCGAGGCGAGCAAGGTGCCGCTCGTGCCCCGCGCCGACGGTCGCTATGAATTCGACTGGGCCGCGCTGGAGCGCGCCGTCACCCCGCTCACCCGGCTGTTCTTCCTCTGCCATCCGCACAACCCCGTGGGCCGCGTCTTCACCCGCCCCGAGTTGGAGCAAGTCGCCGCGTTTTGCGAGCGGCACAATCTCCTCCTGGTCTCGGACGACATCCACTGCGACCTCATCCTTGATGACCTGCCGCACATCCCTGTGGCCACGCTTTCGCCCGGCACCGCCGCGCGCACCATCACGCTCATGGCGCCGAGCAAAACTTACAACATACCCGGCCTCGCCTGCTCCTGGGCGATCATTGCCAATCCCAAGCTGCGCGCCACCTTCACGCGCGCCATGGCCGGCATCGTGCCCGAGATGAATGTGCTCGGCCTGGCCGCGTGCGAGGCCGCGTTGCGCGACAGCGAGCCGTGGCGGCAGGCGCTGCTTACCTATCTGCGCGGCAACCGCGACTTTCTTGCCACGTTCATCACCCGGCACCTGCCCCGGGTGAAGCTGACCCCCTGCGAGGCCACCTACCTGGCCTGGCTGGACGTGTCGGCGCATGCGCTGCCCAATCCCGGTGAATTTTTCGAGCAACATGGCGTAGGTCTTTCCGATGGCGTCCAGTTTGGCTCACCCGCCGGCCGGTTCGTGCGGCTCAACTTCGGCTGCCCGCGGGCCACGCTGACCGAGGCCCTGGTGCGGATGAAGCGTGCACTGGCCGCGACCTGAGGCATAGTCGCGCTGTGCGCATCGGTCCGCTCCAGTTCGACTCCAATCTTTTCCTCTCGCCGCTGGCGGGTTACACCAACCTGCCGTTCCGGCTCGTCGTGCGCGAAATCGGCGGCATCGACTGGACCACGACCGACCTGGTCAACGCCCGCTCGCTGCTGGAGAAAAACCCGCGCGCGCTGCAGATGATCCGCACCTGCCCCGCGGAGAAGCTGCTCGCCGTGCAGCTCTTCGGCGCCGTGCCGGAGGAGATGCGCGACGCCGCCGCGCTGGTCGAGTCGCTGGGCATCGCCGCGGTGGACATCAACATGGGTTGTCCGGTGAAAAAAGTCACCGGCATCGGCGGCGGCTCGGCCATGATGACCGAGCTCACCAAGACGGCGAAACTCGTGCGCGGCATGGTCGGGGCCGTGAAGATCCCCATCACGGCCAAGATGCGCCTCGGCTGGGACGAGCAGAACCTGACGGCGCCGGATCTCGCCCGCGTGCTGGAGGATGCCGGTGTCGCCGCCATCTTCGTGCATGGTCGCACCCGGGCGCAGGGCTTCAGCGGCACGGTCAACCTCGCCGGCATCCGCGCCGTCGTGGCGGCGGTGAAAAGAATCCCCGTCATCGGCAACGGCGATATCACCACGCCCGAGGCGGCGAAGATGATGTTTAACGAGACTGGCTGCGCCGGCGTGAGCATTGGCCGCGGCGCGTTCTATTATCCGTGGATTTTCACCCACACGCAGCATTACCTGAAGACCGGCGAATTGCGGCCCGAGCCGGGCTATGCGGAGCGCGTCACAGTGATGCGCCGCCACCTGGACCTGATGATCGAGGTCTTCGGCGAGGACTACGGCTGCCGGCTCTTCCGCAAGCCGGCCGCGTGGTATGCCAAGCGCTTCGGCCCGGCGAAGGAGTTCAAGCGCGGCATCACGCAATTCAGCACGCGCGTCGAGTTCGAGGCCCTGCTGGCGAATTATGAGAAGTGGCGCGCACCCTTTCTCGACGCCTCCGGCGAATTGAAAACCCAATACCGGCCCGACCCGATGGTGGCCTCCTTCATGCGCGACGAGGACGAGCCGGCGGCGCTGCGACGCACGGCCATTCCCGTGCCCAAGGGCCCGGTGGACGTGTGGTGAGTCACAGCTCGCCAAGCCCGCTGCGCCGGCATTAGCTCGGGGCGATGTCCAACGTCACCCACCTCTGGGCCATCTTCCTCGGCACGTTCATTGGCTTGCTGCCGATCATCAACCCGCTGGCCGCCGCACCCACCTTTCTCGCCATCACCGAGGGCGACAGCCCGGCGCGCCGCCGGGAGCAGGCGCGCAAGGGCTGCTTTTATATGGTGGGCATTCTCGTGAGCTTCCTCATCGGCGGCACGTTCATCATGAATTTCTTCGGCATCTCCATCCCCGGCCTGCGGATCGCGGGCGGCATCATGATGACCGGCATCGGCATGGGCATGCTGACCGCCCAGAAAGGCGCCGCGAACCCCGATGACGAGGAACGTGAGGCCGCGCGCAAGAAGGTGGACATTTCTTTTTCACCGCTCGCCATGCCGATGCTGAGCGGTCCGGGCTCGATCGCCGTCACGCTGGGCTTCACCTCGCTCGCCACCAGCTGGACCGATTATTTCGCCATCATCGCGGGCATCATCTCGGTGGCCCTGCTTACCTACGTGGTGCTGCGGCTGTCCGGGAAAATCGTCGGACTCATCGGGCCGGTGGGTCTGAACGCGATGACGAAGATCATGGGCTTCCTCATCATGTGCATCGGCGTGCAATTTGTGGTGAACGGCGTGCTGGGTATCGCGACCGACCCCGAGCTGCTGCGCGGCATCCGGGACGCCCTCGGCGCCCATTGAGTGCGCGGGCCATGGCGCTCTCCTCTTGACATTCGACAGGAGCGGGCCTTCCTGTCGGGTGTCTACAACAGACGCCCCCATGCCCGACTACAAAAGCGAACTCCTGCAGGGCACTCTTGACCTGCTCATCCTCCGGACCCTCGCCAGTGGCGAAATGCACGGCTGGGGCCTCGCCCAGCGCATCCAGCTGCTTTCGCACGACGCCCTGGTTGTGAACCAAGGCTCGCTCTACCCCGCCCTGCACCGCCTCGAGCACCAGGGCTGGATCGAGGCTGAATGGGGCGTCTCGGACAACAACCGGCAGGCCAAGTTCTACCGCCTCACGCGCGACGGGAAAAAACAACTGGCCGACGAGACGGAATACTGGACACGCTTCACCTCCGCGGTCGGCCTCGTGCTCAAGGCCGGCCCGGCCTGACCCGATCCCATGAATCCCCTCTTCCACCGGGCGAAAGCCGAGGAGAATCTCCGCAGGGAGGTTGATTTCCACCTCGCGCAGGAAACCGAGGCCAACATCCGCGCCGGCCTGTCGCCCGAGGAGGCCCGGCTCACCGCCTTGCGCAGCTTTGGCGGCGTGGCCCAGGTGCAGGAGGAATGCCGTGACGCGTGGGGCGTGCGCTTCCTCGACAACCTGAAACAGGACATCGGCTACGGCCTGCGCGGCCTGCGGCGCAATCCCGGCTTCGCCGCCGTGGTCGTGCTCACGCTCGCGCTCGGCATTGGGGCGAACACCGCGATTTTTTCCGTCGTGCACGGCGTGCTGCTGCGCCCGCTTTCCTACTCGGCGCCCGAGCGGATCGTCATGCTCAACCAAGCGGCCCCCAAGGCCGGCCAGCCCTTCCTCGGTTTCTCCGTCCTGGACTTCATGGATTTCCGCGAGCGCAACCGCAGCTTCAGTGCGATGGCCGAATACCACTCGATGTGGTTCATCCTGCTCGGCCGGCCCGAGCCCGAGCGCGTGCAGACTGGCGTGGTGTCTGACAATTTCTTCGACTTGCTCGGCGTGAAGCCGCTGCTCGGCCGCACCTTCCTGCCCGGTGAGGACAAGCTCGGCGCCCCCGCCGTGCTCGTGCTCAGCTACGAATACTGGCAGCACGGCTTTGGTGGTGATCCCCACGTGGTCGGCCAGGTGTTCGAGATGAACAACAAACCGCATACCGTCGTCGGCGTGATTCCGCCCATTCCCGCATTTCCCAACCCTGATCAGGTCTACATGCCCGCCTCGGCCTGTCCGTTCCGGGGGGCGGAGCGCGTGTTCACCAACCGGCAGGGCCGCATCATCAGCAACGTCTTCGCCCGGCTGAGGAACGGCGTGAGCCCCGAACTGGCCCGCGCCGACACCCAGCGCATCGGCATCGAGCTTTGCGGCACCCACCCGGAAGCCTACCCGGTCGACTCGGGCTACACGGTCGAACTGCAGGGCATCGCCTCCGCCTTCACCGGCAACGCCCGCACCCCCTTGCTCGTCCTGCTGGCCACCTCCGGCCTCGTGCTGCTGATCGCCTGCGCCAATGTCGCCAACCTTGCCCTCGCGCGGCTCGTGCGCCGCGACCGCGAACTCGCCGTGCGCAGCGCCATGGGCGCGGGGCACGGCCGGATCCTCCGCCAGTTGCTCACCGAGAACCTGCTGCTCGCCGGGCTTGGCGGGCTGGCGGGCCTGGCGCTCGCCGCGGGCGGACTGCAGCTGCTCGTGCAATACGCCAGTCGTTTCCTGCCGCGCGCCGGTGAAATTGCCATCAATGGCCCGGTGCTGGCCTTCACCCTCGCCGTCTCCGTGCTGACCGGGCTGCTTTTTGGTTCCCGCCCCCAGCTCCCCGCCGCCGACCAGCTCGCCAACACGCTCAAGGACGGCACGCGCGGCAGCGGTGGCAGCGGCCGCCGGTTGCGCGCCCTGCTGGTCGTGGCGCAGGTCGCGGTGTCCGTGCCATTGCTCGTCGGCGCCGGCCTCACTGTCCGCAGCCTTCTCAAACTCCAGCAGGTCGACCCCGGCCTGCAGACCGGCCATGTGCTCGCCGCCAACCTGAACCTGAACTGGTCGCGTTACAGTGACTTCCCCACCCGTTATGGTTTCTGGGAGCGCGTGACCAACGAGACGCTCAAGCTGCCGGGCGTGTCGTCGGTCGCCATCTCCGGCATCGAGCCGCTGAACGGCCTGGTGAATTTCGCCACGCCATTCCGCCTTGAGCATCAGCCTCTGCAGCCCAACACACCCGCCCCCAGCGCCACGGTGCTGGTCTCCAGCGAGGATTTTTTCCCAACCGTCGGCCAGCCGTTGCTCCGCGGCCGCCTGTTCCTGCCCGCCGACAAGCGCGAGACTCCCGCCGTCGTCATCATTAACCAGTCACTCGCCAGCCGGCTGTGGCCCGCGGAGGATCCGGTGGGCCGGCGCCTCACCTTCGACAATGGCACGACCTGGTCGACGATCATCGGGGTGGTGGCCAATACCCGCCAGCAGCTCGACACTGCGCCGGTGGATGAGATCCACGTGCCGCTTCGGCAGACGGGCGGGCTTATCAGCGCCACGGTGCTGGTCCGCACCACCGGCTTGCCCGCCACTTTTTCCGCGCCGTTGCGCGAGGCCATCCGCCGCGCCGACCCGCAGCAGCCGGTCACGCGCATCGAAACGCTGGAGGAGGTGCGCGTCAACTCGCTGGCCGCGCCGAGGCTCATCGCGACCCTGCTCGGGTTGTTTGCCTTGCTCGCGCTGGTCATCACCGCCGCGGGCATTGGCGGAGTGCTGGCTTTCACCGTCAGCCAGCGCACGCAGGAATTCGGCATCCGCATGGCGCTCGGCGCGAGCCGGGCCGAGGTGCTCCGCATGGTGCTGCGACAGGGCTTGCAACTGGTCGTAGTCGGCCTGGCCGCCGGCACGGTGGCGGCGTATTTTCTAAGCCGGCTGATGGCGAGCGTGCTTTTCGGCGTGCCGCCGACCGATCCGCTGACCTATGTCGTGGTGATCGCGGTGCTGCTGCTCGTCGCCACGCTGGCCTGCCTGCTGCCGGCGCGCCGGGCGACCGCCATCAACCCGATGGTCGCGTTGCGCGCGAGTTGATCAATCCCGTCATCCCGCTCCGCTTGAGGATTGCCCCGGCATGAAAATCTCCGCCCTTGGTTCGCTCGCGTGCCTTTTTTTCCTGCCGCTGCTGACCGCCACGGAAAAACTGGCCCCGCCATCCTCCGGCAAGATCATCGTGGCCATCGTGCTGAGCGAGGGCGCCACGGTCATCGACTTCGCCGGACCGTGGGAGGTCTTTCAGGATGTCCGGTTGCCGGGGGCCGGGGGCTACGGCACTGCGCCTTTCGAGCTCTACATCGTGTCCGACAGCACGAAACCGGTTCACACCTCGGCGGGCATGACGGTGGTGCCGGAATACTCCTTCCAGGATGCCCCGCCGCCGCATGTCGTGGTCATCGGCGCGCAGGGCGGACGATCCCCCGAGATGCTGGCCTGGCTGCGCCGGCAGGCCGCGCGGGTGGATGTCCTGATGTCGGTCTGCACCGGGGCCGCGAAACTCGTCGCCGCCGGCCTGCTCGATGGCAAGCAGGCCACAACGCATCATGATTTCGTCGATGATTTCGGGGCGCGGTTTCCCCGGGTGAAGTTTGTCGGGTCGCAACGCTTCGTCCAATCCGATCCGGTCATCCTCACCGCCGGCGGCCTCACCTCCGGCATCGACGCCGCGCTCCATGTCGTCGAGCGCTATTTCGGCCGGGCGATCGCCCAGCAGACGGCAACCTACATGGAATACGACAGCTCCGGCTGGAAGGGCGAATGAGGGGTGGCGGTCGCCGGGAAAATTTTTCCGCGGTTCAATTCCGCCGGGTGACGGTCGCGCCGGTCTTGTCCTTGAAGGTCAGGAGGTGGGTCTTTTCATTGTAGCTCTCAAAGCTGATCCCCAGCTGGGGATTGACCAGGTCTCCCGCCAGGTAAGAGGTGCCGCCGATGAAAACCCGGGGATTCGCCCCGCCGCGCACGCCGCCGATCTTCAGGGTCTCGACCCAAGCCTTGAACTGGTTGCTCGGAGGAGGAGGCGGAGGAGCGACGGGAGTCTCGACCACCGGCGCAGCCACCACCGGAGTTTCCGCCGGCTTGGTTTCGACCGGAACTTTGGCGACGGTGGGGGGAGGTTCCTTGGCAGCCTCG
>JAYUGX010000083.1:0-4243 GCA_043738215.1 Lacunisphaera sp.
GTCCATGATGGCGAGGCCGTTGATGACGGTGGCGAGCATGCCCATGTAGTCGCCGGTGGTGCGGTCGACGCCGCGCTTGGCGCCCTGCAGGCCGCGGAAGATGTTGCCGCCGCCGATGACGACGCAGACCTGCACGCCGAGGTCGTGGATTTCCTTCACCTGCTCACACATGCGCTCGAGCGTGGCCGCGTCGATCGGTTCGATGCCCGGGCCGCGCAACACCTCGCCGCTCAGCTTCAGGATGATGCGCTTGTATTTGACGGCGGGAGCGGCGGACTTGGTCGGCATGAGCCCACATGAAACGGACGCTCAAAAGCGGCGTCAATGCCCGAGATGATGCGGCCGGAGCCCGGCGAAGCAGGGGCCTTACTTGCTGGCTTCGGGCGGCGGTCCCACGGGTTTCGCGCGCCGGTCGGCCCGGATGATATAGGCGATGCCGATGAGAAGAAAAACCACCACGGCGATGGCCATGATGATGTTGACCTTGGTGGTGCGCCGGTGGGTGTTGACGAGCGGCTGGCCGGCGGTTTGTGGTTCGAAGCCCATGGTTGGAGACGGTTGTCATCCATTTAGACAGTTCGCGAGGGATCAGGTGGCAGGTGATTTTGGCCCGCCTCCGTTTCACCAGTAAAAATGGGGGTCTTTGAAAAAATTTGCCTAGGCTCCTGGCTTCGTCCGTCATGACAGCCGGCCAGACCCCCACACCCCCGAGGCATGAAATTCGAACACTTTGCCCTCAATGTGCCCGATGCCCGCGCGATGAGCCGCTGGTATGTGGAGCAGCTCGGTTTCCAGCTGGTCCGGAAGCGGGAGGATGAGCCCTACACGCACTTCCTGGGGGACGACACCGGCCGGGTGACCATGGAGCTTTACTCCAATCCCGCGGCGGCGATGCCCGACTACGCCGCCGCCCACCCGCTGCTGTTTCATGTGGCGGTCTACACCCCAGACGCCCGGGCCGAGCAGTCGCGCCTGGAAAAGGCCGGTGCGAAACTTTTTCAGGAGGAAAACATGCCCGACGGCAGCCGGCTCACCATGATGCGCGACCCGTGGGGCGTGCCCTTGCAGCTCTGCCAGCGTGCCCAGCCCTTCCCCGGTTTTTAGTTTCCCCTCACCGACCTGACCAACATGACCCAACCCCGCAGTGCCCGCTGGCAGCGCTGGCTGCTGCCCGTTGCGCTTGCTGTCGCGCTGGCCGCGCGCGCGGCCGAGCCGGGCCTGCTATTTCACCTTTCGGCGGACAAAGGCACGACGGCGGACTTTTCCGCCGCCGGCACGCCCGAGGCGACCTTCGCGTCCGAGGTCACCACGATCCCCGACGGCGCCAAGGGCGCGGCTCTGAGCTGCGGCAATCTGCAAACCCTGGCCTGGCGGGCGCCGGGCAACATCCAGGCCCAGCGCGGCACGCTGTCGTTTTTCTGGCGGTCGCGCTATCCGGTCGGCCCGACCGAGTTTCCCATTTTCCGCGTGGGCTACGCCGATCACTCCAGCTGGGACATGGTCTGGCTGCGCATTGACTACAACGGCCACGGCTTCGACGCGTTCGTGACCGACGCCAGCCTGTCGCGCACCCGGGTGTCCGTCACCTTGCCGGAGTTTCCCAAGCCTGACGCGTGGACGCATCTCGCACTCGCCTGGGATGAGACGCGCGGCATCCGGTTTTACGTCAACGGCAAGCTGGCGGCAAAAAAGGAGACGGTCGCGGTCTACGACGCCGGGCTCGACCAGTTCGGCCCGCACTCGCGCATCATCGGACCGTGGCATGTCCAGAGTGATTACAACTTTGTTCGCGGTGGCGACATCGACGAGATCCGTATCTATGACCGGATGGTCGACGATCCCGCAATTGCGGGACTCGCGAAGGGCGAGGCGCCCGCGCTCAGTGCGTTGCCCGCCCGCTCACTGGCCGACGCCAAGACGCACGAAGAGTGGGGGACCCGCTACGGCTGGAGCATCTATGATGTGCCGCCCGTGCTCCCCTCCAGCCAGTTCGTCACGGTGCGCAAGGTGGAGATCCATGACGCCTACGACCTGAAGCGCTGGTGGTGGAAGGCGAACGACGGCATCCGCGAGACCACGTGGCCGGGCGTCTACAACCGCTCGCGGCTGCCCGGCCGCCACGATTATTTCACGCTGCCCGATTGGGATTGCTACGTCGATTCGGGCAAGGCCATCACCTTCGCACTGCCCGACGAGCCGGTGAACCACCTGGAGATTTCCGGCGCCGCGTGGGGCAGGATGGAATTGCTGCCCGCGGGCACGGACAATGAGAACGCCTACGCGGCGAAGGCCGAGGCATTGCTCTTCGAGCGGCCGAAGGGGCAGGAGAGGACGGTCCACGCGCTGAGCGGCAATCTGGCCGGCCGGAAGATCCGCTTCACCAACGTCGCGCAGGAGCAACCCATCGGCGAACTCTCCGCCTACAATGTCACCGCCGGCAAGGAGCCCGCCGGTAGCGCGAAATTGTCATTCCATCTGCATGCCCCGGGAGTCAACCGCAGTCCTTCGCTCGCTCCGCTCGAGGAATTCATCTTCGGACGTTACGCGGCTGACGAGCGCACGGAGCTTATTGCCCAACCGGCGGATCAACCCTTGCCATCAGTTCGATCCTATCAGCCGTCGCCTGCACTGCCGCTCCTTCATGTCTTGATCCCCAATACATGGGACAATCTAACGGACGGACTCGACGGCATTGCGATCGATATGCCCGCATTCGATCCCCGGAAGCCCGACCATGACGACATGCTGGCCCTGAATATCCAGGTGAAGGATCCGCTCTGGCCCGCGCGCGATATGCTCGATTTCACCTACAGCATCAGGACCGACGAAAAGAAAACCCTCTGGCTGGATCTTCGCGACCGCATCCTGCCGCCCGGCAAGGCGCTCTACCTCACCGTCGCCTGCACGGAACCCGGGTTTAACCTGTGGGGCACCGAGCTCCGGCTCGTCTTCAAGCCCCGCGAGGCGGCGCGCGCCGAGCACGAGTTGGATCGCTTCACGCAGGCCCGCGACAGCTACGCGATGCTGGTGGAGGAGCATCCGGCCAGCCCGAAGTATGACCTCTGGGTGCGTTTCGAGTCCGACCTGAAGGACCTGCTGTGCGTCAACCCGGACCATGTGCTTGGCCGGCAGTATGCCGCCCTGGGGATGAACGCGCCGCGGCCGCCCTTCACGCAATCGGAGCCGCCGGCCGGCGTGCCGCTCTGGGCGTTCCGCCAGGTCGAGGCGCTCGGCCGCGTGGAAAAATTCGTGCTTTGGTATATCGATCACCGCCAGTCCGCCTACGGGGATTTCGGCGGCGGCATTTCTGATGACGTGGATTTGCTCAACCTCTGGCCGGGCGTGGCCCTGATGGGCAGTGAGCCGGGGAAAATCCAGCACTCCCTCCACGCCCTGCTTGAGGCCGCGTTCCAGAACGGGATGTTCACCAACGGCCTCCCGACCATCCAGGCCGACGAGCTGCACAGCTACGAGGAGGGCATCAACTGCCTCGGGCAAAACCTCATCCTGGAATACGGCAGCCCGCGCCAGCTCGAGCGCGCCATGGCCACCGCCCGCGGCGTCGAAGGCCTTACCGGTGTCAACGCTGCCGGCCACCGCCACATCCGCACCTCGTATTACAGCGGCACAAAAATGGCGGGAGAGGAGCCGTGGGGTTACGCAAAGGCCTATTCCTACCTGGCGCTCCAGCCGGGCCTGCTGCTCGTGGACTACAACGGCAGTCCCGCCGCGAAGAAGATTCTCCTCGAACTGGCCGACGGCCTCCTGGCGCACCGCCAGAAGGACGAGAACGGTCGCTTCGGCCTGCCGACGGCGATTCGTTTTGTGGACGATCGCGACAGCAGCGCCACGCGCCGCTACTTTCCGTGGCCGCTGCTTTGGAGCAGTTGGAAATGGACCGGCGAGCGGCGTTATCTCGACCCGATTTTTGACGGCGGTCCGGCAGCAATCATGGGCGTCAACGCCAACGCGCTCGATGAGCTCGGGCTGCGTGAGGAGTGGGGCCCGCGCATCCTCGCCATGGACCGCGGCCGCGGCGCGGCGAACAGCGAGCGCGTGACCGGCGCCACGCAGTTCGCATGGCAGCTGACGGGCGACAAGCGCATCCTGGAAAAACTTTACGGCGAGCAGATCGAGAGCATGGCGCTGGGCGAATACATCAACACCGAGGGCAGCCTGTGGATCGACCGCGTCGGCGTGCCCACCAGCGAGCTGCAGCGCGCGCGCCTCGGCGGCGTCGCCC
>JAYUGX010000084.1:0-10389 GCA_043738215.1 Lacunisphaera sp.
CTGCAGTCCATGTGGCCGTGGATGCTGCTCACAGGTGGCTTGGTTCTCCTGACGGGTTGGGGTTTGTCTGCCAGGCATTGCCCACCGGCGATGGCGCCGTCGCCGTTGTCGAAGATGCCGCATCCTTGGCCCGGCCGGATTGCCCTGGCGGTTGGTCTGGTTTCCGCCGCGTCGCTTTTTTGGTGGAGCAATCCGCTGGCCTTTGATCCGGTGTGTCGCTGGCATCAACTGCTGGGCGGCGATCACGCCGTGTCAGGTCTCACCTTTGAATTTGTCACCCCCTCGCCCTACGGACCCGAGCGCCTGCAGGGCGCCTTGCCGCTCAGGCCCGTGGAGCTGCGGGATCAATTTTTCGGCACCGCCCCGGACGGGCCTGGACTGACTTGCACCGCCCTCAGCTCCCCTTTTGTCCTGAGCCAGCCCTGGCTCGTGGTGCCTTATGCCGGTTACCCCGTGGGCAATGGCAATGGACTTCGCCTGCGCCTCGTGGACGATCAGGGCGGCAAGGACGGCGAGGAGATTGGCTGCCAGGGACCCAATCGGGATGGTATCGCCTATTGGCCGGTCGATGTCCGCACCTACCTGGGCCGGTGTGCGCGGCTGGTGCTTTATGACGGTCGCACCGACACCGAGGCCTGGGTGGCCGCCGCGCCGCCAATACCATCGGACAGTCCTGAACTCGCCGCGACCCTGACCCGCCGGTTGGAAAGAGAAAAATACGCGAGTGTGCATGCTTCGCTGGGTATCATTGCCTTGGTTTCCTTTCTCAGCGCCTTCCTTGCCTGGTGGAATCGCCGCTGATCGCGGTCCGATCCGGCTTCCGGTGGAGTTTTTATTGGCGGAATTTCTGCCTTTGCCATGTCCGGTGCGGTTGCTTTACTCCGGGCCGTGTCCGTTCCCGCCGCCCAGTCCGTCCCGACCCTTGAACTGACCGTCGTGATCCCCTGCCTCAACGAGGCGCGCACCATCACGGGTTGCGTGCGCGAGGCGCAGGACGCGCTCGCCGCCGCCGGCATCGCCGGCGAGGTGCTCGTCGCCGACAACGGCAGCACCGATGGTTCGCCGGATCTCGCCGCGCAGGCCGGAGCGCGCGTGGTGGCCATCACCTTCAAGGGTTATGGCCACGCGTTGCGCGGCGGCATCGCGGCCGCGCGCGGTCGCTTCATCCTCATGGGTGATGCCGACGGCAGCTACGACTTCGGCCACCTGCCCCGCTTTGTCGATCGCCTTCGGGTGGGCGCCGATCTCGTCATGGGCAACCGCTTCCTCGGCGGCATCCAGCCCGGCGCCATGCCTTGGAAAAACCGCCATATCGGCAACCCGGTCCTCTCCTACGTCGGGCGCCTTTTCTTTCCGACCAGCATCGGCGACTTCCACTGCGGCCTGCGCGCCTTCTCCGCCGACGCCTACCGCCGCATGGAACTGCGCACCACCGGCATGGAGCTGGCCTCGGAGATGATCATCAAGTCCGTCCTGTTCGGGTTGCGCGTCGAGGAGGTTCCCACCGTGTTGCGCAAGGACGGGCGCGACCGGCCGCCGCACCTCCGCCCCTGGCGCGACGGCTGGCGGCACCTCCGTTTCATGCTGCTGTTCAGCCCGCGCTGGCTGTTCTGGTATCCGGGAATACTTCTGATGTCGGCCGGCATCATCACGGGCGGTGTGCTCGTGCAGGGCCCGCTGCCCCTCGGGCGAATCACGCTCGACGTGCACACCCTGCTCTTTGCCGCCGTCGCCGTGCTCATCGGCTTCCAGGCCGCGTCTTTCGCGGTGCTGAGCAAATACTTCGCCATCCGCGCCGGGCTGCTCCGGCCGGAAGCGGGCTTTGATGACTGGTTCCGTCACGTCAGTCTCGAGTCCGGCCTTGTGTCCGGCGGCGTGCTGGTGGCCGCCGGCCTCGCCTTGTCCATCGGCGCTGTGTGGATCTGGGGCGGTCATGGCTTCGGCCATTTGCAACCGGCCGAGACACTCCGCTGGGTCATTCCGGGCGCGCTCTGCCTCGTGCTCGGCTGCCAGATGATTCTCACCAGCTTCTTTCTTGGCGTGTTGCGGCTCGATACGCGCTCCGACGCCTTATGACCGACCTCACCCTCCGCCGGAACTGGCTCGCCGCCGCGCTTGTGCTCACGGTCTTCAAGCTCTGGCTCACCCGTGGCCAGGGCGTGTATGCAATCGGCAGCGCCGGCCATGACGACCGGCTCTTCGTTGAGCTGGCCCGACACCTGGTCCGCGGCGAGTGGCTGGGGCCATACAATGAACTCACGCTCGCTCATGGCCCGTTCTATTCGATTTTCATCGCCGCCGTCTTTTTACTCGGCGTGCCGCTCTTCCTGGCCCAACAGATGTTTTACGCCACCGCCTGCGCCCTGTTCACCCGGGCGTTGCGTCCTGCCATGGCTTGGGCCGGGGCGCGGTTCACGGTCTACACCCTGCTCCTCTGGAACCCGATGACCTTCGACGCCCCGAGCATGGGCCGCGTGCTCTGGCAGCAGGTTTTCGGTCCGCTCGGCCTGATGATCTTTGCGGGACTGATCGCGTTGTATCTGCGCCGGGCCGAGCCTTCGCGCCACCAGTCTCCTTGGGTGCTGCTGCTCGGGCTGGCGGGCGCCGCCTTTTATCTCAACGGCGGGGAGTCGATCTGGTTTGTCCCCAGTGCGCTGCTGTTGGCCGGCGCCTACCTGCTCGGCTCATTGCGAATCTCGCGGGCCGCCGCCCAGCGCGCCGCCGGCCGACTCGGCCTCGCCCTGGTCATCGCCACGATTCCGGTCCTGGTTGTCTGCACCCTGAACCAGCGCCACTATGGCCGGTTTGGCACTTCAGGGCTTCGCGCCGCGGAATTCCAAGACGCCCGCGACTCCGGGCAGCTGACCACGGGCGGCGCGCGCAGCGGCTTGCCTCCTCCCGAGCGCGAGTTGCAGACCGGCCCATTCTTACACGCCGTGAGCGACATCGCGGATTTCGTGGTGCGTTTCAGCCGGTTCAGTGCCCGTGCCCCCGCCAGCTCGGGTTCATCCGCGGAATTGCAGTTGTTCCGCGATCTTACCCGCGAGCGCTTGGCTTCGCCCGAGGGCGAGTTGGATCCCGTCGGTCCGGCCCGATACACCCTGAATACTTGGAAAGTCGGCGTGCTGCACCAGACGGGCAAGGCGCTGCGACCTGTCCTGCTGGGTTTGTTCTGCCTGGCCCAGATTGTGGGGTTGCTCCGGGCCGGGTGGGCGGCCTGGCGGAGCCAATGGACTTTTCCGCTGGCCGTTGCGGCCGCGGCGTGGGGAGCTTGCGCCGCCTCCGTGTTGATGCACGCGAGGATCGAGGTCACCTCCTTCCCTGTCCGGACCATTGCCTCCTTTGCACCAATTTATCCCCTGCTGCTCGTTTTCATCATCGCGGTGCTGTGGGATGCGCTCGCCACCTGGCCGCTCGCGCATCGGTCCCGATCTGGCATTGCGCCATCGGGTAACTCATTTGGTTTGGAGACGACTTTCCCTGGAACAGATGGCCGGAATGCGCCTGCCAACTCCACTGATTGAACGTCAATGCGCCGTCACCACGACGCGGGCATGTTTCCCCGGTGGCGCCTTCCAGTCAGTCCAACTCCCCTCCCAATGGATGGGAGCGCCGCTGTAATCCACATCGCCAGCGAGCCCGTCGCGAAAGGCCGCGCGCGCCCGCAGCTTCACCGCCGTCCCGGCCGGTCCCGGTTTCAGGCTGGCTTGCTGCGCCACCCGCGGACCGGACTTTTGCAGGTAGCAGATTGCCGTCCAAGTCTTGCCCTCATCCATCGAAACCTCGGCCTGGAGAAAACCGACCTGTTCCCCCTGGCCGGCATCGGTGCTGGCGGAAATCACGATCGACAGTGGCTGGCCCGCCCCAATCGTGGCGGGCGCCTCGATCCGCAACGTGCGCTCGACCGCACTGGCCTGGCCCAGCGTGGCCAGCAAGGCGCCAAGCCGCAGTCCGTGTTGCAACCAAGTCCATCCAGTCATCCTGTGGGGCGATAAATTCATGCCCCAATGACGACCACCCCCGCTATCTTGGCAAGCGTGGATTGCCTTGGGTCAAAATCCGCTGGATGCCGGCAACCCTGCCATCGCCGTCCACATTCAAGGGGCGGCATTCGCCACGAACCGCATAAGCCGCGCGACCCAATCCGGCTATGTGCATGCATTCCGACCCGTTGTGCGCCCGGGGCCAGCATAGGTCCTGTTGCCGGCCCCACGATTCTTGCCATCCGGATGGCGGGTTGGCAGCCTTCGATTGTCGATAGAGGCAAGCATGCAGCCCTTTCCCATAAATGTCTGACGAGCCCGCCAGTCGCCCGGACTTTGCCGGGTTTTATCGCGCGACCTTGGCGCCGTTGCGGCGCTACCTCGCGCGCCTGCTGGGCAATCCCACCGAGGCGCAGGATGTGGCGCACGACGCCTACCTGCGGGTCTACCCCAAGGTGCAGGACCAGTCGGCGGTCAAGCCCGAGGCCGTGCTCTACACCACGGCGCGCCGGCTTGCCATCAACCGGCTCAAGCGCCGCCGCATCGCGCCCTTCGCCCCCGGCGCGGCCGAGCCGGAAACCGCCGCCTCGAACCAGCCTGGTGTCGCGCAACAGGTGATGGCGCGACAGGAACTCCACCAGCTCGAGCTGGCCATCGCCCAACTGCCCGAAGGCTGCCGGACCGTTTTGCTTTTGAGGAAAATCGAATTGTTGTCCCACCAGGAAATCGCCACCCGGCTGGGCCTCGCCATCAGCACGGTTGAAAAACAGCACGCGCGGGCCCTGCGGCTGCTGCGCGCCGCCCTTTTCGCCAAATCCGACAGCCCCGGCGCCAAGTCTTCCGCCCAGGAGGCCCAACTATGAATACGTCCCCCCGGCACCTCGATCCCGCGGCCGAAGAACAGGCCGCGCTCTGGGCTGCCCGGCTCGATGGCTCCGTGCTGTCCGCCCCCCAGCGCATCGCGCTCGATGAATGGCTCGCCGCCAACCCGGTCCATCGCATCCTGCTCTCGCACTACTGCCAGTTTTCCGCCGACCTCGAACAGCAATTGCCGTTGCTTGCAGGCATCAAGGAACTGTCGGACGGAACCTGCCCGGCGCGCTATACTGCTCAGCCGCACCCTTGGTTGCGCCGGCCACTGATGGCCGGTGTGATGCTGACCGCGGCTGCAGCAGTCGCGCTGGCTTTCTGGCTGGCCCGCCCGCGCTCCCAGTTTGAAAACATCGCGACGCCCGTGGCCCAGCGCCAGGCGCTCACGCTCGTCGACGGCACGCGGGTCGAGCTCAACGCCCAGACCAGCCTCGCGATCGAAATCGACGGGCAGGGCCGGCGCGTGCGGCTCGCGTCCGGCGAGGCCTTCTTCGCCGTGCACAAGGACGCCGCCCGGCCCTTCACGGTGGAAACACCCGCCGGCTCGGTGCGGGTGACCGGCACACAATTCAATGTCCGCGCCGAGACGGCCGCGCGGCTCGAAGTCACCGTGGTCGAGGGTTCGGTGCTGACCCGTCCGGCGGAATCGGCCGGCCAGATCCCGGTCCCGGTTGCGCTCACTGCCGGCGACCGGTTGACCGCCGGTGGCGGCGCCATGTCCGTGCAAACCTTGCCCGCCGCTGGCCTCGACGATGCCCTGGCGTGGCGGCAGGGGCAGATTGTGTTCAAGGACGTGCCGCTCAGCGAAGCCCTCGCCCGTTTTGCCCGCTACCATGGGCGGGGCATCACAGCCACGGCGGACACCGCCGATCTGCGCGTCGGCGGGCGTTTCAGTCTCGATGATCTCGATGGATTTTTCGACAAGCTCGAGCTGACGCAACCGGTGCAGGTGACGCACAATTTGAACGGCACCGTGCAGGTGGGGCTCCGTCCCGCACACTAGAATCTACATCCGTGGTGCGCCCGGCTTTCACTTTTCTCTGCCGCCTCCTGTTGGGTTTGGGCGTGGCGCTGCCCGGCCTCGTCGGCGCCTTGCCGATGGGGTTCAATCTTCCCGCGCAGCCCGCGGCTGACGCCCTGGTGGCTTTTTCCACGCAGGCAAAGATCGAGGTCCTGTTTTCCTTCGACGAACTGCGCACGGTGCCGGCGAACGCCGTGACCGGCCGCTACGAGCCGGAGCAGGCGCTCATCCGCCTGCTTCAGGACACGGCGTTCGCCGCGCGCCGGGACCGCCAGGGCAAGTTCGTGGTCACGCGCGTCACGCCGCCGACCGGCTCCATCAAGGGCCGGTTGCTCACCGCCGATGGTCTCAGCGCACGCACGGTGCGCGTGACCCTGCCCAAGAACCAGCTCGCGGTGAAGACCGACTCGCGGGGCGGATTCTTTTTTGCCGCGGTGCCGGCCGGCACCCACGAATTGATGGCCACCGGCCCGGGTTACCGTTCGCTGCAAATCACCGGTGTGCAGGTGGTCGCCGGCCGGATCCTCAACCTCGATCCCCAGATCATGCAGTCCGCAGACGAGGTGACCCAGCTCGAACCCTATGTGGTGCAAGGCAAGTCAGACCCGAACGGATACTTCAATCGCAGCCGCACGCCGCACGCCCCCAAAATGGCCACGGGCAACCTCGACCTGCCCCGCACTGAGAATGGCGCACTGCCCTACACGGTCTATGACCGCGACCAGATCATCCGCAGCGGCGTGGTAAGCCTGAATGAATTTCTCCAGCGGGCGGTTTTGGAAAGCGATGCGACCCATTCCCCCGAGGATAACGGCAGCGGGGACGCCTTCGTCGCCAGCAGCACGAATCTGAATCTGCGCGGCTACGGTGCCGACCAGACAGTCGTGCTCGTCAACGGCCGGCGCCTGCCCGAAGTCCTGACCAATGTCGCGGGCACCATGCCCCCAGATGTGAACTTCATCCCGCTGAGCCTGATTCAGCAGGTCGAGGTGCTGCCGGTTTCCGCCTCCGCCCTCTACAGCGGGAATGCCGTCGGTGGCGTCATCAACATTGTGCTGCGCTCAGGCGCGGACGCCGATGCGACCGAGGTGACCACCACCTACAACAATGCGCTGGGCTCATTCGATGCGCCGCAATCCTCCGTGTCGTTGCTGCACGGCCAGACGCTGCTCGACGGCCGGCTGCGCTTCCGGCTAAACGCCAGCTTCACCAAGGCGACCCCGCCCGTGGAGTCGGAGCTGGGTTATCACCAGGCCCGCGCCCAGCCAACCGTCGCGCTGGACGAGGCGATTTATCGCGCAACCCCGAACATCCGCAGTGCGGATGGCACGCCGCTTTTCCCGACCGGCGCCTCCCCGGTGACATCGGTGACGCCGGGGGCGGATGGCACGGGCGGACTGGCGGCGTTCGCTGGCCGCTCGGGCGTGCGCAATTTGGATTATTTTGATTCGCCCGGCGCGCTGGCCGCTTCGCCCAACAGCCTGGACTATCCCTACGGCCGGCGGCAGCAGCGCGCGGCTTATTTCGGCTCGGTGATTTATGATGTCTTCCCCTGGCTGCAGCTCGGGGTTGACGCCACCTATGCGCGCACCGTGGTCAACCGCGGCTTCGATGTGCTGACGGCGGATCTGACCCTGCCCGCCGGCGCACCGTTCAATCCGTTCCTGCCGGCCATCTCCGTGTCACTGAACGAAACCGCGTCTCGCCTCGGCGAAGGCTACAGCGAGGCCCGGCTCGAATTCACCTCCGCCGTGTTTGGCGCGCTGCTCAAGCTGCCGTCGGACTGGCGGATATCGCTCGACGCCCAGTATGCGCACAATCTCGCCAAATACCGCGGCCTCATGGGAGGCGATGCCGGCCGCTGGCAGCAACTGGTGGATCAGGGGCGCTACAATCCGCTGCGCGACACCCAGGCCCACGGACCACCACAGGAATTCTACGACCAGGTGCTGATCTATTACGGGAACCCGGGGCAGTTCGTGACGCTCGGCAACTACGACACGCTCGATGGCGCCGTGCGGATCACGAACCAGTCGCTGGCCCTGCCGACCGGTCGCGGCTCGCTGAACCTCGGTGCCGACTACCGGCGCAACCATCTCGGCACCTACACCGAGCAGCCGCGCTTCGCGGACGGTTCGCTGGCGCGCACCCCGGTCCAGTGGTCGGGCCGCACCCTGCAACGCTACAGTTTTTTCGGGGAACTGCAGGCGCCCCTACTCCCGGCCCGGTGGCTCCCGCGCGGGCTCAGCGCGATCGAGGGCGACCTCGCGGTGCGCTACATCGCGGCGGACACTTCCCGTGAAACCAACATCGCGCCCACGCTGGGCCTGAAGGTGGATTGGGCGAACGGCCTCGCCTTCCGGAGCAGTTTCACGACCTCGAACCGCGTGCCTACGCCGCAGATGAGCCGGCCGGTGCTCACCGGCGGCGGCGGGGTCGGGATCAATCTTGTCCCCATCTCCGATCCGCGGCGCAACCAGAGCTACGACGCGGCGGCCAACGAGGCCCTGAACCCCAATCTGCTGACCGAGGGGGCCATCACGCAGACGGCTGGTTTTATTTTCCAAGGCGGCAAGACGCACCGCTACCGCGCCACGCTGGACTTTGTGGACACGCGCAAGACCAACGAGGTGATCGTGCTGGAGGCACAGGATGTGCTCAACCTGGAGGCCCTGTTCCCCGAGCGGGTCACGCGCGACCCGCTGGCGCCGGGTGACACGCACAGCGTGGGCCGGGTGTCATCCCTCCTGACCGGCGCCATCAACGTCGCCTCGCGGCATTCGCAAAACTGGAACGCCTCGCTGGATTATGCCTGGATCGCCTGCATCGGCGGCACGCTCGAGCTGTATGGCCGGTGGGTTTATTTTTCGCGCTATGACCGGCGCGTGTTCCCCACCTCCCCGCTGGTGGATGAACTGGGCGCACCCGACGGCAAGGTCGCCGGCCTGCTGAAGCATCGCGCCAATTTCGGCGCCGGCTGGTCCAATCAGGACTACGGTTTCGGGGTGGACGGACACTATTACCATTCGCGCATCCTGCCGGCCCTCGAGTGGTCGAGCCAGGGCGGACGGCAGATTGATCCACACTGGCAGTTCGATGCCTACGTGCAAGGCGACTTGGGCCGCTGGCTGCCGTGGCAGAGCTCCCGCTTCAGCCTGCGTGGCCAAGTGCGCATCAACAATGTGTTCGATACCGCCTTTCCTGCTTACGCCAACGATGGCTCGGGCGCAGGCGTGCAGCCCTATGGCGACTGGCGCGGCCGCACCTTCTCGCTCTCTCTGACTGCGACTTTCTGAGGCCCGTCCGCCTTGAACCCAGCAAGATTCAGCTGGAAATAGGGTTGCCCGCTTGTATGGGTAACCCTTCCTTTTTCCTCCATGGCGAAGACAATTATAGTCACCGGTTCATCGGGCCTCATCGGCTCGGAAGTCAGCGTCTATTTTGCCACGGAAGGCTACACCGTCCACGGGGTGGACAACAACCAGCGCGCCGTCTTCTTCGGCCCGCAGGGCGATACCCGCTGGAACCAGAACCGCCTCAGTCAGCAGCTCAAGGGCTTCGTCCACCACGAACTCGACATCCGCGACCGCGCCGCCGTGCTCACGCTGGTCAAGCAGCTCAGGCCCTCGGTCATTGTCCACGCCGCCGCGCAGCCGTCGCACGACCGGGCCGCGGCCATCCCCTTCGACGACTTTGACACCAACGCCACGGGTACGCTGAATTTTCTCGAGGCCGCCCGCCAGTCCTGCCCCGAGTCGCCCTTCGTGCACATGAGCACAAACAAGGTCTATGGTGATGCGCCGAATAACATCAAGCTGGCCGAACTCGCGACCCGCTGGGATTACGCCGACCCGGCCTACGCGCACGGCATTCCGGAAACCTTCACCATCGACCAGTCGAAGCACTCGCTCTTCGGCGCGTCGAAAGTTGCCGCCGATATCATGGTGCAGGAATACGGCCGCTATTTCAACATGCCCACCTGCGCGCTGCGCGGCGGTTGCCTCACCGGGCCCAATCACAGCGGCGTCGAGCTGCACGGCTTCCTCTCCTACCTCGTGAAATGCAACCTCGAGGGTCGTGAATACAAAATTTTTGGCTATAAAGGCAAGCAGGCGCGCGACAATATCCACTCGCATGACGTCGCGCGTTTCATGGCGGCCTTCGTCGCGGCCCCCCGCGCCGGCGAGGTCTACAATCTCGGCGGCGGCAAAGCCAATTCCTGCTCCATCCTCGAGGCTTTCAAGCTCACGGAGAAGTTCACCGGCAAGGTGCAGGTCTCCACCTACGTCGACCAGAACCGCGCCGGAGACCACATCTGCTATTACTCCGACCTGCGGAAGATGCGCGCCCACTACCCCAAATGGGATATCACGCAGTCGCTGGAGGAAACCATCCGGCAGATCGTCGAGGCCTGGCGCAAGCGTCCCGCCGGCCCATGATGAAATCCTGGTTCGACTTGCGGGCGGCCGCGCTGGCCCTGGTCCTGGCGGTGGCGGCCGCCCTGCCTTTCATGAC
>JAYUGX010000085.1:0-4168 GCA_043738215.1 Lacunisphaera sp.
ACGCCGCGCTTGGTGACGAGGTTGAAGACGTTGTTCGCCCAGTTCTGGACGGTGATGTATTGGATCTTGGCGCCCTTGAGCGCGACGAGCTCGACCACCGCGCTGTGCAGCGTGGAGGTGGAGAACTTTGGCGCGGTGCAACCTTCCATGTAGACGACCTCGGCGCCCTCGTCGGCGATGATGAGGGTGCGCTCGAACTGGCCGAAATTCTCCGCGTTGATGCGGAAGTAGGCCTGCAGCGGCTGCGCGACCTTGACGCCCTTCGGCACGTAGATGAACGAGCCGCCGGAGAACACCGCGCTGTTCAGCGCGGAGAACTTGTTGTCGCCGGTCGGGATGACCTTGCCGAAGAACTTGCGGAAAATCTCCGGATGCTCGCGCAGGCCCTCGGTGGAGTTGACAAAGATGACGCCCTGCTTCGCCACGATCTCCTTGATGTTGGAATAGGCGGCCTCGGAGTCGAACTGGGCCTCGACGCCGGCGAGGAACTTGCGTTCCTGCTCGGGGATGCCGAGGCGCTCGAAGGTCTTCTTGATGTCGTCGGGCACCTCGTCCCAGGTGCGCTTGGGTTTCTGGCCCTGCGATAGGTAGTAGCGGATTTTTTGGAAATCGATGTTCTCGAGGTCCTTCGTCGCCCAGTGCGTGGGCATGGGTTTCTCGAGGAAGGTCTTGAGGGCCTTGAGGCGGAACTCGAGCAGCCATGGCTCCTCCTTCTTCACCGAACTGATGTAGCGAATGGTGTCTTCGCTGAGGCCGGTGCCGGCGTCGAAGGCGTAGTCGACCTTGTATTGGAAGTCGCCCTTGGTCTGGTCGATGCCGGCGACAGGATTGTTGTCCAGCGCAATGGCGGATTCGATTTCAGTGGGTGGTTTCATCGGGCAGGTTGGGTCAGGCGGTGGCGGCGAGTTCCTGTTTCACCCAGTCGTAACCCTTGGCCTCGAGCTCAAGCGCGAGGGACTTGTCGCCGCTCTTCACGAGCCGGCCGTCATACATGACGTGCACGAAGTCGGGTACGATGTAGTCGAGCAGGCGCTGGTAGTGGGTGATGAGCATGATGCCGGGGGCGGCCGGGCCGCCGCGCATGGCGTTGACGCCGTCGGCAACGATGCGCAGTGCGTCGATGTCGAGACCGGAGTCGGTCTCGTCCATCAGGGCGATCTTGGGCGCCAGCATCGCCATCTGCAGGATTTCGCAGCGCTTCTTCTCGCCGCCGGAGAAACCCTCGTTGACGGAGCGGGCGGTGAATTTCCGGTCAATCTTCAGGAGATCCATCTTGGTGTAGAGTCGCTTGTAGTAGCCGGCGGCGTCGAGCTCCTCGCCCTCGGCCATGCGGGCCTGCACCGCGGCGCGCAGGAAGTTCGCAATGGAGACGCCGGGGATCTCGCTCGGGTATTGGAAGGCGAGGAACAGGCCGCTGCGGGCGCGCTCGTCGGGCTGCATCGGGAGAATGGACTTCCCGTCGAGCAGCACGTCACCGCCCGTGATGACATAGTCGGGGTGGCCGGCGATGGCCTTGGCGAGGGTGCTCTTGCCGGTGCCGTTCGGGCCCATGATGGCGTGCACTTCGCCCTGCTTGATCGCCAGGTTGAGGCCCTTGACGATGGCTTTTTCGCCGATGCTGATGTGCAGGTCTTTGATTACGAGTTGGGACATGAGGGAAAGTGACGAGTGAACAGTGATAAGTGATGGGAGAGGCTCAGTTCGTGCCGTGCGGGTTGTTGGCGGCGCGACCACGGAAGGTAAGCTCGACCGTATTGGCGTCGAAGCCCGGGGGCAGCAGCCCGCGCAATTGCTTCATCGTGTCGGCGGGCAGGTTGATGTCGTGCACCTGGCCGGTGGTGTCGTCGTGAAAATGCGCGTGCTCATGTAGATTCGGACAGTAGCGTGTTGGCGCGCGCTCGAGGTTCACCTGGCGGACAAGGCCGCACTGGACGAGGGTTTCCAGGCAGTTGTAGACGGTGGCGAGTGAGATGGTCGGCATCCGGGACTTCACGCGGGCAAAAATCTCGTCAGCGGTCGGATGGTCGCGTTTTTCCAGAATAACCTTCAGCACGACTTCGCGCTGCGGGGTGGGGCGGACATCACAGGCCTTGAGCCGCTCGCTCAGGGCCGCGTGGTTTTCGATGGGAGAGGGCATGGCGGGAGTGGGAGGGCTAAACCAAACCAGCCTGGTGAGGGTTTCAAGTGAGAATTAGAATAATTCTAAACCCACTCCCAGATGCTTGCCCATCTGCAAGTTAAACAGTTATAAATTATTCCCACCAGCACCAATGCCAGGGCTCGTAGCCGATGCCGTGCGGATTCTTTCGCGGGTAGGAAAGGCGGAAACCAAAGCGGCCGGCGTGCTTCTGCAGCCAGCGAAACTCCGCGGTCCGGGCAAAGCGTTCGTCCATGTCCATTTCGCCGGGCGCACCGATGTCCAGCGCCCGGCCGGTGTGATGTTCACTGCAGCCGGGGGCGGCGATGAAACGCAGGATGGAGCCGATGTTTTTTCCCGCCGCCAGTTTCCCGCGAATTATTTTGGTCTGTCGCGCGACGCTGCGGAAGCCCGAGATCGGCAGCAGCGTGACGCCGTCCTGCGCGGCCGCGGCTTGCATCCGGTGCCATGCGGCGGCCGCGCGCGGCCCGAGTTTAATCCCACGGCCCTGCTGATCGCGGCCGATTGCCACTAGATTCCTCGCCTCACGTTGCACGGGCAGGCGCCGCGCCTGCGCGTAATCGGCCGGGATGCCGAGGGAGCGGTGGATTGCGATGAGGCGCGCTGCGTTGTCCAGGCCCATCGCTCAGTGTGCGCCGGAGGCCGCCGGGCCGTCAATCCCATCGCGGACCAGCTTGAGTGGGATTCCACCGGGCAGGGCTGGGCGGGAAATCATGCACGCCGGCGGTCATGGCCTTGGCGATGTTCTTCCCGGAGTCGAGGCCGCTGGGGGCGATGATCTTGATAACCGGATTGATCCGTCGGATCACCTGGAGGGTCGCGGCACCGTCATCGCCTGCTGGCGGGCGGTGATGTCGCGCGCGATCACCTGCACTTCCTGCTTACCGTGAAATTCGAACCCCACTGACACCACCTCAACCGGCACGGTGGTGCCGTCGAGCCGGACAAATCTCATCTCCACCGGTGCCTTGGGCTGGTCGGCGGGGCTCAGCTGCTGCCACGCCCGCACTTGCGGATGATAATCGGGATGCACCACCTCCAGCGCCGGCCGGCCAAGCAGCTGCGCCGGCAAGTTGGCCCCCATCAAAGTGCAGAACGCCCGGTTGACGAAGGTGAGGCGGCCGTCGACCAGCGCGAAATGCGTGTCGGGGGAAAGCATCAGCATATTCAGGTGGCGTTCCTCGCTCTGGCGGAGGGCCTGTTCCGCGAGTTTTTGCCGGGTGATATCCTGGATGGTGCCCGACTCACGGACCGGCCGGCCCTGATCATCACGACTCGTCTCGGTGATTTGCTGGAAATAGCGCACTTCCCCGTCGGGACGGATGATGCGATGCTGGAACTCCATGCGGTGCGAGCCACTCGCGGCGTCCTTTTTCGCCTGCCGGTAGACTGCGAGATCGTCGGGATGCACCAGGCGTTCAAAGGTCTCGGCCTTGGGCGGGAAGGCCTTCCGCGAGAGGCCGAGGATCCAGTAGATGCCCTCGGACCAGACCAGGCGCTGGCTGGCGGGGTCGTATTCCCAGTCGCCGAGGCCGACGATGCGCTGGGAATTTTCGAGCCGCGCCAGGTTGAGGATGGCCAGCTTCAGGTGCAGCAGGCGGACCTCGAGCATATTGTGCACCCGGAGCAGCACCTCGGGAAGTTCGAACGGCTTGCTGATGAAATCCTTCGCCCCGGCCTTCAGCGCGCGCAGCTTGTGATCCGGCTGAGCGGTGATCACGAGGACGGGCAGGTAGCTGCCGGTCTCGATTTCCTTCAGGCCGGCCATCACCTGGAAGCCGTCCATGCCGGGCATCTGCAGGTCGAGCAGGATCAGGTCGTAGCGGTTCTGGCGGTGCAATTCGCAGACCGTGGTCGGGTCCCGCGTGGACGAGATGGCCTCGTAGCCCGCCTCGCGCAGCATTTGCTCCAGCAGGGTGACGTTGGCGGCCTGGTCGTCCACGATCAGGATGCTGGCCTTGAGAATGTCCGTTGCAGTGATCATGGGATTTGTTCTCCGCGGATGTCCGG
>JAYUGX010000086.1:0-10328 GCA_043738215.1 Lacunisphaera sp.
GAGCGTCGCGTCGAAATCCGCTCGCGCAACTCCCCCAATGGCAGCGTCGTCCTCGAGGTGACCGACAACGGCCCCGGCATCCCGCCCGAGCACCGCGCCCGCCTCTTCCACCCCTTTGTGTCCACCAAGACCAAGGGCATGGGCCTTGGGCTTGCCGTTTGCGCAGATATCTTGCACGAACACCGCGCAACCATCATCGTCCCGGACGTCGGAAGACCCGGGGCCACCTTTCGCATCACCTTTCCATGCCCGCCACCCTCATCCTGACCACCCCGGATCCCGGTCTCGAAGCCGCATGGAAAAGACAGCTGCACCCGCGCGAACCCGCCGCATTCTCCCGCCCCGCCGACCTTCAGCGCGACCTGCTCCGGCCCGGTTCGCGCGTCTGGATCACTGACATCAACGACCCCCGCACGCGCCTCGCTTGTGGCGCCGGCACGCTCGTCATCCTGGTCGGCCAGCCGCACAGCCTGCCCTTCGAGCAGGCCCGCCAGAATCGCGCCGCCCGTCTATTTCTCAGCTACGAAGACAGCCATACGCGCCTCGCCGAGTCCGTCGGCCTCCTCGAGGAAATCGCCGACAAAAATTCCCAGCTGCAGACCACCCTCGAGCGCACCCGCCGCAGCGAGCCACCGTTCCCACATGAGCCGGCGCCGGCCGCGGCCGAGCCACTTGAGTCCTGGGATTTTCTCGAAAGTGCCCTCACCCATCTTGGCGACCGCACGCGCCTGCTCGACGAGTTCCGCCGCGCCGGCCGTTACATCCTCAAGTCCGGCAAGGTTCTCTATTTCTTCCGGCAGTTCGACGCCTTTGTCTCCGACGACGAGGCGCACCGCTGCGAGGCGGGCCACCCGCTGGCTCTCTGGCTGGAGGACCACCCCGCCGCCCTCGATGTCTCGCAATGGGCCGGCCCCGATGATCCCTCGCTCGACGCCCCCATCCGCCAGCAGCTGCACAGCTGGGGCGCGCGGCTCCTCATTCCCCTCCACGCCTCGGGCCAGCTCATCGGCTGGATGGCCCTCGGCCCGCGCGCCGACGGCGCCTCCTACCGCGAGTCCGACAAGTTCCGCGCCGTCCTCCACGGCCGCCTGCTCGAGCGCTGCCTCGAGCGCTCCACCCAGATCGAGGAGCTGCAGCAAGCCGGGGCTGCCGCCGCCCGCCGCGCCAAATACCTGCCCGGCGCCCGCGTGTTCTCCCGCGCCGAGATCGCCGCCACCGACCTGCCTGTCGAAGTCCGCGCCGTCGCCAGCGAGGCCCTGCACGTCCAGAAAACCGTCACCCAGTTTGCCCGCCCGCCGCACCGCTACCGCGTGACGGCCGGCCCGGCACCCGAGGTCGATGGCGTCTGGGTACAGTGGGAGGAGGCCGCACCCGAGATCGAGCGCATCCGCGCCGAGCTCGAACAGCAGCGCCGTGAACTCTTCAAGAACCTCGGCCTGACGCTCAGCCACGAACTCTCCAACCCGCTCGTCTCGCTCGTTACCTTCGCGCAATTGCTTACGCGCAGCGGCAGCACGCTCCCCGGCACCGCCGCCCTTGCGCAGGAGGTCGCCCTCGCCAGCGAGGTGCAAAAGCTCCAGCGCCTCTCCGAGCACGCCGCACTCCTCGGCGAAATCGCGCAGCCCGTCGCCGCGGCGGTCGACCTCAACGCCCTGCTGACCGAGCTCGCCACCGCCCGTGGCATCGCCACCCGTTTTTCCGAGGAGCAGCTCATCTTCCAGATGGATCTCACCCTGGTGCGTTTCGCCTTCGGTTCCATCCTCGACGCCATCGTGGCCAACCGGCCTGACGAGGGGGCGAAGAATCTCACCCTCACGCTGCGCACCGCCGGCACCGACACCCAGCGCACCGCCATCATCACCATCGAGGGCAAGCGCCTCGAGCTCGACGGCACCCTGCCCCTCCCCGACCCGGGCACCACGCCCAATCAGGGACGCCTTTCCGTCTTCCTCGCCCGCGAAATCCTCCGACTGCACGGCGGCACCCTCTCAGCCGGCCCCGGTATCAAGGGCACGGACATCCAGATTTCGTTCGGCTCGCTGCGCTGATCCGTCTGGCGGAGACTGTTGTGGGAGCGGTGCCGAGCGCAGCGACACTCCTCACTTGCTCGCGGCGGCTTTCCGCGCTTCACTGGGTGAACAGTGGATATCGTGATCGCGCTCCTTTGCCTTGTGGTCGGCGCCGCTCTGGGCTGGTTCATCGCCCAAGCACGCGCGGCCGCTTCCGTTGAGCGCGCCCGCCTCGCCACCGAACAGGTGGCCAAGCTCGAGGCTGAGCTCACCACCCTCCGCTCCCGGGCCACCGAATTGGAAACCGAACGCGGCGCACTCAAGGAGGCCCAGGCCAAGCTGCTCGAGTCTTTCAAGGCTTTGTCGGCTGACGCGCTCCGCTCCAACAACCAGTCCTTCCTCGAGCTGGCCCGCGAGACTTTCGGCAAACTCCACCAGCAATCCGCCGACGAACTCGGCAAGCGCCAGCAGGCCATCGACTCGATGGTCAAGCCGCTCAAGGAATCACTGGAGAAGGTCGACGCCAAGATCGGCGAGATTGAAAAAGCCCGCGCCGGCGCCTACGGCCAGCTCTCCGAGCAGTTGAAGTCACTCACGACGACGCAGGGTCAGCTCCAAGCCGAGGCCGCCAAGCTTTCCACCGCGCTCCGCTCGACCACCACGGCCGGCACCTGGGGCGAACTCCAGCTCCGCCGCGTCGTCGAGATGTCCGGCATGGCCGCCTATTGCGACTTCACCGAACAGCTGAGCAGCGGCGGCCTCCGCGCCGACGTCGTCGTCCGCCTCCCTGGCGGCCAGCAGATCGTGATCGACGCCAAGGCGCCGAACGACGCCTACCGCGAGGCGGCCAATGCCTCCGACGAGACCGTTCGCGCGGCCAAGCTCGCCGAGCATGCCGCCAAGGTCCGCGGCCACATCGATGCGCTCGGCGCCAAGAATTACTGGGAGCAGTTCCAGCCCTCGCCCGAGTTTGTCGTGCTCTTCCTGCCCGGCGACCAGTTCCTCTCCGGCGCGTTGCAGTCCGACCCCACGCTCATCGACCGCGCCATCGGGAAAAAAGTCCTGCTCGCCACGCCGGCCACGCTCATCGCCCTGCTCAAGGCCACCGCCTACGGCTGGCGCCAGGAGGACGTCTCGCGCAACGCCCAGGTCATCGCCGACCTGGGGCGGCAGCTCTACGATCGCATCGCCGGCTTCGCCGACAACCTCGACAAGGTCGGCCGCGGACTCGAGACCGCCAGCAAGGCCTACAATTCCGCCGTCGGCTCATTCGAGCAGACCCTCCTGCCCGGCGCGCGCAAATTTTCCGAGCTCGGCGCCAAGGGCGTGAAGGAACTCCCCGAGCCCGCGCCCGTCGAGACCACCCCGCGCGATGTGCTCAAGCGGGCCTGAGATCAGACTCTTGGGCCGTAGACATTTATCGGCGAATCACCATGAAGCTCGGACAATATAGTGCGGGGGCATCTGGCAGTCAGTTTAAACAGGGTTCGATGGCGATGTAGTCAATTACGGCACAGCACCTCACCTTTTGTGTCTCTTCGTGACTTTTTGTGGCCAACCTCGATGCTGCTTTCATGCCCAGCGTCACCGGCCTGTTCATCTACCCCGTGAAATCCCTGCGCGGCTATGCCGTGCCGGTGGCGGAAGTTGATACGCTGGGCCTGGCCGGCGACCGGCGCTTCCTCGTGGTCGACGCCACGGGAAAATTCCTGACCCAGCGCGCCCTGCCCCGCATGGCTCTCATCGAGACCAAGCTCTCCGCCGGCATGCTCACCCTTTCCGCCGACGGCGCAGGCAGTATCTCCGTCCCGACTGCCTCCGACCCGGCCGCCCCGCTCCGCACTGTCAGCATCTGGAAAAGCGAGGGCCTGCAGGCCGAGGACTGCGGTGCCCCCGCCACCGCATGGCTCAGTAACTTTCTCGGCTCGGCCTGCCACCTCGTGCGCATCGGCGAAAAATTCTCCCGGCCCGTCCTCAAGTCTGCCGCCCGGCGCGGCGATCTTTTCACTTTTGCCGACGCCGCCCCGTTCCTGGTCGTCAGCGAGGCATCAGTCGCCCACCTCAACGACCGCATCCAGGAAAACCAGGGCGAGCGCGTTCCCATGAATCGTTTCCGGCCGAACATCATCGTGAATGGTTGCGACGCCTTCGCCGAGGACGGCTGGAGCCGGTTCAGGATCGGCGACGTGGTTTTCCGCAGTGCCGGTCCGTCCGTCCGTTGCATCATCACGACCACCGACCAATTCACCGGCGCGCGCGGCAAGGAGCCGCTCAAGACCCTTGCCACTTTCCGCCGTGGCCCGGCCAGCCCGGGCGACGTCATCTTCGGCGTCAATCTCATCCACGAGACCAAGCGCGGCACGTTGCGCGTTGGAGCAAACGTCGAACCAGCCTGACCATGTCCGGAATTTTCCAGACGCTGACCACTTACGAGAGCCTGCTGGCGATCGGCGTCACACTGGTCATGGGCGGAATCATCCTGCGCGGTTTCGCCGCCAGCAGCCGCCGGGACCTCGCGCGGCGGAAGCAGCACCGGTTGGACGAGCGTCGCACCGGCGAAGCCGGTCTCAACGAGCAACTGGCGCGGCCGCCCGGCTGGCTCGAAAAAAACCTCGGCTTGCTCGCCAACCTCATCCTGGTGGCGGGGGTGGTTATTTCGGCTATCGCCTTCTTCCGCCGGTAGGGGCCGTTGCCCCAACGGCCCTGTTAAGGCGCTTGAGGGCAAACGCCCCCACCAGTATTCATCCTGAGGCTCACCAGTCGCCGCTGACGCGTCCGCGCGCCGACTTGTTTTTGGCGCGGTGCTTCTTGGTCTCGATCATCCGGACTTTCTGGCCGTGGGATTTCTGACGCTTCTGCCGGCGGGCGAGCTCGCGCGCGGCCTGCGCCTGGTTCGTCGCCGACTGCCGGCGCCACTCCAGTTTTTCCGCGAGTTCCTGCCAGGCGAGCAGCCGGTTGACCGTCTGGCTGCGCTCGCGCTGGCAGCGCACCTCCACGCCGGTCGGGCGGTGCTGGAGCCAGACCGTGGACGAGGTTTTGTTGATCTTCTGGCCGCCCGCCCCGGTGCCGCGGACAAAACGTTCCACCACCTCCTCCGGGCGCACGCCCAGGGAGACAAATCGCGCCCGCAGCGGCGCTTCCACGAGGTCGGGAAAATCGGCCATGCTCTGGTTTAGCCACAAAGAGTCACAAAATGACACGAAAAAGGGCCGGTCCACGACCCAATCCAGCCTGTCTGGGATTTTGTGTCTTTTGGCGACTTTTCGTGGCCAACATCTGAACTCTCTGTCACTTCGGCAGTCTCAACGGCTCCAAGCTCTTCACTTGTCACCGGTCACTCATCACTTATCACTTTCCCCATGATCAACGGTCCCACTTGGTCCCAAAAACTCCGCACGGAAATCGGTCACGCCGTCATCGGCCAGGACGCCGTCATCGAGCGCATGCTGGTCGCGCTGCTGGCCAATGGCCACGTCCTCCTCGAGGGCATGCCCGGCCTGGCCAAGACGCTCCTCATCAAGTCCCTCGGCGCGGCCCTCGGCGTTCAGTTCGAGCGCATCCAGTTCACGCCCGACCTGCTCCCGAGCGACGTGGTCGGCACGATGATCTTCTCGCCCAAGGACGGCGCGTTCACCACCCACAGGGGCCCGATCTTCGCCAACCTTGTCCTCGCCGACGAAATCAACCGCGCCCCGGCCAAGGTGCAGTCCGCCCTCCTCGAGGCCATGCAGGAGCGGCAGGTCACCATCGGTGGCGGCTCGCACAAGCTCCCGCGGCCCTTCTTCGTCATGGCGACGCAGAACCCGGTCGAGCAGGAGGGCACCTACCCGCTGCCCGAGGCGCAGACCGACCGCTTCCTCTTCAAGCTGCTCGTTGACTACCCCTCCGCCCCCGAGGAATCCGCGATGATGGAAATGTGGGGCCAGGTCACCCGGCAACCCGAACTCAAGGCCGTCTCCAGCGGCGCCGAGCTCCTCGAGCTCCGTGTCCAGGTCGACGCCATCCATGTCTCGCCTGCCGTGCAGGCCTACATCCTCGCCCTCGTGCGCGGCTCGCGCGACCTCGCGGCCCAGGCCGAGGGCGGCACCTCGAAGCGCCTGCTCAACTTCGGCGCCTCGCCCCGCGCCTCGCTCGCCCTCTTCCAGGCCGGCCGCGCCCTCGCCTGGCTCCGCGGCCAGGACTACGTCTCGCCGGCCCTCGTACAGGAGATTTTCCACGACGCCCTCCGTCACCGGGTCGGCCTCACCTACGAAGCCGAGGCCGAGGGCCTCACCTCCGACAAGATTCTCGACCAGGTGCTGATCCGCACGCCGGTGCCCGCAAAAGTCTAATCGTTCTCATTCACCTACTCGTTCTCCTTCTCTCCGAGAGAACGAAGAACGAGAATGAGTAAGAGAACGACCCTATGCCCAGTCCAGCCACAGAACACACATCACTCGTCACTTCGCAACTGGCGCTCTTGCGCCAGTTGGAATGGCGCGTGCGCCATGCCGTGGAGAACGTGCTCAGCGGCGAATACCGCTCCGCCTTCCGCGGCCGCGGCATGGAGTTCGATCAGGTTGTCAAATACACCTTCGGCGACGACATTCGCGACATCGACTGGAACGTCACCGCGCGCCTTGGCGAGCCCTACCGCAAGAAATTCATCGAGGAGCGCGAGGTCTCCCTGCTCCTGCTGTTCGAGGACAGCGTCAGCCTGCAGTTCGGCTCCGGCGCGCAGTCCAAGCGCGAGGCGCTGCTCGAGCTGGCCGGCCTCGTCATGATGCTCGGCGCCGTCAACCGCGACCGCGTCGGCTTTCTCCACGCCTCGCCCGCCGGCTACACCCTGAAGGAACCGGTGCGAGGCCG
This sequence comes from Lacunisphaera sp., assembly GCA_043738215.1. Taxonomy (GTDB): domain Bacteria; phylum Verrucomicrobiota; class Verrucomicrobiia; order Opitutales; family Opitutaceae; genus Lacunisphaera. The sequence continues at coordinate 6,858 of JAYUGX010000086.1, forward strand.
CGGCCAGATCCTCCACGCCGCAGCGCAACTTCTGGGGCAACCGTCTCCCGATCTTTCAACTTTCAACTCTCAACCTTCAACTTCGTTTGTCCCCTGGCGTCTCCTCGCCAAGGCCGCGCCGCGCCACAGCATCCTGATCTGGCTCGGCGATTTCCCTCCGCGCGTCGAGCCCGAGGGCTGGAGCGTGCTCTCGCGGCGCTACCAGCCGATGGGTTTCCGCGTGGACGACCCCTGGGAGCGCGAGCTGCCGCCCGACCGCACGCTCACCACCTATGATCCCATGGCCGGCCGGCTCGTCACGCTCAACGGCACCTCGTCGGGACAGCGCGCCGCCCACGCCGCCTGGGTGCACCAGCGCGAGAATGCGTTCCGTGCCATCTTCCCCGATCCCCTGAGCCGGCTCGTTGTCCGCACCGATGAGGAACGGCTCGAGGCCCTCGTGCGCTTTTTCCACGCCCGCATGTTTGCGCGCCACCGCCGCTGATGACGCTCACCAATTACACCCTGCACGACCCCTGGTGGCTGCTGGTGCTGCTCGCCCTGCCGCTGCTCATCTGGGTGCGCGGCCGGCGCGGCGCCCCGGTGCTCATCGTGCCATTTGCCGCGGCCTGGCACCGGCCGTCGCTCATCCCTTCCTCCCGCTGGCCCGCCGCCCTCGCCCTGACCGGCCTCGTCCTGCTCATCGTGGCCCTGGCCCGGCCGATCAAGGTCGAGGACAAGCGCGAGGTGAAGCAGCAGGGCTACGACCTGATGCTCGCCATCGACCTTTCCGGCTCGATGCTGGCCGAGGATTATGAGCGCGACGGCGAGCGCATCAACCGCCTGCAGGCCATCAAGCCCGTGATCCAGGCCTTCATCAGCCAGCGCACCAGCGACCGCATCGGCCTCGTGGTGTTTTCCGGCCGCGCCTATACCCTGGCCCCGTTGACCTTCGACCACGACTGGCTCGCCCGGCAGATTGAGCGCTTGAAGATCGGGTTGATCGAGGACGGCACGGCGATCGGCGACGGGCTCGGCGTGGCGCTCACGCGGCTCGAGCAGGCCGGCCGCGAGGAGGGCAACAAGCGCAAGGGCGCCTTTGTCGTGCTGTTGACCGACGGCGCCAACAATCGCGGCCTGCTCACGCCCGAGCAGGCGACCGGGATCGCCAAGTCGCGCGGCCTGCCCATCTACACCATCGGCGCCGGCCGCGACGGTCTCGTGCCGATGCCGGTGTTCGACGACAACGGCAACAAGATCGGCTACCGCCGGATGATCTCCGACCTCGACGAGGGCCAGTTGCGCGCCATCGCCGACGCCACCGGGGGCAAATTCTTCCGCGCCTTCGACTCCGACACTGTCGAGAAGGCCTTCGCCGCGATCGACAAAGCACAGAAGATCGAGTTCACCGCCAAGTCCTACCTGGTGACGACCGAGTTTTTCGCCTGGTTCGCCGTGCCCGGCGCCGCGCTGCTCTTCCTCGGCGCGCTGTTCGCCCTGCCGCCGCAATGGCCCTTCCGCCGCAAAGCTGTAGCGGCGGTCTATGACCGCCGTGACGGCGCTCGCAGAGCGCCGCTACAGGAAGGAGCGAAGCCATGAGCTTCCACTCGCCGCATCTCCTCTGGCTGCTCGCACCGCTCGTGCTCCTCTTTTCGTGGGAGCTGGCGCGTCACACCAACCGCGTGGCGGCCCACTGGCCGAAGATCGCCCGCGCCTGGGCCGGCGCCTTCGATGTCTCGCTTGGCGTCCAGCACACGACCGCCGAGACGCGCCCGCGCATCTGGCTCTGGTTCGGCCTGGCGCTGTGCATCATCGCGCTGGCCCGCCCGCAGTGGGGCACCGTCGAGGAACAGGTGTTCGACCAGTCGCGCGAGGTGATCATCGCGGTGGACCTTTCCAGGTCGATGCTCGTGCAGGACGTGAAGCCCTCGCGGCTCGACCGCAGCAAGCTGCTCATCCAGTCATTGCTCGACGGGCTGAAGGGCGAGCGCGTGGGCCTCGTGCTGTTCGCCGGCACCGCCTTCCTGCAAAGTCCGCTCAGCTCCGACTACGAGGTGCTGCGGGAATTCCTGCCCGCGCTGAACCCGGACTACCTCCCGGAGGGCGGCTCGAACTACAAGGCCATGCTCGAGGCCTCGATGTCGGCCTTCGGCACCACCAACGCCGATCGCTACCTGATTGTCCTGAGCGACGGTGAAAGCACCGAGGACGAGTGGAAGGGCCTCACCGATTCGCTCAAGCAGAAGGGCATCCGTGTCATCGGCCTTGGCATCGGCACGGCCCAGGGCTCGTTCATTCCCGATGCCGGCGGCGGCTTCGTCAAGGACGAGCGCGGCGCCGTGGTCATGTCGCGGCTCAACAGCTCGACCTTGCAGGAACTGGCGCAGGTGACCGGCGGCGCCTACACCGACGCCAGCTCGTGGGTGGATTTGGCGGCGCTGCTCCGGAAAACCGTCGAGGCGGGCCGGAAAGGCGAGTTCGCCGAGAAGAATACGACGCGGCTGATCGAGCGTTTCCAGTGGTTTCTCGCACCCGGCCTGCTGCTGCTGCTGGTCAGTTTCTGGGCGGAATTTCCGGTGTGCCCGAAGGAACGGGCCTTGCCGCTCGGCCGGGCCAGAGGACGGAATACGGAGAACAGAGGACAGAGGGCGGCTGCCACCGCGGCCTTGGTTCTTCTGTCCTCCGTCCTCTGTTCTCCGTCCTCTGTGCGCGCCGCTGAACCGAATTCAAACGAGACCTTGGCTGCACCTCTGACCAAAACGGTGGAGCGACTGGCCAACAAGGACAGCCTTTCGGCGCGCGATTGCTCCGAGCTGGCCTCGACCACCATCACCTACGGCCAGCGCCTGAAATCCGCCCAGCAGCACCCGATCGAGAATGTCATCCGTGACGCCCTGCAGGCGGTGGACCTCGGCGAGAAATCCGACGCCAAGGCCGCGGACTGGCCGCGCCTCCGCCAGGATTTGGAAGACCTCCTCAAGCAGGAGGAGCAGCAGAAAAAGGAAGAGGAAAAGAAAAAGGAGGAACAGAAGAAGCAGGACCAGCAAAAGCAGAACCAGGACCAGAATCAATCTCCCCAGGACCAGCAAAAGTCAGACCAGCAGAAACAGGAGCAGCAACAGCAGGAACCGCAGCAGAAAAAACAAAACCAGGACGCCTTTGGGGACATGAAGAAACAGCAGGAGCAGAAGCCACCGCCGCAGCCGGGCACCCAGAAAGTCGGCGGCCAGCAGGACAAGAAGCCCGCCGAGCCGCAGGACTCCGAGCTCGCCATGCCGCTCCAGAAGCTTGACCAGGTCCGCAGCCAGGATTCCCCCGCCAAGCTCCAGCAGCTCATGCAGGGCCAGCAACAGAAACCGAAAACCACCGGCAAGGATTGGTGATTTACATGCAGCGCACCACGCACAACGCCGTCTTTTCCCCCGCAGGGGCGCAGTCTTGCTGCGCCCTCCAGAACGGCACTCGGCCAGGGCGCAGCAAGACTGCGCCCCT
>JAYUGX010000087.1:0-1594 GCA_043738215.1 Lacunisphaera sp.
TTTCACCACCCGTGGATGGGTCACCAGCCCGTTTTTCGACGGCTACGCGCCCGCCCTGGCACTGGTCGTGGTCGCGCTGCCGGTGGGGGTTCGCTGGGCAGCCCAGTTCGCCCGACCGGGTTTGCTCTGGGTGGCGCTCGGGCTCGGCCTGCCTCTGTTGTTCTGGCGGCACTGCCAGTTCGGCGAAACCTTGTTCAACCATTACGCCTTTGTCCCCGGCTTGCGCTGCGACCTCCATGCCACCTCGGCGGGCGTGGGTTATATTGATCAACTGCACCGTGAGCCCGGCCGCGTGGTCGGCTGGGGCAACGCCCTGTTCCCCTCCTACAACTCGGCCCTGCGCTGGGAAAGCCTCTATGGCGTGGATGCGCTGCGCAGCCGGCACTATGAGGAGCTGGCGATCGAGTTCGGCCTGCAGCGCGTCTGGGTGTGGGACTGGTTCAACAAGCTGGAGGATGCACCCCGGCTCATCCCCGCCCATGACCTGATGAACGTGACCCACTACGTCGCCGATCCCGCGAAGCCGCCGGTCGCCTACCCGGGGCTCAAGCTGCTCCAGCAACTCGACCTCGACATCTATGAGAGTCCCACGGCGTGGCCGCGGGCCTTCTTCACCGACCGCCTGGCAAAATATCCCACCGCCCGGGAATTTGCCGAGTCGGTGCGCAAGGGCGATCGCCGCCCGTTCGCGGCCACGCAAATTGGCCAGACGGACGCGCCCGTCCTGCCGGCGGACCTCGCCACCCGCACCGTGCGGGCTGCGACCAATTACCGCCTGACCAGCAATGACACCTCTTTCGTCGTCGACGCGCCCGGACCGGGTGTGGCCGTCCTGACCGAGACGTATTATGCGGAGGACTTCCAGGTCACGGTGGACGGAAACCCCGCGCCCTACTTCCGGGTCAACCACACCTTCAAGGGCGTGGCCATCGCGACCGCCGGCCGCCACGAGATCACCTTTGCTTACTGGCCGCAGTTTTTCAGCCTCGCGCTCAGATTGGGCGCAGCGGGATTGCTGCTGCTGGTGGTTGGCTTCATCCGGCTGTGGCGGATGGCCCCGGCCCCGCGTGCAACCACCGGCGGAGTTTCAGCATGAAGCCCGGCCGGCCTCTTCCCCTCCCGCCCCTGCCCGCGCGGCCGACGCTTTCCGTCGTGGTCCCGGTTTTCAATGAGCGCGGGACGGTGCAGGTCGCACTCGACGCCCTCATGGCCAAGCGGATTGAGGGCTGGCAACTGGAGATCATCATCATCGAGAGCAACTCCACCGACGGCTCGCGTGAGATCGTGCTCGGTTACCAGCACCATCCGGGCGTGAAAATCGTGCTGCAGGAAAAGCCGCGCGGCAAAGGCCATGCGGTCCGCGCCGGCCTGGCGCGGCTGACCGGCGACGTCGTGCTGATCCAGGACGCCGACCTCGAATACGACCTTGCCGACTATGAGATTCTGCTGGCGCCCCTCATTGCCGGCACCCACCACTTTGTCCTCGGCTCGCGCCACTACCCTAACCAGTGGTCCATCCGCCAGTTCAAAGGCCAGATTTTCCAGGCGTTCGTGCTCAACTCCGCCCACTGGTTCTTCACCGCAATGATCGACG